>DASRYK010000081.1:0-29881 GCA_035687205.1 Methylocella sp. | reverse complement strand
CGCGGCGGCGCGCGGACGGGGCGATTGAATATCTCGGCCGCATCGACCATCAGGTGAAGATCCGGGGCTTCAGGATCGAGCTCGGCGAGATCGAAGCCCGCCTCTGCGCCCACCCCCATGTCCAACAGGCCGTCGTGGCGGTGCGCGGGACGGCGTCGGATAAGCAGCTTGTGGCCTATGCGGTGCGCGCCGAAGGCGTCTCATGCGAGGCCGGGGATCTACGCGCATGGCTGTGCCGCGCCTTGCCCGATCATATGATTCCTGCGGCATTCGTCTTGCTTGATGCCCTGCCCCTCACGCCAAACGGCAAGATCGATAAAAATGCTTTGCCCCCGCCGGATATCGCTGCGCAGACGGCCAAGCTGTACGCCGCACCCCGCACGCCTGCGGAGGAAACACTCTGCCAGATATGGGCAGAGGCGCTTGGCGCGCAGCGAATCGGCAGAGACGATAATTTCTTTGAGCTTGGCGGTCACTCGCTCCTTGCCGTGACTGTTGTCGAGCGGATGCGGAAGTCCGGGCTGCACACGGATGTCCGCACGCTGTTTTCAAATCCAACCCCCTCGGCTCTTGCAGCCTCATTGAGCGGGTCCAGAGAATTTGTTGTTCCCCCAAACCTCATACCGCCAGGGTGTGACGTCATCCGGCCAGAGATGCTGCCTTTGGTTAAGCTGCACCAGGCAGAAATCGATACCATCGTTGCCACGGTTCCGGGAGGCGCCAGGAACATCCAGGATATCTATCCGCTGGCGCCGCTGCAGGAAGGCATCCTTTTCCATCATTTAATGGCTGCCAGGGGCGACACTTACCTGTTGGCAAATCTCCTTGCTTTTGACACAAGTGAGCGGCTGGACCGTTTTCTCGACGCCTTGCGCGCAGCAATCGCCCGGCATGATATCTTGCGCACAGCTGTTGTTTGGGAGGGCTTGCCCGAGCCGGTTCAAGTTATATGGCGCGAAGCTCCGCTCATCGTTGAAGCCGTTGCTTTGAATCCATCGAATGGCGGCATTGAAGAGCAGCTGCGCGCACATTATGATCCTCGGGCATTCCGGCTCGATGTCCGGCAGGCGCCGTTGCTGCGCGTGTTGACTGCCTGGGATGCCTGCAAACAACGCTGGGCCGCGCTTCTTTTGGCGCATCACCTTGTTTGCGATCATACAACGCTCGAAGTTCTGGTCGGGGAAGCACAAGCGCATATGGCTGGCGCGCATGAGCAATTGCCGCCGCCAGTGCCGTTCCGCAATTTTGTTGCCGAATCACGGCTCGGTGTCAGCCAGAAGGAGCACGAAGCTTTTTTCAAGGCGATGCTGGGCGATATCACTGAGCCAACAGCCCCTTTTGGCCTTGTGAATGTTCATGGCGACGCCTCTGATGTTGAAGAAGCGAAGCTTGATCTGGACGAGAGGCTGGCCGCGCGGATTCGCAAGCAGGCGCGCGCCCTTGGCGTGAGCCCAGCGAGCCTCTGCCATCAGGCTTTTGCTCTTGTGCTGGCGCGCGTTTCTGGCCGTGAGGATGTTGTCTTCGGCACCGTGCTTTTTGGGCGCATGCACGGCAGCGAAGGTGTAAGCCGCGCGCCTGGGATCTTCATCAACACGCTGCCTATCCGCATTCGCCTGGATTCTACCCCCGCCGCAGCAGGCGTTCAGAAGACGCACCGGCTGCTGACAAGTCTGCTCAGACACGAGCATGCTTCGCTGGCGCTCGCGCAGAGGTGCAGCGCCATCCATGCGCCAGCGCCCTTATTTACGGCCTTATTGAATTACCGCCATAGCCCTGAGGATGCAAAAACATCTTGTAGAGCAGCAAATGGCTTGGAGGGTGTACTGACACTCTACTCTGAAGAGCGAAGCAATTATCCTTGCGATCTGACCGTCGATGATTTTGGAGAAGGATTCCGGCTCACTGCGCAGACGCAGAAGCCAGTCAGCCCAGAGCATCTTTGCATTTTGATGCAGTCTGCCCTTGAACGGCTCACTGATGCTCTTGAAAACACACCGGAGACGCCTGCAGGGGCGATTGATATTTTGCCACTCTCCGAGCGGCGCCAGATCGTTCTTGAATGGAATGCCACGGCAGCTGCTTTTCCTCTTGAGCTCTGTGTGCATGAATTTTTCGAAGAGCAGGCATCGCATTTGCCTAGTGCGACGGCTGTGACCTGCGGAGAGGAATCTCTCTCATATTATGAATTGAATCGCCGTGCCAACCGTCTCGCATGGCATTTACGCCGTTTTGGGGTTGGGCCAGAAATATTGGTCGGACTTTGTGTCGAGCCCTCGTTCGATATGGTGATCGCCATCCTTGCCATTCTGAAGGCCGGAGGCGCCTATCTTCCTTTAGATCCGTCTTATCCGCCAGGCCGCCTTGCCTATATGATCAGTGACGCTGGGGTTTCCGTGCTGCTGACCCAGGCAGACCTCCTCTCTGCTTTGCCTGAAACCGAGGCGCGCATATTCTGCCTCGACCGCGATGCAGGGCTTTGGGCGCAAGCGGATGAAACGAATTTGCCGAGGTCGGGCGGGCCAGCAAATCTTGCCTATGTCATTTACACCTCTGGATCAACCGGGCTGCCCAAAGGCGTCATGGTCTCACATAGGAGTCTCAGCAATCTGGCGCTCGCACAAGCACGGGCGTTTGGCCTCACTCCAGCAGACCGGGTGCTGCAATTCTCTTCGATAAGTTTCGATCAATCAGCCGAGGAAATCTTTCCCGCATGGATTTGCGGGGCTGCTGTCGTGCTGATGCCGCGGCAGATTCGCGACTCTTTCACCGGCCTCATGGATTTCGCTGCTGCCGGGAAGGTGACAGTTCTCGCCTTAGCGACCGCATTCTGGCACTATTTGACGGCCGAGCTGGCCGAAACAGCAAAACCCATCCCTGCTTCTATCCGCCTTGTGTTTGTTGGCGGCGAAAAGGCTTCTGCGGAGGCGCTTCGCTCCTGGCGCGCTTTGACGGCAGACAAAGCAGGCTGGATCAATACCTATGGCCCGACAGAAACGACAGCGACAGCTGCCGCGTTTCACCTCACGCCTGACAGTTGCGCGTTCAAAGAGATCCCAATCGGCCGTCCAATTGCCAACACCCGAATCTATATACTGGATTCGAATCTTGAGCCTGTGCCTATCGGCGCTCAAGGCGAACTCTATATTGGTGGCTTGGGACTGGCTCGCGGCTATCTTCGCCGCCCCGGTCTAACTGCGGAAAGGTTTGTGCCGGATCCTTTTGGGGCAAAAGGCGAACGTCTTTACCGGACCGGAGACCTCGCCCGCTACCGGCCGGACGGTGCGATTGAGTATCTTGGCCGCATCGACCATCAGGTGAAGATCCGGGGCTTTAGGATTGAGCTTGGTGAGATAGAGGCAAGACTCTGCGCCTTGGACTCTGTCCGGCAGGCGGCCGTTGTGCTGCGCGAGGACCGGCCGGGTCAGAAGCAGCTCACGGCCTTTGTTGTTCCGGCTTCTGGGCATGACATCGACCCGGCTGCACTGCGGCGCGAACTTGCAAGGGCGTTGCCCGATTACATGATTCCGCCGGTTTTTGTCCAGCTTGACGCCCTTCCGCTTAACCGGAATGGAAAGGTCGATCGAAACGCACTGGCCGTGCCAGAATTATCAAGCAGACCCGCGCGCCCCAAAGCACCGCGAACTGCGATGGAGGAGATTCTGGCGAGCCTCTGGGGGGCTGTGCTTGGCCGTGACGAGGTGGGGATCGACGAGAATTTCTTTGAGATTGGCGGGCATTCCATCACAGCCATGCAGGTCGTATCCCGGATCAAGCGGGATCTTTGCGCCGATGTGAGCGTGCGTTCGCTGTTTGAGGCTCCAACCATTGCGGAGCTTGCCAGGGCGCTCGCTCCCCGCAGCGGGAAGATGCCTGAACCTTTGGGCCGGCAAGGTTTCCGCCCGCGCCTGATAGAAAGGCCGCGGGAGTCTCCCATTCCTTTATCCTTCGCGCAGGAGAGGCTGTGGTTCTTAGACAAGCTTGAGCCCGGCTGCCCTTTCTACAATATGCCGCTCGTGCTGCGCCTTTTCGGGCGTTTAGATTGCGCAGCCTTGGGGAATGCCCTGCAGGCTGTGGTGCAGCGCCATGAAATTCTGCGCACATCCTTTCCCGCCGTGAACGGCCAGCCGGTCCAGGCGATCGCTAAGGAAGTGTCCGTCATTATCCCTGCCGTTCATCTTCCTCAGCCCGCGGATCAGGACCGTCGCGCCATTGTGCAGCGGCTTGCAATGGAAGAGGCGCGCAAGCCCTTCGACCTTACAATCGGCCCGCTGATTCGCGGCAGTCTTTTTGCTTTGGGAGAAACGAAGGAGGATGGCGCTCGCGAGCATGTTCTTGTTCTGACTTTGCATCACAGCGTCGCCGATGGCTGGTCTTTGGGTATTTTGGCAAGCGAGCTTGCCCAAAATTACGAGCGTCTAATTTCCGGCCAGGAAACGGCAGCGGCTCCATTGCCCCTTCAATACGCCGATTTTGCGCTATGGGAGCGGGAGCTCCTCACCGAAGAGGAGATTAGGCGGCAGCTTGCATATTGGCGCACGCATCTTGCTGGCGCCCCGCCGCTGCAGCTTCCCGCTGACCGGCCGCGCCCAAAGATCCAGACATACGCTGGCGCAAGCCTCAGCAAGTCTCTGCCGCTTGATCTGGCAGAGAAGCTGCAAAGATTAGCCCAGCGCAATAGCGCAACGCTCTTCATGGCGCTTTTGGCAGCGTTTGAGGTGCTGATCTCGCGCTTTAGCAGCCAGGACGATTTTTGCATTGGAACACCGGTCGCAAATAGGCAGCACGTTGAAACCGAGCAGCTCATCGGCTGCTTTGTGAGCATGCTTGCCTTGCGCGCAAATCTTGCAGGAAATCCGCGTTTCACGGAGGTCCTTGCCCGCGTGCGCGGTGAATTGCTGAAAGCCCAGGAGTATCAGGATCTTCCGTTCGAGAAACTCGTGACGGAACTGAACCTGCCGCGCGACGCCGGTCGCAATCCGGTCTTTCAGGTCTCCTTTGCAATGGATAACACTCCTGCTCCCCGCATCGAATTGAAAGACCTTTTGATCGAGACGGTCGAAGCTGACACGGCAACCGCGATGTTTGATCTTGCCGTCGATGCTTCTATCACGGCCAGCGGCCTCTTGGTTAACTTCGAATATAATACGGATCTTTTTGACCGCTCCACCATCGAACGGATGGCTGCTTATTATGCTTCTCTTCTCGATGCAGTAGCAGAACATCCCGATGCCCGTATCGGTGATTTGCTCATGTTGGATGAAGCGGAGCAATCGTTGCTGATTGAAGCCGGAAACGGTCAGGCCAGCTCCGGGAGCGCGATTCGGTCAGGCACGGCTCAGGCAAGTGCCGTGCTGCTGATCGAGGAAAGCGCAGCGCGTTTTCCCGGGGCAACGGCGCTCATCGAAGGGGAGCGCCGGTTGACGTACCGGGAGATGAATCAGCGGGCAAACCGTCTAGCACATCATTTGATTGGCTGTGGCGTTGGCCCAGAGACTCTCATTGCCGTTTATGCCGGGCGGTCGATCGAGCTTGTCATTGCGCTTCTTGCTGTGCTCAAGACCGGTAGCGCTTATGTCCCCCTTGATCCGGAATATCCTTCCGCGCGTCTGAATGCTATGCTTGCGGACTCCTCTCCCGCAATGATCCTGTCGGCTGGCAGCGTGCCGGAGGAGCTTCGGGGCGGCCTGCCAGTGCTTGATTTAGCTGACAATTCATTTCTTAGCTATCCTGAGACGGCCCCTGAAGTCTCAGTCCCCGGGGAAGCTCTTGCTTACGTGCTTTTCACATCTGGCTCGACGGGCCGCCCAAAAGGAGTTGCAGTGCCTCACCGGGCTCTTACGAACCGTGTCGCATGGGGAATATCAAAGTTCGAATTGTCTTCTAATGACGTCGTCTTGCAGCGCACCTCTCCAAGCTTTGACGTCTCATTGTGGGAGATCCTGGGCGCGCTTGCATCAGGGGCATCCTTGGTCATTGCGCGTGATGCTTCCGATCCTGCGCGCCTCGTTGAATTGATCATCCGGCATTCGGTGACCTTTATGGAGGCCGTCCCCTCACTCCTGCGCGCGCTGCTGCTTATGCCGCGCTGGCGTGAATGCCGGTCGCTGCGTGTTGTTTGTTGCGGCGGCGAGATGATGAGTGATTCGTTGCGCAGCCAATTCTATGCTTCTTCTTGCTGCCGCCTTTACAATATGTATGGCCCAACCGAGGCAGCAATTGACGCGGCCTTTTGGGACTGCCCCTCCGGGCACGCCGGGCATGCAAGCGATGCGGGCGTGCCAGTGGGAAGGCCAATTGGAAATGTCCGGCTCTATGTTCTTGACCGGCATCTGAACCTCTCTCCAGCCGGGGTCACGGGAGAGCTTTATATTGGGGGGGCTGGGCTTGCGCGCGGATATCTGAAGGATGCTGGCCTGACCGCCGGGCGCTTCATTCCTGATCCGTTTGGCAGTCCGGGCGGCCGTCTTTACCGCAGCGGCGATTTGGCCCGCTGGCGCCATGACGGTGTTCTCGAATTTCGCGGCAGGGCAGATTCCCAGGTGAAATTACGCGGATTCCGCATCGAGCTTGAGGAAATCGAAGCGTGCCTCGGGGCGCTGCCTGGCGTGTTTGCGGCCGCCGTTGCAATGCATACGAGCGCTGCGGGCGGCAGCCGCCTTGTGGCCTATGTGGAAGCTAATGACAGCAGCGTGACTCCGGAAAGGATGCGCCGTCACGCGCAAGAGGCCCTTCCCGCCTATATGGTGCCCGCGAGCTTCATTCTGGTGAAGGCGCTGCCGCGTGATGAGAATGGCAAACTCTGCCGCTCCGCATTGCCGCCAAGGGGGGAGGAGGAAGCGCAGCTGGAAAGCAATCGATTATTCGAACTTCCGGTAACTTCCACAGAAGCGATGCTTGCCCCGATCTGGGCAGGAATTCTAGGGCTTACCTCCATTGGAAGGCATGAAAGTTTTTTCGATCTTGGAGGGCACTCAATTTTGGCAGTGCAGCTCGCGCAGCAGATGCGCGATGTATTAAAAACGGATATCCCGCTTGTGGCGCTCTTCCAATATCCAACAATCGCGTCCATGGCAGAATGGCTCGATTTTGAGCATCGTGCCGCTGCGGCGCCGCTTATCAGGCTGCGGGAAGGACGGACAGGACGCCCTCCTCTCTATCTCCTCCACACTGGTGTTGGGCATGTTCATGGCTACCAGCCGCTGATCGCGGCGCTCAGCGAAGATGATCCAATCTATGGCCTGCAAATGCGGGCGGCGTCCAATCTGGAAATTGAGCCGCAGGATTTTGGTTCGGCCGTGAGGGACTACGCAGAGGTGCTTCGGCTTCATCATCCAGGCGGGCCATTCCGGCTTCTTGGATGGTCTCTTGGAGGGCTTCTTGCTGCCGGCATCGCGGCCCAGCTTGCCAGAAGCGGCGCAAACGTCGGCTTCCTCGGCCTGATCGATACGGATCTGCCTCAAGCGCTTGCTGAAGACGATTGGAAGGGGAGGCTGGCTGGCTTTCTTAAGAACCCGGAAGATAGGAAGCGCCTTGATGAGATGCCGTCTCATGCGGCCCGTGAAATTGAGAGTATTTTGACCGGGCTTGCGCCGCTCGAACGCCCTGCGGCCGCAGCAATTTGGGGCCGCGAGAAAGGCTTGTGGCTCAGCGATATCCCAATTGATGCGCTTCGATTAGAAACGTCCCTCTGGCGCTATGTGTCGGTGCTCGAGGATACATTCCGCCCCCCCCGCTTCGCGGGCAAACTGCACGTCTGGTGGGCCCGGGGCTCGCTCGGTCAAGGCGGCGCTCCACCTGCCGATTGGGCCAATTTGACTGGCGCAAAGACCTGCGTGACGGTCATAGACGGCGATCATAGCTCGATCATCTCAAGCCCGGATCTGCATGCTTCGATCCGCGAGACTCTTGCGAGGCTCGATGAATGACTGCTGGCGTAAAGGGAATTAAGCGGGGCGCTACCAATGTGTTCCGATACCGGAGGAAAGCACTGCGGCTTGCCGTCTGGACAATGACTGCTATTTCTCTTGGTGCGGCGTCCCTGCTCATCTTTGCGGTCAAGGCCCCTCTGCCAGCCCGAGATGGCATCCAGTTTATTCCAGGCCTGAGCGAAAAGGCAGAAGTTGGCTTCGATAAGCTTGGGATCCCTCACATTTCTGCAGCAAACGCGCTCGACGCTTACCGGGCCCTTGGATTTGTGACTGCCCAAGACCGTCTTTTCCAAATGGAATTGCTCCGGCGCGGCCCAGCCGGACGGCTTGCCGAAATATTTGGCGAGTCGCTGCTAGAAGAGGACCGCTGGAACAGAGTGATGGGTTTCGGCCGCCTAGCGGGCGCGGTTCTCGACCGTCTTCCCCGAGCCGGGCGTCAGATGCTTGAAGCTTATGCGGCGGGCGTCAATCAGGCCATGGCGGCTGCCTGGATGTTTCCCATTGAATTCACACTCCTCGGCTTCCGCCCTGAGCCATGGCGGCCTGAGGACAGCATCCTTGTCTTGCTTGGGATGAATGCCCTTCTTTCCTGGTCTGGGGATCAGGAAAGAACAGCCACCGTGATGCGGCATACGCTCCCGGGGGCAGTCGTTGATTTTCTCACCCCGCAAAACGACTGCTACAATGAAATTGTTTCGCCGCGGAATCCTAGCCGTTGCGCGGACGACGCCCTTCCAGCGGCTGAACTTGCCGCTGTTCTGAGAGAAGCTAGGCGAACGGAACATGCCGCGGGCGGTTTTGTTTCTGCTGCTGGCACGATGCGTGGATCGAATGGCTGGGCCGTCGGCCCGGCAAAGGCTGGAGGCTCGCGCGCGATCCTTGCAAACGATATGCATCTTGAACTCTCGGTGCCAAATATCTGGTACCGCGCCGAGCTGCGCTACCCCAGTGTCACCCTCTCAGGATTGACCCTCCCGGGCTTTCCCCTGCTGATTTCTGGAAGCAATGGGCATGTCGCCTGGGGCCTGACGAGCGTGGAAGGCGACTTCACAGATCTCGTTTTTATCGAGGAGGACTACGGCCGTCCGGGCATGTACCGAACGCCATCGGGTCTCCTGCCATTCGAGACACGGGATGAAACTATCCGCGTCCGGGGAGGCGCTGAAGAAAATCTAAAAATCCGGACAACAATTTGGGGCCCAGTTCTTCCAGAGCGGCTCCTTGGAAAGCCGGTTGCCGTGCATTGGACCGCGCTCGATCCTGCTGCAATGGACCTTGGCTTTGCCAGTCTTGCGCAGAGCAAGAGCGCTGAAGAGGCTCTCAGCATTCTCCATCGTGCCGGCGGGCCTCCTTTGAATGTGCTCTTGGCCGATCGCGAAGGAAATATCGCATGGACCTATATGGGCAAAATTCCGCGCCGCTTCGGATTTGATGGCCTGTTCAGCGAGTCTTGGGCCGATGGCCGCAAAGGCTGGGACGGCTATGTTCCGCCTGATGAGATGCCAAGCATCGTCAATCCGCCAAGCGGCTTTCTTGTCAATACCAATCAGCGGATGCTGAGCACAGGCTATTTCGCGGGCATTGGGCACGATTTCTCGGGCGGTTACAGGGCTTGGCGGGTGAGCGAGCGCCTGAAAGCGCTCGCAAGCGCAGCCGAGTCCGATATGCTGGAGGTGCAGCTCGACACAAAGTCGGACGTCTACCGCTATTATCAAGAGCTGGCCTTGAGGGTGCTTGGCCGCGAAGAAAAAGCGGCGCCCGGTCTGTTCTCCGCGCAAGAGCTCCGCAAATACCTTCTGGCATGGGATGGCAGAGCGGAAACCGGGTCTCTCGGCCTGCCTCTCCTCATGGAGTTTCGCGCGGAGCTTGTGGAAGCGATTCTCACGCCGCTCTTAGCCCAATGCAGGGCGGCCGACCCAGGTTTCACGTACTTCTGGAATGGTGTTGATGTTCCTGTGCAGAGGATCATCGGCGCCAAGCGGGATGATTTGCTGCCGGATCAGAAGAGCTTCCATGACTGGGACAGTTTTCTGCGCGAGATCCTCAGCCAAAGCGCAAAAAAACTCGCAATACGTCATGGACTGGAGAGCCTTGCTGGCCTGACATGGGGGGAGGTGAGCAAAGCCGAGATTCGTCATCCTCTGGCCGGCGGCATTCCGCTGTTGCATCGCATTCTCGACATGCCTTCTGCCTCCATTGCAGGTTGCGGCCACTGCGTCCGTTTTTCCGGCGGCAGATTCGGCGCAAGCGCGCGCATGATCGTAACACCGGGACGGGAAGCCGGAGGAATTCTTCATATGCCGGGCGGTCAGTCAGGGCAGGTTGGATCTCCCCATTACTCCGACCAGCAGGAGAGCTGGATTGTTGGCGCGCCTGCGGAATTTTCCAGTGGCCTCATCTTGCATCATTTAGTGCTGGAGCCGGGGCGCTGAGAGGAATACACCGGAAGACGCCGCCGAACAGCCGCCCTTTAGGAAGCAGCCGCTGCAATGCCCGTTTGCAGAGCCTGCCAGTCCGGCGGCAGAACAAAAGGCCAGGGTGACACTGGAAAATGAAGGCGTTATGGTGATACCAAGGCCGCGCGTATCCGGTCTCCCCTTGCACCCTCTTCTGGTGCATTTTCCGGTGACGTTCTGGCTTTTGCTTCCAGTGCTCGATTTCCTGGCGCTGGCAGCCGATCCCGCTCCGTGGTGGAAGCTGGGCATTGCAGCTAGCAGCCTTGGCACGGCCTCTGGCGCTGCGGCGATCGCCGCTGGCCTTATCGAATATGTTCAACCTTCGCTTGCCGGCATTGATCTGAAACTTGCTGCACGGCACGGCATCAGGACTGCCCTTGCCTGGTGCCTTTTCGCTGCAAGGACAACGCTTGCTATACTTCTGCCCGTTTCAACCCTGGCAGCGGCCGCAGCGCTCGCCCTCGATCTCGCAGGCTGCACCTTGCTCATTCAAGGCGTCTATTTTGGCACCAAGCAAGTCTACCAGCGCCTCGAGGAGGAATAGCGCCTCGTTATGGCGCAGGGCTAACCCTGCATTGGCTGCAAGCCCTGACTCACTTCCAAGCCTCGCCGCTCAGCGGCCGCAACGCAGCCAATTCACAGCCATCCGCCAAGGATTGCCACGCCTGCAAGCGCGCCCGCGGCTCCAGCGGATCTGCGCAATGCGAGCGATGGAGCTTTCTTCAGGCGGCTTAGCCCAATTCCTAGACCAATGCCCGTGAGATGGAGTAATGCCGTGGCCGCCGAGAACCCCGCCGCATAAGGCAGAAAAGAGCTGAGCTCAGCGCCTTCGCTGCCATGCGCGTGCCCGTGAAACACAGCGAACACGCCAACAAGCATCATCGCTGCAACGGCGGGAAGTTCAAAGCCCAATGCAACCGCAAGGCTCAGAACCACAACGGAGGCTCCGATGCCTTCCTCAACTTGCGGAAAAGGAATTCCGCCATAGCCGAGGCTTCCGCCGGAGATCATGCAAGCGATGAAGGCCATTGGCACAAGCCAAAGACGGCGGCCGCCTAGTATAGCGGCATAGAGACCGGCAGCGGCCATGGCAATGACATGATCGAGCCCAGTCAGGGGGTGAACGAAACCATGTGCAAATCCCTCAGTGTGACCTTGGCCTACATGGGCGAAAGCTGGAAAAGCGGCAAGACACCATAAAGCGAGCGATGCAGCTAAAATCTTTCCTGGCATAGCTTCCTCCTCCTCAAGAGACTAGCCGAATAGCCCGAGGTTTGCGGCGCCACGCGGCGAAGGGGCGTTTGAGCGAGAGGCACTCTGGTCATTCCCGGTTTATGGCGCTGCGCCCAAATGCCCCTGCAAGGGTCCGTCAGCCATATTCGACGATGCATTCGAGATCCATGCGTGCCAGGCTTCGAAACCTTCCCCCGTTGCTGCGGATAGAGCAAGGATCTCGATGCAAGGATTGACTTGGCGTGCATAAGCCATGCAGCGATCGAGGTCGAATGCGAGATACGGCAGGAGATCGATCTTGTTGATAAGGAGCAGCCTCGCCGCCTCGAACATATGCGGGTACTTAACCGGCTTGTCCTCGCCTTCCGTGACAGAGAGGATCAGAACCTTAGCATGCTCACCTAAATCGAAAAGGGCAGGGCAAACGAGATTGCCGACGTTCTCGATCATGACAAGAGAGCGGAATGACGGTTTAAGCGCAGGGAGAGCGCGGGCAACCATTGAAGCATCCAAATGGCAGCCGCTGCCTGTGTTGATCTGTACGGCGGGCGCGCCCGCATTCTTGATCCGCTCGCCGTCGTTCGACGTCGCTTGATCCCCTTCGATGACAAAACAGGGCTGTGTTTTCTGAAGTCCGCGCAAAGTCCGCTCAAGCACAGCCGTCTTGCCCGCGCCTGGGCTGCTCACAAGATTGAGCGCGAGGATCTCCCGGCCCGCAAACCAAGCCCGGTTGCGGGCAGCGATTGCATCGTTCTTCTCGAGAAGACTTTGTTCCAACCGCACGGTTGAGGCGCTTTGGGCGCGCTCCCTCCGGTCTGAGACATCATCCGGGCTGTGATGGTGATGGCCATGGGAATGCGGATGCGGCTCTGCATGATCATGATGATGATGCTGATGATGCTGATGATGCTGATGATGCGCCGGCGGCTCGCTCAGCGCTTTTCCCGTTTCAATGTTGATGATCTTAGCGTCCGCGCCATCCTGGCAGCCGCAAGTCGCGCACATCCTCCGTCCTCCTCAACTTAGGGGGCGCTGCCTTCGAACAGCAGCGCTGTGCACAGTTCATATTCCTTGATGTTCAACTCGCTGCCGGAGAGGCGCTCGCAATCTTGTGATCCGCAACGGCAAATGGCCCAGAGCGTTTCGGTGACGAAGATTTCGCCGCATGTCCGGCAGCGTGCCTGGCCTTCGATCTCAAGGATCTCCAGTGCAGCGCCCTCAAGCGGCGTGCCCGCTGTCACAGCATCAAAGCAGAACAGCAAGGCATCCGGCATGACACAGGCAAGCTTGCCAATTTCAAGTTTGACACGCCGGATTTTGCGGCCGTTTGCATGCGTTGCCACGGCTTCAACAACGCTCTGCGCCAGTGCGAGCTCGTGCATCTTAGCAAATCCTCGGCAATTGATCGCCAACGAGCATATCCACGATTCGTGAACCGCCCAGAACGGTGTTCATGACAACACGCCCGGGCCATTCACCGGTCACTTCGCCAATGATGGCAGTCATTTTCCCAAGGGGATGTCCGCGCATGGCCCCGGCTGCTGCGTCCTTTTCGTCCTGGGGCACGACACAAACGATTTTTCCTTCATTTGCGAGGTAAAGAGGGTCGAGGCCAAGTATTTCGCAGAAGGCCTTCACCTCCTCGCGCATCGGTATCGCATCCTCAATGATCCTGATGCCGGTGCTTGATGCCTTGGCCGCCTCATTGAGAACAGTGGCAAGACCGCCGCGGGTGGCGTCGCGAATGAAGCGCGTGGAAGGAGCGGCTTTGAGAAGTTCCGCAATGAGCCCGTGCAAAGCGGCGCAGTCGCTTTCAATTCCGGCCGTAAGCGCCATGTCGCCGCGGGCATTGAGAATGGCCGCGCCATGGTCGCCGAGAAGCCCGTTGACGAGAATGGCGTCTCCGGGCCTGCAGCGGTCCGCGCCGAGGTCGAGTCCTTTGCGAATGACCCCGACCCCGGCCGTATTGATAAAGAGCTTATCGCAGGCGCCTCTGTGCACGACTTTGGTGTCGCCTGTGACGATAGCAACACCTGCCCCGGCCGCCGCAGAGGCCATGGATTTCGCAATTGCTCTGAGCAGATCAACATCGAGCCCCTCCTCGATGATTGCACTGCACGTTAGATAAAGCGGCACTGCGCCTCCGACAGCGAGGTCGTTAACCGTGCCGCAAACCGCGAGCTTGCCGATGTCGCCGCCAGGAAAGACGAGAGGGTCTATGACATAGGAATCGGTCGTGAAGGCGAGCTTATCGCCAAGCGACGCAAGCTCTGCAAGGGGGAGCCGCGCCTGGTCCTCGAGCGCAGCCAAGACTGGGTTATCGAAAGCTGACACGAAAACGTCATCGATGAGATCGCGCATTGCCGATCCGCCGCCGCCGTGGGCCAGCGTAACCGCTGGAACGTGAAGGCTGCCCTTGCTCCGGGAAGCAGCGGATTCTGGGCGGCGCGGCATCACCGTCATGCTGCATTTGCCTTATGTGATTTGCGGCCAAGACCGCCGAACCGGTGATAGGCGGCACAGGCGCCTTCGGATGACACCATCAGCGCGCCGAGCGGCGTCTCGGGCGTGCAGGCGCTGCCAAAGACCTTGCATTGCCAAGGCTTGATCACCCCCTTCAGCACTTCGCCGCATTGGCAGGATTTTGGATCGGCAATGCGGAGCGCTGGAACGCTGAATTTGCGCTCGGCGTCATAGTCCGCATAGGCCTCGCGAAGCCTCACGCCCGACCGGTCGATCGAGCCGAGACCTCGCCATTCGAAGAACTCGCGCAGCTCAAAAACCTGGCTGATGGCGGCAAGCGCCGCGCTATTGGCGTTGGGAGGGACCACGCGGCTGTACTGGTTCTCGATCTCGCAGCGGCCCTCCGCGATTTGCTTCAAAAGCATCCAGACCGATTGCAAAATATCAAGCGGCTCGAACCCCGCGATCACGAGCGGCCGTCGGTAATGCTTGGCGATGAATTGATAAGGCCCCATTCCAATTACCATGCTGACATGCCCTGGGCCAAGAAACCCGTCGAGCTCAAGCTCCGGGCTATCAAGAATGGCCTTAATGGTTGGAATGATGGTGATGTGGTTGCAAAACAGCGAAAAATTGCGGATGCCCTCCCGCTCAGCCTGAAGGACTGTCAACGCCGTCGACGGCATTGTTGTCTCAAATCCAAGGCCGAAGAAGATGACCTCCTTCCCAGGATTTGCGCGCGCGATCTTGAGCGCATCAAGAGGCGAATAAACCATCCGCACATCAGCGCCGCCTGCCTTTGCGCCAAGAAGGCTTTTCTTCGAGCCGGGCACACGCACGGCGTCGCCAAAGGTGGTGAAAATCACCCCGGGAGACTCGGCAAGAGCAATGCAATCATCGACCCGCCCCATGGGGAGCACGCAGACAGGGCACCCCGGGCCATGAACAAGCTCTACCGATTCCGGCAGCATGGCCTCGATGCCAAATTTGAAGATTGTGTGCGTGTGGCCGCCGCACACTTCCATGAGCGCAATGGGGCGGCGGCGGCATTGATGGATGCGCGCGGCAAGCGTTTCAATTTCGCGCAGGAGCGCCTTGGCTCGCTCCGGATTGCGGAATTCGTCAACATACTTCATTGCCGCTGCTCCTCTTTACCCGGCGGCTTGAAATGAGAGTCTCCCGCGCTCATCGGAGAGAAGCGTATGCACCAAGTCCCAAAGGATGTGATAGATCGTGACGTGGCACTCCTGCACGCGATGGATGCTGTCCGTCTCGACGATCAAGCAATGATCGAGGCCAGCTTTCGCCATCTCCCCGCCCGTGTTTCCGGCAAGACCGATCGTCCGCAGCCCCATTTCTTTTGCCATTTTGAAAGCTTTGATCAGGTTGGTTGAGTTCCCGCTGGTCGAGATGCCGATCAAGCCATCGCCGGGCCGCCCGAGGGCAATGATTTGGCGCACGAAGATATTGTCAAATCCAACATCATTTCCGACGGCTGTCATCGTCGCTGTGTCGCAGGCAAGGTTGACCGCGGTGAGAGCAGGCCGGCCGGCCGTGATTGGATGAATAAATTCCACCGCGACATGCGCAGCGTCGCAGCTCGACCCGCCGTTTCCCATGGAGAAGAGCCGACCGCCGCGGCGGTACACTTCGGCGATGGTCCTTGCCGTGCTTATGACTGGCTCGCAGTTTTTTGCGAAGAACCCTGCAAGGATTTCCTGATGATGCCGAACCTTCTGCCGCACGGATTCGTCAAGCGCCGCGCTTAAGGCACGCGCGCCGGGCGCCCTGCCATGAAGGAATGGATAGAGATCTTTTAAGGCATCATCCTGCGACATTGCTGCCTCATAGCTCAACCGCTCCGCCTTGAGACATCAGCGGGGATCTTCCGTCTGCATGGCATCGCGCTCTGGCCCGGCTTCCCCCAGCTCTTCCAGAATCCTCAGCGTTTCGGCCGCCTCTTTTTCGCTGATGCGGCTCATGGCAAAACCGACATGCACAAGGACCCAGTCCCCAAGGCAGTCTTCGACCGAATGATCATCTGTGACAATGCACGCCAGATTGATCTCTCGCCGCACGCCGGACACATCCACGATACCGAGCATGTTGGCAGGGTCGGAAATCGCAATGATCTGTCCGGGAATTCCTAGACACATGCTCTCGCCTTTCTGCCCTGCGGCGGGCAGCTCTTTGCAATGGACCGGGCGGCTGCGGCCGCTGCTTGCCCGAGGGCGAGGCCGCCGTCATTGGACGGGACAAGCGAATGCGTAAGCACCCGTAATCCGAGACTTTGGAGCGAGTGGCAGACGCCTTCCAGGAGGATCTTGTTCTGAAAACAGCCTCCGGACAGGGCCACAGCCGGCTCAAGCCTTGGGCCGTGACGGTCAAAGATTTGGCGGGCCATGGCTGCAATTGCTTGCACCAGCCCCTTGTGAAACCGCGCCGCAATTACGCCGGGCGGTGTCATTCGCTCAAGATCATCGAGAATCGCCTCCCACAGAGGCGAAAAGCTCATCATTAGCAGCCCCGGGGAAGAGGCGGCTGGCATGCCAATTGCTGCTGGATACGCCTCCGGTGCCGCCAGAGCCTGTGAATCGACGCAGTTCTCGAGCTCGATGGCGGCTTGGCCTTCGTAGCTCGCCGCATCCCGGCAGAGCCCAATCGCGGCGGCCACTGCATCGAAGAGCCGCCCGCAGGAGCTCGAGAGCGGCGCGTTGATCCCGTGCCTTATCATTGCGCTGAGCGGAGCGAGGGGCTTTGTTTCGAGATAACGGATGAGCTCCAGCCCTCCGTGCTCCTTCTTGCAGCGCTCCCAGCCGGTTGCGGCCGCGAGATGCGCAAAGGTGTTCCGCCAGGGCTGACGGACCGCTTGGGCTCCGCCCGGCATTGCGGCCGGCAAGAAGCATCCCGCCCGCTCGAAGCTCTTGTAATCTGCGAGCAGGAATTCTCCCCCCCAAAGCGTGCCATCGGGACCAAAGCCTAGACCATCAAGCGCAATGCCGAGGACTGGGCGCGTTTCGAGTGGGACACCGTTCTCAGCAAGACAGCTCGCGATGTGCGCGTGGTGGTGCTGGATCTCTTCGATCCGGCACCTTGAAGACGCTGCTTGTTCACGGCCGGTCTTGGCGGAGAGATACTCGGGATGCACGTCCACCGCGAGGATCTTGGGATCCAGATCGAACATCGCCCGGTAGAGGGCGATAGCTCTTTGATAATCTGCAAAAGTGGCGGCGTCTTCCAGATCGCCAATATGCTGCGAAACAACCGCTTGCCCGTCTTTCAGCAAGCAGAAGGTGCTCTTGAGCTCCCCCCCAAGCGCGAGCACTGGTTCTGCGCGCTCAAATCCGGCGGCAAGTTTAATGGGCGCAGGCGCATAGCCTCGCGCGCGGCGGAAAAGACGCGGGGTGCCGCCCATGACCTTTGCAACAGAATCGTCCAATCGGTTGACGATATCGCGGTTGTGAAAGAGCCCGTAATCGGCAATGGCGGAAAGTTTGCGCCTGGCCTCTTCGTTCCCGGTGCATTGGGGCTCTTCGGAGAGATTGCCGCTTGTCATGACCAGCGGACGGTCAGTGGCGCGCAGAAGCAGATGATGCAGCGGCGTATTGGGCAGCATGAACCCGAGCGAGGGATATCCTGGCGCAACGGCGCTTGCCACGCGTTCCGGCCCGCTCGCTGGCAAAATCACAATCGGCGCTGCTGCGCTCTTCAGAAGCGCCTCCTCCTCTGGAGAAACGGAGCAATAGCGCCGGATGGCGTCCAGATCCCTTGCCATGAGAGCGAATGGCTTTGCGTAACGCTGCTTGCGTTTGCGAAGCCTGGCAACCGCCTCTTCGTTGCAGGCGTCGCAGGCGAGTTGAAATCCGCCAAGCCCCTTGATCGCGACGATTGCCCCTCCATGGAGCAGCATCCGCGCCGCAGTCACGGCATCGTGCTTAGCGAGGATGTGCGCGTCGGCCCTGCCCCCAGCAAAACTTTCAATCCATGCCCGGGGGCCGCAATGCGGGCATGCCACCGGCTGGGCATGGAACCGCCGGTCCGCCGGGTTCTCGTATTCTGCGGCGCATTCCGGGCAGAGAGTGAACTCGGCCATGCTTGTATGGCACCGGTCATAGGGCACCGACCGGACGATCGAAAGCCGGGGGCCGCAATGCGTGCAATTGGTAAAAGGATATAGATACCGTCGCGCCGAGGGGTCGAATGTCTCGGCGGCGCACAGCTCGCAGCTGGCGGCATCAGGGACGATGGCCGTGTGCACTTCGCCGGCGCGGCTTGGAGCGATCTGAAAGCCGTCGGCGGCGGGAGCACAATCCGCAGCCTCCCATTCAACCGCATCGATGCGGGCAAGCGGCGGCGGCTCTTCTTTGAGGCGGAGAAGAAAAGCATCGAGGTCTGGCGGGCTGCCCCAAGCGTTGATCTTTACGCCTTCCGCATCATTCCAAACCGCGCCAGCGAGCCCGTATTCATGCGCGAGGCGCCATACGGCAGGCCGGAAACCAACGCCTTGCACAAGGCCCCGCACGCGGATCGCCCGCCCTTCTCTTGCTTGGCTGGCGCCAGCCTGAGGCATTGAAGCCCTCACATGAACCGGATCTTCAGATAACGGATGATATCACGAAGATTGGCCGCGATGGCGAGCACGATCAGTATTACAACAATCCAGAAAATCAGCCATCCGCTCATCGTCAAACTCCTGCTTGCCTGGTTCCGGTTGGAAGCATTCCCTGGCTCAAGAAATCCCGCGCAAGCCGCTCTACGGCCAGTACGGCTTCCCCAACAGCAGCGGCGGCCGGCGCGCTAAGCCCCATCATTCCATCGCCGTCATCGCCGAATGTTTCTGGCTCGCATGCGACAAGGAGTATATTTTTGCAGCTCCCGCCAAGCGCCAGCACCAAGCGCAAAACCTTCGCGGGATCGAGATTGTGCGGCTCAAGACAGAGCTCTTCCAAGGCGGCAGGCTCTGCCGTTTCCAGCTGCGGGGCGATGACCGACACCGTGCCAGGCGTTTCGCCGCGCTGCGCTGCATCGACAAGGATCGCCGCGTCATAGCCATCGAGCAGCGCATAGGTGAGATCGATCCCGCGGATCCCGAAATCGATGACCGTCACGCCTGGGGGGAGCGGCCGTTCCGCCAAGCGGCGCGCAACCTCAACGCCGAAAGCGTCATCGCCCCTGAAGATATTGCCAATGCCTGCGACGAGAATTTTTGCCATGCTCAGGCCGTCTTTCCGAAGGGCTCGATCTCTTCTGGGGAAAAGAAGAAACGGTGGCCCGGCATCCGGCCAAGGCCAAATTCGCGGCCAGGATCGGATTCAAGCACAACGGCGATGTGAACGCGGTTGTCAAAGTCACGCTCAATCGATTCAATGATGGCGATCTCGTCCTTCAGGATCAGATCCATGGCATCGGCGCGGCCCTTGGGCTTAAGCAGCACGCGGTCGCCGGCCTTGAGCTCTGAGCCCGCTACTCTCAGGATTGCGAGGCTTGGCTTCGCAGCATGACCTGCCGAGCCGCCTGAAAAGCTTTCCACAAAGCCGGGCTCGCGCCACGCGCCATGCAGGCGACCCAAATCCTCTTGCGTGAGCGACTCAACTTTTTCGAGAAGTCTCCGGCCGCGCGGATCGAGCGATGCCATCTCGCGTTTTTCGCTTTCCGTCATGGTCAGGATTCGCAGCGTTAGAAGTTCGTCGATCTCTGTAGCATCGAATAGGTCAGCCGGGCTCTCCGGGGCAATTTGCGGATAGTCGTAGAGAATGACCGGCGAGGATAACAAGGTGTCCCGGCTGCCCGCCTCGCCAATGAGCACAGGCCATGTGCCCTCATTGCGGCAGGATGCGGCAGCGTCTTTGAGACTGTCCAGCGGATCGAGCAGGGAGACGAAAGCGCCGCCGCGCACGCCCAGAAGGGTATGCGTTGACGCGAAAGCGCGCCCATGCGGCGCGGCAGGCGTGCCCGCCCTTGCCCTGTTTCCAGGCGTGACATTTTCCACTCGGGCCGAGAGACGGAATACGCCTGGCGCGATTTCCCCGGCCGCCACAGTAAGCGCGCCCTGAATGCTTTCACATGTGTAAATCAGAAGGCCGCAGATTTTTCCATCGTTCTCATGCAGCGGCGTAACGGCCCGGAATCCGGGAAAAGAAAAGGACAGCTTGCGCGGCCCGGCCATTAGCTCTGAGAGCGTATGGGCCGAAGCGGCATCGCGCTCGGCGGCTTCTTCCCAGCTATGGAAGACATCCGCTCCAGCCTTCAGCGAGGCAACTTTGGCATGCCGCGGCTCGAAGCCAGACGAAAGATCCGTTACAGGCTCCAATAGCGTGCAGGCATCGCGCTTCACCAAATGGAGAAACCGCGCGTGAACCTCGACCTCGGATTGCGGGCTGCCCTCGATCAGACATTCGGTCTGAACAAAGCAGCGGCCCATCTCATCCCGGCAGAGATCGTCGCGGGGAAAAAGAGTCCCAAAGGCAAACCGCTTCTGGTTTTTCACATTGGTCGAGCGGTAGGGATAGAGAATATAGCCCTCATAGAGCAGCGCTTTGACGACCGGTTCGGCTTTAGCAAAATTCATGGCATCCGCTCCTCTTGGCGGAGGGCAAGCAGAGCGTTCAACGTCTCATCCCAGCTGGTAAAGCCGCATTGCCGCTTGTAGCGGCAGATTTCGTCGAAAACCTCCCTTCCGATGCAAAGCCACGCCGTGTTGGGGTAGTAGCGGTCCATCATTTCCTGCCACAGCCGCAAGGGAAATTGATAGGAGGCTTCGCTGCGCCACGGAATCATCTCCATTTGCAAGCTGCCGTTACGGTCCCGGTAAAAGACGGTGCCGCTGAACAAGAATAAGAGCGGCACTCTGCCGTCTTCGAGGCCATAAAAATATTTTGTTACGGCGGCATGGAAATCGAAGGTGCAAGGAACCGGCAGACTCACCGTTCGGCTCTGCGCGATTGCGGGCACCTGAGCGCTCGTGTGCGCCCAGAGAAACGACTGGAGCGTATCTTTCCAGCGAGGGCTTTCGCCAAAGAGCTCGGCTAGACGCTTCCGTTCCGGGGCTGTGTAGCTCCGCCGCGCCGCCTCAATGCGAATCTGGCAGTTGAGCTGCACATTCTCCACTCTGACATCCTGCGCAGCACAGGAAATGCCCAGATCGAACAGAATCGTCGGCGTTAAAGCGTAACGCTCAACCCTGGCGCCTTCCACAGCAAAGGCGAGGTCAATCATGGCCGCAGACTCCCGCGCTCACCCGCGGATCCCGCTCGCGCAATCTTGAAAAGAACCGGCCGATTTCCTGCCAGGCCGCATGGCCTCCCGACAAGCCGCGCCAGTACTTGCGTATAAGTCCAGCGAGCGCATAGCAGAGGTCAACGGGCGCTAGGTAATATTCGCGTGCGCCGTTCACGCGGTTAACGAGAAGGGCCTCCACATCTGGCCTCAGGCTATGAAGGCCGGGATTCGCTGCGGCGATCTGCTCCCAATCGCGCAGATCCAAGAGCGATTCCATCGTGCCTGCAGGGCCAGGGTAGAAAGCAGCAATCCGCTTTTGCGATGAGCTGAAAATGAAAAAAGCAAGGCCCACGGGGATGCCCAGG
This sequence comes from Methylocella sp., assembly GCA_035687205.1. GTDB lineage: Bacteria > Pseudomonadota > Alphaproteobacteria > Rhizobiales > Beijerinckiaceae > Methylocapsa. The sequence goes on along the minus strand of DASRYK010000081.1, from coordinate 8,218 downwards.
GCATCCCATTCAGCGTCCGTCATATGGAAAGTTTCAAGCCTTCGCGCATTTTCGGGCACGCCGCGGTAGAGGCCGTTCCCGTCTTCTCCGGAAAGCGCGGCGCAGGTGCCGCAGACGCATAAAAGGCGGTGTTTCCCGGGTTCGGCGAGATGGCGATGGCTCGCGCCGATCGGGGCGCCGCAGAGCTCGCAGGATTCTAAGACGGCGCTGCCGCGCGAGCGGGCAAACCGCCAAACACTGGCGACCCAGTTGCCAGGCAGCGTGCCTATGCTCATTGCGCTCGCCTCCGCTGCCTGCCGCCAGGGCGGTCAGGCCATCTGAAAGATCCTTCTCATTCCGCGGCTCGCACGGCGGCGGCCTCCGGCAGATCCAGACCCTCGATCGTGATTTTTTCAATATCGGGCGCCGCTTCCACGATCGCGTCCTCGATTTCGCACCGCAGAGACCACATCAACGGCGCTTGGAGCGCGGCCTTCGCGCCGTGCCTGACACGCAGCGTGACAGCGCCGCCGGCAATGTCCACGGCATCGAGGCTGAGGCCAAGGACGCCAAGATGCGGATGCAGCCTGGCCGCAGCCCGGCGGACGCGGGCCGGCAAATCTTCCGGGTGCAGGCCATGCAAGAGAAGCAGCGCCTCAACCTGCTTGTTTTCTACGAGCCGCGCCCGGATCGTGCCGCTTTTATCCGAAGCGGTGACGATTTCCATGAGCTTTGCCAGGCCAATCCCATGCAGATCGAGAACGAGTGCAAGAAGCTCGCGCGCCGTCTCTCTCGCGACAGGATCCGGGCAATTATCGAGCCCGCAGATCAAGGCCTGAAGCCGCCTGAGCTCCGCCCGTCTGTCTTCTTCATTCCCTTCCGGCATCGTCATGCCCGCCCAACGCCGAACATCGGCGAATGCACGGCTTCGACCGTTTTGCCCTTGCCGAGATACATATGAACCCCGCATGGCAAGCAGGGATCGAAGCTGCGGACGGCCCGCATGATATCGATTCCCTTGAAGTTGTCGCGCCCGTTCTCTTCGAAGATGGGAGTGTCCTTTACCGCATCTTCATAAGGCCCGGGCGTTCCATAGATGTCGCGCGGCGTGCCATTCCAGGGGGTGGGCGGATAAGGGTGATAATTGGCGATCTTGCCGCCGCGGATCACCATATGGTGCGAGAGCACGCCCCGCACCGCCTCATGGAAGCCGCAGCCGATAGCCTCGTCAGGCACTTTGAAATCGGTCCAGGTCTTGGTGCGCCCCGCTTGCAGCTCGGCGAGCGCCTGCTCCACGAAGTAGAGCGCCACGCCTGCCGAATAAGCCTGAAAATAAGTCCGCGCCCGGTCGCGCTCGATGGCATTGCTCCATTTTGGAATCTTCCATTCGAAGATAACCTCGGGCTTGAGCGCCGTGCGGGGGAGATTGATGACAACGCTGTTTCCGGTTGCTTTGACATATCCAACATCAACGATGTTGGCCAAAGCCGTTGCCCAGAGCCGGGCCAAGGCGCCGCCGCCCGTGTCAAGAGCCAGATGGTCGCCTGTCCGCTTGTCGAGCCAGCGCGGGCACATGACCCAAGAATATTTGCCGTTGAAATCCCGCTTCTGCGGCCGCGGGATGGTTGTTTGATTCCAGGGATGCCTCTGATCGACAGGGTTGCCGAGCGGGTCTGTCTTGACAAAGGTCTCGGCCTCGTTCCAGTCATCATAGAAAGAGTGGCCGAGCAAAATCCTTATATTCAGATTGATGTCGACGAGATCGGTCGTCACGAGATTTCCATCGACGACAACGCCCGGGGTCACATACATGGCGCGCCCCCAATTTGTCATCGTCTGATAGTTGTAATCGCAGATATCCGGATCCTGGAAAGAGCCCCAGCAGCCGAGGAGAATGCGGCGGCGGCCGACCTCCTCATAGCCAGGCAGCGCCTCGTAGAAGAAGTCGAAGAGATCGTCGTGCAGAGGCACGCATTTCTTCATGAACTCGCAATAACGCATGAGGCGCGTCAGATAATCCGTGAAAAGCTGCACGGTGGGGACTGTGCCGACCCCGCCCGGATAAAGGGTTGAGGGATGCACATGGCGGCCCTCCATCATGCAGAACATCTCACGCGTGTAGCGGCTCACCTGCAGCGTCTCCCGGTAGAAGTCGCCGGAGAAAGGATTGAGCGCGGTCATAATGTCGGCGATTGTGCGGTAGCCGTGGTCCGCTGCATGCGGCGCTTCCGTCCGCTGGGCGCGCTCCCAGACGCCAGGATTGGTTTCCTTGACCATCTTCTCGCAGAAATCGACGCCGACGAGATTGTCCTGGAAGATATTGTGGTCGAACATATATTCGGCGGCTTCGCCAAGATTCGTGATCCATTCGGCCATGGCCGGCGGCTTAATGCCATAAGCCATGTTCTGCGTATAAACCGAGCAGGTGGCATGGTTGTCGCCGCAGATCCCGCAGATGCGGCTTGTGATGAAATGCGCGTCGCGGGGATCCTTGCCCTTCATGAAGATGCTATAGCCGCGGAAGATCGACGAAGTCGCGTGGCATTCCGTGACGATCCGGTTTCCAAAATCGATCTTGGTGTAAATTCCAAGGCTGCCGACGATGCGCGTGATCGGATCCCAGTTCATTTCGACGATTTGCGATGGCGCGCTCGTCCTCGTCTCCTCGGGTGCTAATGCGGTTACCATCTTTGCCTCCGGTCCGGGGCGGGGCCCGGCGAAACGGGTGATGAAATGTCAGCGGGACGGTTGATAGCCGGTCGTCAAGCGCGGCTCGTTATGGCGCCATTTTGGCTCGGCATTGAGCGCCGATTGCGTGAGCGGCCGCAAGGCGCGGATCAAGGCGCCATAGGGCTTGATCAGATTCGACGAGAGCGTCGCGCCCGGAGGCTGGTCCATGAAGGGCATGAACTTGTCCGGGAATCCCGGCATGGTGCAGCCGATACAGATCCCGCCGACGTTGGGGCATCCGCCAATTCCCGCCATCCAGCCGCGCTTCGGCACGTTGCATTGCACGGCAGGGCCCCAGCAGCCGATCTTAACGAGGCATTTGGGCGAGCCGTACTCGCGCGCAAAATCAGCCTGCTCGTAATAGCCGGCGCGGTCGCAGCCCTCATGCACAGTCCTTTCAAAAAGCCACTTGGGGCGGCCCGCCTCATCGACAGGGATCATGGGGGCAAGCCCTGCGAGCTGCCGCAGGAGATATAAAAGTGTCTCCATGAAATTGTCGGGCTGCACCGGGCAGCCCGGAACATTGACGATAGGCAGGCCGGCCTTGGACTTCCAGTCCCAGCCCAGATAATCTGCGACCCCCATGCAGCCTGTGGCATTGCCCTTCATCGCATGGATGCCGCCAAAGGCCGAGCAGGTCCCAGCCGTGACAACGCCCAAGGCGTTGGGGGCAAGCCGGTCGAGCCATTCGGGAATTGTGATCGGCGCGCCCGTTTCCGGATCGGTCCCTAAAGCTGCCCAATAGCCGTCGCCGCTGATCTTCTCGTTGGGAACGGAGCCCTCGACGACAAGCACAAAATTCGCAAGCTCGCCGCGCGCGGCCTTATGGAAAGGCTCCATGAACTCGTCGCCCACGGCATAGGCCAGCACGGGATTGTGCAAATGAACCTTAGGCAGCCCCGGGATTGCGCCGAGCATCACATCTTCGAGGCTAGGCTGGCTTGCCGCGGTGATCGAGACCGAGTCGCCATCGCATCCAAGCCCCGCCGTGATCCACAAAATATGGACTTCTTCGACCGCTGGCTTGTGCTCACTCATCCGCCCAGGCTTTGGCTGCATCCTACCCGGCCGTGCGGCGCCCGCAGCGCTAGTCTCCATGTCAGCCTCCCTTTAAAGCGTTATCCGGTTCCGCGCGGCTCCTAAATTTTTCAAATTCTAATGATCTGCGGAAAGCATAGCCGTCAGCCGCCTTTCACAGCAGCGGAAATCCTTCATCCTGCGGGCGGTGCGCTCTGGCCGGAACGCCAAGACGGCCCGTCCGGTTCCATCGCTCTCAGATTGCAGTGCTGCGCAGTTCTGGTTTTGCCCGCAGCTCTTAAGAAAGCCATGGCTGCGGCGTTCCCCTGGCCTGCCAGCCGGGCGAGCGCCCGGAACAGTGCCGGTTTCGCTTTGCAAGATGCGCTGCGGCATGTCATCCGTTCGCCTCACTTGGGCGCCTGGCTGCCGCGAAGCTGGCAGGCGCTACTCATAAACGCCCGCTCCAGCCTCTTGACCTTTGAATTTTTAAGATCCTGATGAACAGTCCCTGGTTCTACCGTCCTTTCCCAAGGCCGCAGCCCTCTGCCCGCCTCTTTGCCTTCCCTTATGCTGGCGCTGGCCCAGCGGTGTTCCGGGCTTGGCCCGATGGCCTCCCAAGCACGGTCGAACTCTGCGCGGTGCAATTGCCTGGCCGCGGCGCCCGCTTCCTTGAGCCCGCCATTCCCAGCATCCCGCGGCTCACCGGCGCTCTCTTGCCTGCCCTCATGCCGCTCCTTGACCGGCCCTTCGCCTTTTTTGGCCACAGCATGGGCGCCGTGCTTGCGTTCGAGGCCGCGCGCGCCCTGGTATTGCGCGGGGGGCCAGTGCCCGCGCTCGTGATTGTCTCCGCGCGCCGCGCGCCGCATATTCCGGATCCCGGCCCGCCGCTGCATAACCTGCCGGATGCGGAATTCGCAGCCGAGATCAACCGGCGCTATGGCGGCATTCCCGCGGAAATTCTCGACGACAAAGAAGCGCTCGAATTCTTTCTTCCCGTGCTGCGCGCCGACATTTCTGCGCTCGATGCCTACCGGCCCGCAGAGGGTATTGCACTTTGCTGTCCTCTCGCGGTTTTTGGCGGCGAGGACGACGCACGCATCCCCCTCCCGCATCTCGAGGCCTGGCGCGGTGTGACCTCAGGCCCGTTCGAAATCTGCCTCTTCCCAGGCGGCCATTTCTATTTCGATCGTGAGCCCCATAGGCGCGCGGTGCTCGCGAAAATATCAAAAATGCTGGCGCCGCTTTCCGGCGTTGCGTGAAAATCGCGCGCTGAAAGGCAAGCGCTTTACCTGCGATGAGGGCGCGGCTTCGTTGGATCCGCGTTGACCGCTCTTAGTCGGAAAGCGCAAAATCGAATGATGACCAATGAACTGCGCGGGAGGAGAAGATGGATTATCGCAAGCAATTCATTGTCGAGCCCGGGCAAAGGCTTCACCTCGCGCACCGCGATCCCTCTTTCAAAGGGCATCACGAGAAAGCTGACACAGCAATGCCCGAATTGGAGCGGTGCCGCGAGAAGATCGCACGTCAGCAAAGCCTGATGTATGCAGAGAAGAAACATGCGCTTCTGATCGTCCTGCAGGCGCTCGATGCCGGGGGCAAAGACGGGACCATCAATCATGTCTTCAGCGAGCTCAATCCGCAGGGCGCCACGGTGACCGGGTTCAAACAGCCCACGCCTCTAGAGCTTGCGCATGATTTCCTCTGGCGGGTCCATCCCCATGTGCCTGCCAAAGGCTGGGTCGCGATCTTCAACCGGTCACATTACGAGGATGTTCTGGTGGTAAGAGTCCATAAGCTCATCGACAAGGCTGTTTGGACCGCGCGATACGAAAGGATACGCGATTTCGAGACTGGGCTCTGGGAGAGCGGGACCACAATTCTGAAATTCTTCCTGCATATCAGCAAGGAGGAGCAGCTTGCCCGTTTCGAGCAGCGGCTCAAGGATCCCGCCCGGAACTGGAAGATCAGCGAATCGGATTACACCGAGCGCGAGCTCTGGGACGATTACATCGAGGCCTACGAGGATGCCCTGAGCGCGACGAGCATGCCGCATGCGCCCTGGTATGTGATCCCCTCGAACCATAAGTGGTTTCGCAACCTTGCCGTGTCGCAGATTGTTGCCGATACGATGGAGGAGCTGAAGATGTCCTTCCCCGAGCCCAGCGTGGATCTTGATGAGATCCGCCGCAAATATCACGCGGCTCTGCTAAAAGAGAAACGCTAAACGGCGCTGGAGCGCCGCGATCGCGCCATAGACCGCCTCTCCGGGTCAATAGCCGATCCACCAGAGCCATGCGGCAGCCAGAGCAAAGCAGGCGCCCGCGATGGGCAGGCCGGAGCGGGAGAATTCACGGAAGGAGATTTCGACGCCGCGCTTGCGCGCCTCCTCGACAACAATAATTCCTGCGAGGCTGCCGAAGATGATCATGTTGCAGGAAAAACCAGTCCCGAGCGCCATGGCGGCGGCGGTCAGCTCCGGCCTTGCGCCAGACGCGTAAGGCAGGAGGAGCATCACGGCCGGATTGTTACCGACAACGTTGGTGAGAGCAGAGGTCACAAAGAAAAGAACGAGTGGCTCTTGCAGGTCGACGCCGTGCTCGCGAAGGCTCGCAAGGAGCCGCGGCGGCAAGCCCGTCTGAGCCAATGCTGCGTTGAGAACGAAGAGCCCAAAAAGCAGAAGCATCAAATCGCCATCGGCATGCTTCAGAAGATCGGCCGAGGAAATCTTGCGGTTCATCAAGAGAAAGCCTGCCGCGCCCATGGCAACGAGCGCGCGCGGCCAGTCCGTGAAAATGAAGGCGCAAACGACGGCGAGGGTTGCTAGCAGCGCTTTCCCGGTTTCCAGCCGGTTGAGCGCCGCGCCTTTGCTTGTGACCGGAGGATGGGCGCTCAAGAACCACCGCTTGCGGTATCCGAGCGCCAAAATCAGCCAGACTGCCGGGAGGGATAGAAGGGCGGGAGTGAGGGTTGCTTTTGCAAAACCCGTGAAGCTCAGGCGCAAGCCTTCGGCGAGAATCATGTTTTGAGGGCTTCCGATCGGCGTTCCCGCCGCGCCCGTGTTGGCGGCAAAGCAGAAAGCGAGGAGGAAGGGAGCTGGGTTGAGGCCGCGCTCCAATGTGACGGCAAGAAGGAGCGGAGTCATTGCCAGCACGACGACATCGTTAGTGAGAAAGGCCGAGAGCGACGCCGAAACCAGGATGAAAACTGCAAGGAGCGTCTTTGGCCCAACATCTAGCCGCGCCACCCTCGCCGCCGCCCAATCATAAAAGCCTGAGACGATAAAGGCGGAAGAGACGATCATGAGGCCGAACAAGAGCGCGACCGTTCGCACGTCAATCGAGGCCCAGGCCGCCTCGATGCCGATGCATTCAAAGACGATCAGCGCGATTGCTCCGAGCAGAGCCGCGCCGGTGCGGTCGATCATGAGCCCAGGCGCCTTTCCGAGCGCGATCACGGAATAGGTTACGATGAAGATCGCGATGGTCAGGTCCATGCGGAAATTCTGGTGAAAAGGAAGGAGGAAGGAGCGGCGATGATGACCGGCACAGCGGCAGGTTTACGCCGCCTTGCGCGTCATCCGGGCCTCCAAATCAAAAGCAGCGCCCGCACGCAAGCTATTTTCTTGTAATAACGCGGCATGCGGCTCCTTTTGCGCGGAGCTCCTTGCAAAAATTTTCCGCCTCCTCTGCGCCGGCAAATCCTCCAGCCGCGATCCGCCAAGGCGCGCGGCGGTTCTCCTCCACCTTCTGAAGGATTGGCGCGCGGCCAGCAAGCGGGCCTGGCAGCTGCTTCTGCAAGCGTCTCCACATAGCCATTGCCATTGCCTCGGAGGACGCAGCGCCGAGCCTTGCAACAATGGCACCAGGCGTATCGGCTTTTTCCGGCTGGGGCGGTGTGGCAGGCTCCGGAACGGTTTCGTGCTTGCTCTCAGAATTCTCTTCAGCCGCTGGAGCAGGCTCTGCCGCTGGCGGCATCCCAGAGGCCGCGGCTGCAGACGGAGTTTCTGGCGCGAGGGAGCGCGCCGCTCCGGCTTGCGGCGCGTAAGCCCAAAGCGCGCCAAGCAGCGATGCGGCCGCGCCGAGGCCAAGGATCATCGTCACAATATGTGCCGGGGATGCACCCGGCCGCCCGGCGCGGGGCGCGGCCGCGGGTCTGACCCGTTGTCCTGCCGCGGCCGCCATCGCATGATCTGGCAGCAGCGGCTTTTTCATCCGGGCAATCCAGGGCGCCGCTTCCCGCGCCCGCTGATCGAGCTCCCCATAGATCGCAATCTTCACGGCGTCCTGCACGAGCAGCCAAGCGAGGTTATACGCCCAGACGAGGCCAATAACCGTCCAGGCCAGTTGCGGCACCAGCAGGCCTAAGCCGCTGAGCAGTGCCGCCACGGCTTGGGTCGCAGCAATCGCCCAGAATAGCTTTGCGGCGGGCAGGGGAGGACGCCAGAACGGCTCCTTGGCGCGTGTGACGAAGAGCATCAAATGACCGCCCG
>DASRYK010000080.1:0-12208 GCA_035687205.1 Methylocella sp. | reverse complement strand
GAAACGGGGAGAGCGGCCGCTCTCGGCGGATTCCTCGCTTTGCCCCCAGAGATGCGCAAGACGTTCAGCGGCGGCCTGCCATTGTTGATCGCCAGTCAGATGAGCCAGGTCTTTGGCCCGGCGCTGGAAGGCGAAGAGGAGCAGCATTATCAGGATTGGGCATTGGAGCGCTACACATGCAGCGCTTTGGATCTTACCGGCCCAGAAGCTGCCCACAAGGATTTCGCCAACCCCATTCTGCGGCGGCCGATGTGGGGCGGCAAGCTTTATTTGGGCGGCTCGGAGACGGCAGCCCGGGGCACGGGTTACCTCGAAGGCGCTGTTGAAGCGGCTCAGCGGATCTCACGCGAAATCTTCCGCAGTCAGAAGGCGCTTGGGAACGATGCCTCGCAGGCTCAGGAAGAAGGAGCGGCATGTGATGGCCATTCTCTCAATGCGTCAAGCCTTGCGGTGTTCCGGGAATGGGTAGCGGGGCAAAGTGATGCGGTTTTCGACAGCTATCATCAACGCCTGAGTCGCAGCCTCTCGCGCCAGCAACGGGATCAGCTGACCCAACGGGCCGTCCTTGGAGCGATGGAGGAGCTCTTTAGCAAAGCCTTGGAACGTCTCGAACGGCTTCCTTTTGATTTGCGGGCGGCCGGCGTCGAGCGGGGCGGCTCCGCCTTGATGCCGGAGGTCCAGGCGCCTTTCCGTGATGTCATGCAAGCCCTTCTTGACGATGTCGTGGCCTTTAACGCAACATCCTGCGCGCTTTCCAATTTCCCGGCTGAGCACCGGATATCGAAGGACTATATGCAAACAATTCTCAGAGACATTGCGGCCGCTTGGAAAGAATTTTCGCTTGCAGCGAACGCGCTGCTTTTGAGCAAAGATTCTGGCTGCGGCGGCAGGCGCAAAAATCATCTCACAATGGGCGTGTTGCCATGAGCAACGGTGAAATAGGCATGCCGTTTGCCTATGCAATCTGTGGCCTCAACGAAATTCCCAGTCAAAGAGCCAAGGGCTTTCATCTGATGCTCGTCGATGAGGACGGCACAAATCGGCCATGGCCGATCGTGGTTGTCCGCTGGGGAAAGCGGGTTTTTGGATATGTGAACAGATGTCCTCACCACGGAGTCAATCTTGACTGGGAACGTAATCAGTTCCTTGACCCGAACGGCGTGCGGTTAATGTGCGGGAAGCACGGGGCTCTGTTCGATTTGGGTACGGGCCTATGTATCGAAGGCCCTTGTCAAGGAAGCAGTTTAACTCCTGTCGCCTTGAGCATTCTCGACGGGGATATTTGTGTAACTGGCGTGACGCTTGTCGAAGAGGACGAGGTGCCGCCAGAAGGATAAAGAGGGTTAACCGGCGGCCGCCCCTCGTACTTGCGAATTAAACGGGGCGGTTCTCGTTGCGGTTCTTGACCGGCTGCATCAGATTGAGACCTTGCTCGTAGGTGATGACTTCATAACCAGGATTGAAGCCTAAAGCTGCATCCATCAGGTAATCGAGCTTTCCGGCCGTATCGAGCTTCTTGATGTCATTTTTGTCGATGCTCATAAGCTCTAGCATTTCCTTCCAAACAGTCGATTCGTCGCAAGGCAGGATAAAGAAAGTGATTCCGTCGAGCAGCACTCTGTAATTGGCTAGCAAATCAATATTGTTGCAAAACATAAAATAGGTGCCAGAAGGACTCAAGAGCCCATTGAGCACATCCGTCACTGTTTGAAGATAGGCGAAGGAATGTAAGTAGCCTGCGAGAATCGGGATCGTTTCTTCGCCCATTTGAACAATAGTGAGAACCTGCTCGATCAAATAATCAGGCGGTCTTTTTTCATCTGCGACCTGGGTTTGAAATTTAAGCGCAATATCGCCGCGGAACCCAAACCGGCCAGGCTTGGCCGTTGCACCCTTCAGGACTGCATTGAGCAGGCGTCCTTCGCGATCCAGGCGGCTAAGGGCAGTGTTCTCAAGCGTTATTGAAACCGTATCCAGCGTTGTCATGAATCGTCCTTTAACTCCGCAGCAAAATGCCAGCGCGGGACAAGCGCGGCGCAACATGCAAATCAATGGCCGGTCTGGCCTCATGCGTGCAAAGCGCGGGAAATAGCAGTTTTCTTTATGCGCCAGCAGGCAGAAGCATGAAATTGCAGATTGAACGGCCTATGTCGAAAGGATGGTCGAGGCCTTCCCCAGACTTACGTCTTTGGCGGAACAGCACCGTTTTGCCAACAAGGTTGAAGTTCCCTTCGATCAATTTTCGAGTGACGAGCTTTTGTTCCTTCAAGGCCTCTACCGCGACGCGGGGCCGAAAATGCAGGGGTGTTGTGCCCAATTGTCAACCCTCCGGGTTGCCCTTAGCGATAAGAGCGCAAGCTCGATGCCGGGGACCTTGAAGCCGTTCTGCCAGCGGTGCTGCGCTATTTATCCGCGGATGGGTATTCACGGCGAGCGCCGCAGGTAGGCCGTTGCCCTATGTGATTACCCGGCTTGATTACACGCCGCCCTCGAGTGAGGAGACAGGGCGCGTCTTCAACGAGATGATGGCAAATGTGAGGGGGGCGATCACCTCCTTGACGCTTAGGATTTCGGCGGGCGATATCGCTGGCAAAACAGTCGGTGAGATTTTAGCAGCCAAGGGCTTCGTGAGGGAGACTCCCGAGATGATCGCCGCTTACGATGAGACAGAAGCGCGCTACTACAGCTGGCGAGAGCGATCCGGAGCCCAGTTCTCAGGAACGGGAGCAGGTTTTTATGCGGAAGATTTCAATTCCTCCCACCGCGACGTGGACTGGTCAAGGAAGGACGTCAATGTGCTTTCCTCCGGCGGCAGTGCTGCGCGTCTGGTCAATGATGAAGGCATTCTGACCGCCCGCGCGCTGACGCTTGAGGTTACGGGAGATATTCTCGGCCAATTTTTGCGGAAGGCCGCCAAGAGCGGCCTATATGATGGCGAAGCCGAAGTGGCTGTGTCAAAGGCGGCGAACAAGAAAAGCCTCTTCTGCCGTGTTCCTGTCCATCCTTATATGCTGATGATTCACCTTGAGCTGAATCATTACGTGTGGGTGCATGTCGATGATCATACGCCCTACGCTTACCAGCCAAGCTTGAAGCGTAAGCTTATATTGCCCGAAAAACAGACGGATTTGATCGACATCCTCACTGGTGAAATGGACGGCCTTGATGGCCGATATCATTGCCGGAAAATAGGGCGGAACAACCGTCCTATGTGCTGGGCCCCCTGGGGTTGGCAAGACGTTAACCGCCGAAGTTTACTTCAAGATCATCAAAAGACCGCTTTAGCGGGTGCATTCCGGTCAGCTTGGGCTCAATGTTGCAGCAAAGGAGACGGTCCTCAAGGACACGTTGACGCGGGCTCAACGCTGGAAAGCGGTTATGCTTATTGACGAAGCAGATGTCTACATTAAGCGCCGCAACGACGATATCACGATGAATGCCATCGTTGGTGTCTTCCTGCGTGTTCTCGAATATTTCAACGGCTTGCTCTTTCTGACAACGAACCGCATTGACGGCATCGATGAAGCGATTGTTTAATCAAATTCTACACCCCGGACAAATCGGCCCGCTGAAAGATCTGGTCTGTGAAGACCGAGCAGTTCGGCATCGCCGCCGGCCATGAATTGCTCGACCAGCTGACGGAATTGTTTCCCGCCGCAACTGGGCGCGATATCAAGGATCTTGCGAAGCTTGCCGCGTAATACTGCCATCACAAGAAAGTTGCGCCTTCTCCCGATGAGTTCAAGCGCTGCTCAATCTTCCGGGGAATGGATCCGGACGGGAGGCGCCGTATTCAAGCAACCCACTGAACTTTGGAATTGATCTAGGTTTGTTTGAAACCTGACACGCGTCGCAAAGCCAACAGCCTAGATTAGAAAATGTCCGGTTTTTCCGGCGTTAGTATGTGGCACGCAGCTTGCTCGCTCTCAAAGGGGCAGCGATCCCCTTTAAAGAGGAAGAAAGCGATGATTATCCTGACCGATAGCGCCGTTGATGCTGTGCGGAGCGCGATCGCAGCCGCATCCGAGCCGGTCGGAGGCTTGCGTATCAAAGTGGAAGCTGGCGGATGCGCGGGCTACAAATACATGATGGGCCTCGTCCCGGAGCCCGAGCCGAACGACACGGTAGTCGAGCGGGATGGCGTTAGAGTGTTTGTTGATATGAACAGCCACGACCTTCTTGCAGGAACAACGATCGATTTCGTCGTGGCGCTTGAGGGAGCTGGATTCACTTTTGAAAATCCGAATGCCACGTCGAGCTGCTCTTGCGGTAAGTCGTTCGGGTAACTCTCCCATAGGCGTGAAAACATGAAACCCCTGAAGAAGAGTTCGAATCATGCTCGTTGAATCTTCACAAGACAGTGACACGGGGGAAACCAGCGCGACAACAGCGGATAGGGCGCGCTTCCGCTTGATCAAAGAGGTCATCGAAGAAATCCGCCCAAATCTTCGCCGGGACGGCGGGGATTGTGAACTCATCGAAGTTTGCGGCAACAAGGTGATGGTCAGGCTGACGGGAGCATGTGTGTTCTGCAAATTAAGCAGTGCCACCCTTGAGGGCATCCAGGCGCGCGTCGTGGAGAAGCTTGGTGAATTCGTGCGCTTGGTGCCTGTCATGGGCGGAGTCAAGGCTGGCCATTGAAAGGGGCATCCCGTGCGGCCAATTTATCTCGATAACAATGCAACTACCCGCACGGACCCTGAAGTTGTGGCCGCGATGCTTCCCTTTTTCACCGAGCAGTATGGCAATGCATCCTCGACGCACGTCTTCGGCGTTGACGTCAGTGGTGCGGTCAAGAAGGCCCGCCAGCAGCTTCAGTTGCTTTTGGGCGCAGCGTTTGATCATGAGATCATTTTTACGTCTGGCGGCACAGAGTCAGACAATTCGGCGCTGCTCTCTGCGCTCGAAGGCGAAACCCGCCGTAATGAGATTATCACGACAGCTGTAGAACATCCGGCAATTCTTGCGCTTACGGCTCATCTCCAAAAATTGCGCGGGATTAAGGTCCATTATATCGGAGTGGATGGCTGCGGCCGCTTGGATATTGAAGCCTATCAGCGGGCGCTTGGGCCAAAAACTGCGATCGCCTCCGTCATGTGGGCAAATAATGAGACGGGAACGCTTTTTCCTGTCCAGAGGCTCGCTGAGCTTGCTCATGAGGCGGGCGCGCTATTTCACACAGATGCAGTTCAGGCGGCCGGCAAGATTCCTATAAACCTCAAAGCAACGCAAATCGATATGCTGTCCCTGTCGGGGCACAAATTGCACGGGCCGAAAGGGATTGGCGCGCTTTATGTTCGCAAAGGAGTGAAATTCAAACCGCTTGTCCGCGGGGGGCATCAGGAGCGGGGCCGGCGTGGGGGCACGGAGAACACCCCGGCAATTGTCGGGCTTGGCAAGGCTGCAGCGCTGGCGGTTTCCCGCATGAACGAGGAGCTTAAGGTGGTCGGGGTGTTGCGGGACCGGCTGGAGCATGGCTTGCTGAGCCGGGTCAGCCACTGTTTCGTGATGGGGGATACACAAAACAGACTGGCGAACACATCCAACATTGCGTTTGCATACACTGATGGCGAGGCAATCCTTCACCATCTGAACAAAGCAGGCATTGCGGCATCGTCAGGATCAGCGTGCACTTCAGGTTCAACCGAGCCTTCTCATGTGCTGCGGGCGATGAACATAGCCCCAAAGGCACTGCACGGCGCAATCCGCTTTTCTCTCTCGCATGAAAACACATCTGAGGAAATTGACCGGGTTCTCGATATTATGCCCGGCATCATCAAGAAACTGAGAGCAATATCGCCGGTATGGCAAGATCAGCAGGCCGCAGCAGTCTGCTGCGAGTCGAATTTTGCATGAGGGGATGATGACCTCTCCGCAGGAGCTTCCTCTTATCATCGTGAATGACAGCACGCTCCGTGACGGTGAGCAGGCGCCGGGCGTCGCCTTTACTCTCGATGAGAAAGTTGCGATTGCGCGCGGGCTTGAAGCAGCGCGAGTGGATGAGATCGAGGCCGGAATTCCGGCGATGGGAGCTGCTGAAATCGAAGCGGTTGCGGCTGTGGCAGCCGCAGTGTGCAAAGCGGGAGTGATTGCCTGGTGCCGGATGACGGAACCCGATGTTGATGCTGCGCTGAAAGCTGGCGTGAAGCGCGCGCATCTCTCCGTTCCGGTTTCGGACCGGCAGATCTGGGTCAAGTTCCAGGCCCGCCACGAGGATATCATTTCACGTATTCACCGGGTTGTCTCTTACGCGCGTGACAAAGGTCTTTCGGTATCAATTGGCGGCGAAGATTCGAGCCGTGCAGACCAAAAATTTCTGTTGAAAGTGATTAGGGCTGCAGAATCTTCCGGAGCGCACCGCTTTCGTTTCGCTGACACGCTGGGGGTGCTTGAGCCGTTTAAGACGCACGAGATCTTTTGCCGGCTGCGGCAGGAGAGCGAATTGGAGCTTGAGTTCCATGGGCATGATGATCTTGGGCTTGCGACGGCCAATACACTCGCTGCAATTCACGGCGGCGCGACCCATGCGAGCGTTTGTGTCCTTGGTCTCGGCGAAAGAGCAGGGAATGCAGCGCTTGAAGAAGTTGTCGCGGCGCTTGCGCAGGTTACCAGCCGCAGAACAAACGTGGATATGACCCAGCTGACCTCGCTTGCAGAGCTTGTTGCGCAGGGATCCCGGCGCCCAATTCCCGCTGCGAAGTCCATTGTTGGCGCGGCGGCGTTTTCTCATGAATCGGGGATACACGTCTCTGGCCTCTTGCGCGATCCAGAATGCTATGAAGCGGTCAATCCGGCATGGTTTGGCCGGGCCAGGAGCATCGTTCTTGGCAAGCATTCGGGAATGGCAGCCATCTCTAATGCGCTTACGTCGCTTGGACTTACGGTGGACGAAGAAAAAGCGCGCCGTGTTCTCGATGAGGTGCGCATGCGCGCAACAGAGCAGAAGAGACCAGTAGAAAAATCGGAGCTGCTCGAATTTTATGCCGCAGCCGGCCTGAAAGGCGATGCGGTCCGGCTGAAGCCTGCATCGAGCCGGAGTTCTCAATGCTGAGCGTGCAGATCCTTAAGCAAATGCCTGGGGAAAAAACATACACGAACGCCTGGACGCAACTGCGGGAGGATATTGCATGTGTCAAGGCGCGGGATCCGGCCGCACGGCATACGTTTGAAATCATTCTCACCTATCCAGGTGTGCACGCGCTGATATTGCACCGATTCGCGAACCGTCTTTGGCGGAAAGGCTTGAGGTTTCCTGCGCGGCTGCTTTCCTGGGCCGCGCGCCTGCTAACAAATGTCGACATTCATCCGGGAGCGGCAATCGGCCGGCGTCTGTTCATTGATCACGGCGCTGGAGTTGTCATTGGCGAGACAGCGGAGATTGGCGACGATGTGACGCTCTATCATGGAGTCACCTTGGGTGGAACAAGCTGGTCTCCTGGCAAGCGGCATCCTACTGTGGAGAGCGATGTTCTTATCGGAGCCGGGGCGAAAATATTGGGGCCAATCAGAGTTTGTGCGGGTGCCCGTGTTGGCGCTAACTCTGTGGTTGTTGAGGACGTTCCGCCTGGCATGACGGTGGTCGGCATTCCAGGAAGAATTGTCCGGGAGCCGCGCAAACAGAGACAGACGGATGGCCGCATCGACCTTGATCATCATCTTATTCCTGATCCTGTGGGCGATGCACTCGCCCGCATGCTCGACCGGATCGAATTCTTGGAGGCCCGTGTCACCCATTTGCAGAGGCGCGGAGTTTCGAAGGCGTCAGGAGCCCGGCTCAGCCGCCCTGCGCTAGCGGCAGGAATGAAGGGCGATGCTGATCAAAACGTAAAGCCGGTTCCGCTTTATCGTGCGACGGTGGAGAGTCTAAGATCATGAGCGTGCTTGAAGAACTTAACCAATTATCTGCAGCGGAAGATTTTTTTACGTTCTTGGATGTCCCTTACGATGCATCGGTTGTCCGTGTCGCGCGGCTCCATATTATGCGCCGCATGGGTCAATATCTGAAGGGAAGCCAGATGGATTGCGCCTTCGACGGCTTGAGCGATTTGGAAGTCCGTTCTCTCTGCCGTGAGCATCTCAATCAGGCCTATCAAGATTTCGTTAAATCCACTCCTATTGAGGAGCGTGTGTTTAAGGTTCACAAAGAAGCTGTGTTGCCGAAAGCAGAGCCTGCCAAGCCATTTGTGCCCCTTACCTCCCTTGGCGGGATGAGCAAAAAAGGCAGCAAAGATGTCGCCCAGCTGGCCATTGCGTCAAAGGATGCCTTCGGCTCTTAAGCGGCGCGCCCGAGAACGGCAGCGGTCAAATGTTTACCACTGGAATTATTTATCTGCGGCCGGTGTATGGCATGGCATTTGCGGATTAGCGAGTAAATATGAAAGAGATTCTGATGCATATTGTCGTCTGCATGAAGCAAGTCCCCGATAGTGCGCAGATCCGCGTTCATCCGCTTACGAACACCATCATGCGCCAAGGGGTGCCCACGATCATCAATCCTTATGACCTCTTTGCAATCGAAGAGGCGATGCGGTGGCGTGACCGCTTTGGCGGCGAGGTGACGGTTCTCACGATGGGCCCTCCGATGGCTGAGGAGTCTTTGCGCAAAGCTCTCACTTTTGGGGTCGACCGGGCAGTGCTGCTAACGGACCGCTATTTCGCAGGCTCTGATACACTGGCCACGAGTTTCGCTCTTGCGGCGGCCTTGCGGAAGATCAGCCAGGAATTTGGTGAGCCGCTTATGGTTTTCACTGGCAAACAGACGATTGATGGCGATACGGCCCAGGTCGGCCCGGGAATTGCGAAACGGCTAGGCCTCAATCAACTCACCTATGTCTCGCGGATTGCCGAGCTTGATCCTGTGGGGCGGAGGATCACTGTCGAGCGCCGTGCCGAAGCGGGCGTGCAAGTGTTATCGACCCGGCTGCCGGCATTGATCACGATCCTTGAGGGGGTGAACGAAATCAGGCGTGGCACGCTTGATGACGCCTACCGCGCGGCACGGGCTAAAATTGTGACTTGGAGCGCAGCGGATGCAGAAATCAGTGATTTCTCAAAATGCGGCCTGCGAGGGTCTCCCACCATCGTGAAAAAAGTGTTTGCGCCAGCGCCGCGCTCTGAGAGGGCATATCAGATTCCTGCAGGCGATCTTTCAATGGAGGCGATCGCCGAAAAGACAATGCAGGAAATATTCAAACGGAAGCCCGCGATAGAGACGGATCTTATGCGGTTCTCCTCGGGGCAATAAGAAGGCAGGATCATGACCGAGGCGCCGAAACAAGCCCAAACGCCGCTAAGCCGGGCCGGCACAAAGAAGGAGCTGCCCGAGCATTTCAAAGCCTATAAGCATGTTTGGGTGTTCATCGAGTCTGAGCATGGCGCAGTGCATCCCGTTTCATATGAGCTGCTCGGCGAGGGCCGGAAACTTGCAGACAAGCGGGGGGTCGAGCTTGCAGCTGTGGTTTTGGGAGCTGACAAGGACGCCAATGCTGCTGCTGCTGCTTCCAGCTTCGAGTATGGCGCCGATGTCATCTATATGGTGACAGATACTGTGCTCGCTCACTACCGCAATGAGGCCTTCACCAAGGCCATGACCGACATCGTGAACGCGTATAAGCCTGAGATCTTGCTTCTTGGCGCAACGACCCTAGGGCGTGATCTCGCAGGGTCTGTTGCCACCACTCTGCTCACGGGTCTCACAGCGGATTGCACGGAGCTTGCGATCGACGATGGGGGCTCGCTTGCTGCAACGAGGCCCACATTCGGCGGTTCGCTTCTTTGCACCATTCTGACATTGAATTATAGGCCGCAAATGGCAACGGTGCGGCCACGGGTTCTTCCGATGCCTCAGAGGCAAGAGGGACGGCGCGGACGGATCGTTGAATGCTCTCTTAATCTTTCCGAAGACGATATCGTGACAAAGGTTGTGCGCTTTATCGCAGACCGGGAGTCAAACAAAGCGCAGCTTGCATATGCCGATATTGTCGTTGCTGGCGGACTGGGCCTGCGGTCGGCTGAAAACTTTCAGCTTGTCAAATCGCTCGCCGAAGTGCTCGGGGCGGAGTACGGCGGTTCGCGTCCGCTCGTCCAGAAGGGCTGGATTACCTCGGACCGGCAAATCGGGCAAACGGGAAAAACGATCCGGCCAAAGCTTTACATAGCAGCCGGAATTTCAGGGGCGATTCAGCATAGGGTCGGTGTCGAAGGGGCCGACCTGATTGTAGCAATTAACACCGATCCGAATGCGCCGATCTTCGACTTTGCTCATGTCGGGATCGTTGCCGACGCAATCCAGCTTCTGCCAACGCTCACGGAGGCATTCCGCAAGCATTTGTCCGTGAACCGGCTCGCAGGCTAAAGGAGGCAGGGATGATCGAGGAGCGTTTCGACGCAATTGTGGTGGGAGCAGGGCCGTCGGGAAATGCTGCCGCATACACCATGGCTAAGGAGGGTCTCAAGGTCCTCCAGCTTGAGCGTGGAGAATATCCTGGCTCAAAAAATGTGCAAGGCGCTATTCTCTACGCAAATGCCTTGGAAAAGCTTATTCCAGATTTCCGGGAAGATGCGCCTCTCGAGCGGCACATTATTGAGCAGCGCCTCTGGACGATGGATGACACGTCCTATATCGGGATGCATTACAGATCCGATGATTTCAATGAGGAGCGGCCGAACCGTTATACAATCATCCGCGCCCAATTTGACAAATGGTTCAGCCGCAAAGTTCGCGACGCGGGCGCCGTGTTGCTGTGTGAAACAACGGTCAAGGAGCTCTTACGCGATTCGCGTGGCAAAGTGATCGGGGTAAAGACCGACCGCGATGGAGGAATGGTTTTTGCCGATGTTGTGATTTTAGGCGAAGGCGTAAATGGCATTGTTGGCCAGCGCTCGGGCCTGCGGCCTGAGCTTAAAGCGGAAAGCGTTGCTCTTGCCGTCAAGGAAATGCATTTTTTACCGCGGGAAGTGATCGAGAGCCGCTTTAATCTGAAAGGCGATGAAGGCACAGTGATCGAGGCCATGGGGACGATCACTGCGGGAATGACAGGGACGGGATTCCTTTACACCAATCAGGAATCGATCTCGATTGGCATAGGCTGTCTGGTTTCGGATTTCGCCGAAAGCGGGATGACGCCTTACGGGCTTCTTGAAGCCTTCAAGAACCACCCGAGTATAAGGCCGCTGCTAGCCAATTCCGAGTGTAAGGAATATGCAGCCCATCTGATCCCGGAAGGCGGGTACAATGCAATTCCAGAACTTTATGGAGATGGCTGGATCGTCGTCGGCGATGCAGGGCAATTCGTGAACGCCGTGCACCGGGAGGGATCTAATCTCGCAATGACGACAGGCCGCATAGCGGGGGAAACCGTAGTGTGGCTCAAACGGCGGCGTGAAGAGCTTTCGAAGGCCAATCTAGCAGAATACAAACAACGCCTTGACGATACCTTCGTCATTAAGGATCTTAAGAAATACAAGAAGATTCCCGAGTTCCTCCACCGCAATAAGCAGGTGTTTGGGCTTTACCCTAAGCTTCTGAGCGCAGCCGCCCAAACGTGGTTCCGCGTTGATGGCGCCGACAAGCTCAGCAAGGAAAAAGAGATCCTGAAATCATTCCGGAAGGGCCGGACGCTCCCGGGCCTAATCGGAGATGCGGTCAAGCTGGCGAGGGCATGGCGATGACAAGCGTTACTGGAACGGGCGCAACGACAGCCAAAGTTGAGGAAAAGCTTTATCAGAACCGGTATCTTGTGGACTCTGGGCGGCCGCACATTAAAGTCCGCCCCCATGACGTCCCATCGAAGGCTCTGCTCTCGCTCGTCTATACGTGCCCTGCCGGCTGCTACAGCCAGAACGACAAAGGCCAGGTGGAGATCACTGTCGATGGCTGTTTCGAGTGCGGCACTTGCCGCGTTGTGACGGCAAAGACAGGCGAGGTCGAGTGGGATTATCCGCGCGGGGGATATGGAGTGCTATACAAGTTCGGCTAAGCGGGGCGGCAGCTTTCACATATTCCACGATGCATGCCGCGTGGCGGCATGTGCCTTTAGACGTGGTTTGCTGCGGCCCTTGTGCACCACTTCCTTTTGCTGAGGCACCGTTATTGGGAGTGATCGCGTGCACGGGAAGCTGGCCCTGGTAAAGATACTCACGGGACCGTTTGATCCAGAAACCCGAGGTTCTTGCCTGCTGACTGGCTGTGAAGCGGGCGCCAAAGGTC
>DASRYK010000079.1:0-74092 GCA_035687205.1 Methylocella sp. | reverse complement strand
GGCGCTTGGTCTTGGAGGCTGTGCGCAGCCTGCGCCGCAACGCTACGCCTATGCGCATGGCAAGGAATATTTTCCTTCCTCGATCTATGGCCCTGCCAGTCCCCGTGTTGTTGCCGACGGCGAGCCGGTTCCGCGTGGCGGCGGCATGTATATGGTCGGAAAACCTTACACGATTGCCGGGCGGACCTATTATCCGAGCGACAAACGCTATACGGCCGTCGGCGTTGCGTCCTGGTATGGCGATGCCTTTCATGGGCGCCGGACAGCCAATGGCGAGGTCTATGACCGCGACGGAATCTCCGCGGCGCATCCAACAATGCCGCTGCCGAGCTATGCCCGGGTTACCAATCTGAAAAATCACTATTCCATGATCGTGCGGGTGAATGACCGCGGGCCCTTTGCAGGCAATCGCATCATGGATGTTTCCCGCAGAACGGCCGAAGTGCTCGACTTCGACAGAGGCGGAACGGCGAAAGTCAAGATTGAATATCTGGGCGCTGCCGAGCTCGAAGGCTCGGACGATCAGATTCTGCTTGCAACACTGCGCTCGGATGGCCCGGCAAGGGTTGCTGGCCTTGGGCTCGCCGAGCCGGAGCTTCCGCCTCGCAACATTCCAGCCGTTGTGGCCAAAGCGGAGGACCTCCCTTTATCTTCCGGGGGCAAGGCTGAAGAGAGTTCGAAGCCGGCGCCTGCGTCTGGCCACCCGGGCCTAGGACGCATCGCGCCACTGCCGCCGCCGAGGCCCCCAGGCGGAGGGGCGATCCGTTTGGCCGAAAAGCCGAAAGCGGTGCATTGGGCTAAAAGGTGAGGCTGCGGCGGCATCCTGATGCGGTGCTATCCGCTATAAAAAAGCAGCGCTCAAGGTTTCGTAAATGGCATTTTCCAGCGGTAACATCCTTGAAAAATGCCGCTCTATGCATTGATTGTCCCCGGCCCCCGCGCTACCACGAGACGGATGCCATGGCGGCGTTCAAAGCCCGCGGCGATGAAGCGGGACCGGTTTGCCTAGGATTGGCCGCCCCGCAGGATCGAATGGCTGGGTGAGAGACGCCTTGCACGTATGGCACGCAATTCAGACGATTGACTGGGTGGCAGGGCGATCTTCTCGTCCTACGCTCCGGCGGATGGTCTTGTGCCTGATTGTTTTCCTCTCACTGCCGCTCCTGCAGGCAGCCAAGAGCGCTGCTGCGGAGACTTTTCAGACCAGCGCGCCGCACGCCATCTTGATCGATGCTGAAACCCAAAGCGTTTTGTTTGAAAAGGATGCCGATGCGCTGGTCGTGCCGGCATCAACCGCAAAGCTCATGACCGCTGAGCTTGTGTTCAATGAGCTTGCGCTTGGGCATCTCAAGCTCGATGACCAGCTGCTTGTGAGCGAGACGGCATGGCGTTACGGAGGCGCGCCTTCCCGCGGCTCCGCAATGTTTGCAGCTCCCAACAGCCAAATTCGCGTCGAAGATCTGATCCGGGGGCTCGTGATCGTCTCCGGCAATGATGCGGCAATTGCTCTCGCGGAAGGGATTGCCGGATCGGAGGGGGCTTTCGCAACGCGCATGACGAAGCGTGCGCGCGAGCTTGGGCTTGTGAAATCCACCTTTACCAATGCCTGGGGGAGGGGGGATCCAGACCAGAAGGTAACTCCCAGGGAGATGGCGCTTCTCGCCGCCCATATCATCCGGACCTATCCCGATTTCTATAAATATTTTAGTGAAAAAGAGTTTACCTGGAACAAGATTAAACAAAGCAACCGGAATCCGTTGCTGACGATGGACATTGGCGCCGACGGACTGAAGACCGGGAATATCGACGAAAGCGGTTACGGACTTGTCGGCTCTGCGGTCCAGAACGGTCAGCGCCTCATTCTAGCGCTTTACGGGTGCCGCACCGCTAAAGAACGCGCTGAGGAAGCACGCAAAATATTTCTTTGGGGGTTCCGCTCATTTGAGTCGAAAACCATCTTCCGTGCGGGTGAAACCGTGGGCAGCGCCAAGGTCTATGGCGGAACGAGCCGCGACGTCCCCCTCGTCGCCGACAAGGATGTAAGCATCCTCTTTCCCCGGAATTCGGCTGAGAAAATCTCAGGGCGGATCGTTTACACAGGGCCCCTTATTGCGCCGGTGGAGGCCGGAAAGCCGGTTGCCCGGCTCAAGATATTTCGAGGAAACGAGCAAATTCTCGATCTTCCTTTGAAGACCGCTGAGGCCGTGGATCAGGGCTCCTTGCCGCAGCGGGCGATGGATGCTGGAATCGAATACGCTACGGGAATGTTCCGCAAGTATGTCCTTAAGCGATGAACAGGCAGCGCTTGGAAAATTTCGTGATTTGAAAGAGCGCGGGCGCTTTATAACGCTTGAGGGCGGCGAGGGGGCTGGAAAATCAACGCAGCTTCGTCACATCCTGCGCTGGCTGCGGGAGATAGGCGTTCGTGCAATAGGCACTCGCGAACCCGGCGGGTCTAAGAGGGCAGAGGCCCTGCGCAAGCTGCTGCTCTCGGGGCGCATGGCAGAATTTGGCCCTGCGGCAGAAGCCATTCTTTTCACAGCGGCACGGATCGACCATATCGACAACACAATCGATCCTGCTCTCTCGGCTGGGGTCTGCGTCGTATGCGACCGGTTCGCAGATTCGACGAGAGTTTACCAGGGGGTGCTCGGCGAGCTTGATCCCCGCTTTCTGCGCGCGCTTGAGCGCGTCGCGTTGGGATCACTGCGGCCCGACCTGACCTTGATACTCGATGTGCCCCCTGCTCAAGGGCTGGAGCGGGCCCGAACCAAGCGCCTGCAGGGACAAGCGCCTGACCGTTTCGAGCGCGAAGACTTGGGCTTTCACGAGAAGCTGCGCGCTGGATTTTTGGCGATAGCAGCGGCGGAGCCTGAGCGCTGTGCCGTCATAGATGCATCGGGCCCCGAGGAGGACGTCACAAAGCAGATCATCGCGCAAATCTCGGAGCGTCTTCTTTTTCAAGAGAGAAAGCATGAGGCAGACCCAAGCTAGGAGTTTGCCCCCGGCAGGCGCCGAGGCCGCCTTTGAATCGGACCGTTGCGAGTTAGCGCCGCATCCCCGTGCGACCTATAGTTTTTTTGGGCACGCCGGGATCGAAAGGAATCTTCTCTCCTCATATCGTGCCGGCCGGCTGCCGCAGGCATTGCTGATCGCGGGCCCGCGCGGCATCGGGAAGGCGACGCTCGCCTGGCGGCTCGCGCGGTTCCTGCTGGCTAATTCCAGTCCCCCGGCCACAGCACAAGACGATCTCTTTGTGCCGCCGGAGCATGCGGCGGCCCGCCAGATCGCCGCAATGGCTCATCCCGACCTCATTCTCCTTCGCCGCGAATGGAACCCAGATACCAAGAAATTCGCAACGCAGATTCAGGCGGATGACGTCCGCCGGGCAACGCATCTTTTCCAGCAATCAGCTGGAAGGGAAGGGTACCGGATCTGCATTCTCGATTGTGCCGATGATCTCAATACATCGAGCGCCAATGCGCTTCTCAAGGTCATCGAAGAGCCCCCGCCGCGCTCGCTTTTTCTGATTGTCGCGCACCGGCCAGGTAAAATCTTGCCGACATTGCGTTCGCGCTGCTTCAAGATCACTCTCAGGCCGCTCGCAGCGGATGACCTCCGGCGGATCGCGACTGCGCTTGGCCCGCCTTGGCAGGAAGCTCCCAAAGAAAAGCTTGAGGCCGCAATCTCCCGGGCGCAAGGCTCCGTTGAGACGTTCTTGCGGCTTCTCGACGATGATGGTTTGGCGCTTGATGAGACTATTGGCGGTATGCTCAACAGGCTGCCGCAGATCGACTGGAGCCTCGTCCATGATTTGGCGGACCGGGTTGCGGCGAGAGGCGATGGAAGGAATTTTGAGGCGATGCTTGCGGCTGCCCAAAACTGGCTCGATGCTCAGGTGCGGGCTGAAGCCAGCGCTTTCCCAAACAGCAGCGCAGGGCGGCTTGCGCCTTACGCGCAGGTGTGGGAAAAGCTGGCCGAGGCGGCGCGCGAGACCGAAACGTTGAACCTCGACCGGCGGCCTTTTGTCCTGTTTCTCTTTGCTGAATTGGCGGCAGCAGCGCGCACGCCGTCTCTCTAGCACGTTATGCCGCAAGGGCCATGAGCCGGCAGCTCAACGGAAACCCCGAGTGATTGCACGTTCATGAACCCCCGGACGTCTTTTTATATCACCACCGCGATTCCTTACGCGAATGGCGCGCCTCATATCGGGCATGCCTATGAGCGGATCGCCACCGATGCGATCGCCCGGTTCAAACGGCTGGACGGTTATGACGTCCTGTTCGTGACGGGGATGGACGAGCACGGCCAAAAAATGCAGCGCACTGCCGCGCGGGAAGGTCTCACTCCTCAGCAGCTCGCCGACCGCACAGCTGCTCAGTTCGCGGCTATGGGAACGCTCCTTAATGCGGAAGCAGACGATGTGGTGCGGACGACCGAGCCCCGTCATCATGCGGCTGCGCGCGAGCTTTGGACGAGAATGGCTGCGGCGGGGGATATCTATCTCTCGACCTATCCGGGCTGGTATTCGGTCCGCGACGAGGCTTTTTTTGATGAAGCCGAGCTCGTTGAGGGCCCCGATGGCACGCGTCTTGCCCCGACAGGCGCGCCTGTCGAATGGGTAGAGGAGGAAAGTTACTTCTTCAGACTGTCCGCCTATCAGGACCGGCTGCTCAGACTTTACCGAGATCAGCCTCATTTTGTGACGCCCGAAAAATACGGTAATGAAATTCTGGCATTTGTGGAGAGGGGCTTAACCGATCTTTCCATCAGCCGCTCAACTTTCTCCTGGGGCATTCCTGTGCCCGGCGACGAGCGGCATGTGATGTACGTGTGGGTCGACGCTCTGGCGAACTACATCACTGGAACGGGTTTCCCCGGCCCGCAGACGCCTCGCAGCAAATATTGGCCAGCCGATGCGCATGTGATCGGCAAGGATATTACGCGGTTCCATGCGATCTATTGGCCTGCATTTTTGATGTCGGCTGGGCTTTCGTTGCCCCGGCAAATCGTCGTCCACGGATTTCTGTTTAACCGGGGCGAGAAAATGTCCAAGTCGGTAGGTAATGTGATAGACCCTTTATCTCTTGCTGCGCATTACGGCACCGATCCGCTGCGTTATTTTCTCCTGCGCGAGATCCCCTTTGGCCAGGACGGCAGTTACTCGCACGAGCTCATTGTCAATAGGATCAACGCCGATCTTGCCAACGATCTAGGCAATCTCGCCCAGCGCTGCTTGTCGATGGTGGCAAGATCTTGTGGCGGGGTTCTGCCAGCGCCCGGCGCGCTGAGCGGCGCTGACCGCGCGCTGATGTCACAAGGCGCTTCCCTGGCCGCAAAGTCCCGGGCTGCGATGAAAGACTACGCCCTTCATATCGTGCTTAGCGAAATCTGGCGCGTGGTGGCCGACGCCAACCGTTATTTCGCGAGCGAAGAGCCTTGGGCCAAGCGGAGGACCGATCCCTTGCGGATGCAAACGGTCCTCTTTGTTACTGCGGATGTGCTGCGCCAAATCGCCATCATGACGCAGCCTTTCATGCCAGCGTCCATGGAAAAGCTGCTTGATCTCTTGGGCGTGCCCCGGGATTCCCGGGATTTTGCCGGTGCCGAGGCTGCTCCCGGGCTTGAGCCAGGCGCGGTGTTGCCCCCGCCCGTGCCCATCTTTCCACGGTACGTTGAGGCTGGGGAGGGATTGTCTGCGTGAAGCGCTTCGTGCTGATCGACAGCCACTGTCATCTCGACTTTCCTGACTTCGAAAGTGAGCGGGCTGCGGTCATCGAGCGCGCGCGCGCCGCCGGCGTCCGCCGGTTTATCACGATCTCGACGCGGACCGGGCGTTTTGACGAGATATGCCGCATCGCCGAGCGGTACGAGGATGTGTTTTGCACGGCTGGAACCCATCCGCACTATGCACATGAAGAGGCAGAGCTTTCCAGCGAGCAGCTCGCTTTTCTTGCCCGCCATCCCAAATGCGTGGGAATCGGCGAATGTGGTCTCGACTACCATTATGACAGGACGCCGCGGGACATTGCGGCAAGCGTCTTCCGGACGCATATCGCAGCGGCACGGCAGAGCGGGCTTCCGGTTGTCATTCATGCCCGGGATGCCGATGCCGATATCGCTGCAATTCTTCGGGGCGAAATGGAAAAAGGCGCCTTTAGCGGCTTGCTCCACTGTTTCACAGCCTCGGCCATGCTTGCAGAGACCGCTCTTTCGCTTGGTCTTTATATTTCGTTTTCGGGTGTCTTGACGTTCAAAAACTCCCAGGGCTTACGGGAAATCGCCCGTTCTGTTCCAATGAATAGGCTTCTGGTTGAAACCGATGCGCCCTTTCTTGCGCCGGTTCCTCACCGCGGCAAACGGAACGAACCAGCATTTGTCGCAGCAACAGCCCAAATGCTCGCTGACGTAAAGGGCGTGTCTTTTGAAACAATTGCTGCGGAAACGACTGCTAACGCGCTGCGTTTGTTTACCAAAATGCCCGCACCCTTGGCTGGGGCCGAAGCGGCGTGAGCTTTGTCTTTACAATACTCGGCTGCGGCTCTTCGGCTGGGGTCCCGCGCGTCGGCCAGGGCTGGGGCGCCTGCGATCCTAACAACCCCAAGAACCGGCGGCGCCGATGCTCGCTGATGGTCGAAAGGATAAGCGAGACGGGTGGCAAAACTCAGGTGCTCGTTGACATGTCGCCTGACCTTCGAGAACAATTGCTGGGTCTTGGGACCACATGGCTGGACACAATTCTTCTCACCCACCCCCATGCCGATCATATCCATGGGATCGACGACATCCGCCCCCTCGTCATCAAGGCGCGGCGCAAAATTGACCTCTACATGGATGCCGCGACCTCAGCCATTGTGCGCACGAACTTCAGTTACATTTTTGAAACTCCGCCAGGCAGCCAGTATCCGGCGCTATTAAATGAACATAGGCTCGTAAGCGGCTGTGAGGTTGAGATAAATGGAGCTGGTGGGCGTATCAGCGCGATCCCGTTCCAGCTTGAGCATGGAGAAATTGGCGCCCTCGGCTTCCGTTTCGGCAATGTTGCCTATTCGCCCGATGTCAATGCCATACCGCCAGCCAGCCTAGGGTTTCTTGAAGGGCTTGACGTCTGGATCGTTGATGCTTTGCGGTACATGCCGCATCCGAGCCATTTCTGCGTTAAGGAGACGCTCGATTGGATCGCTAAGTTACGGCCGAAGCGAGCGGTTCTCACCAATCTGCACACGGATCTCGATTTCGCGCGGCTTAAAGGCGAGCTTCCGCCAAATGTCGAACCCGCCTTTGATGGCATGCAGATCCTCGCCTGAGAAAGGCCGAGAAGCTCAACAAGAATCTCCTAGATGTTCTGGAAGTTACTGGAAATAAAATTGTTAGGCGTCCGGATGGCCGCAAGCGGCAAGGTTCGCTCAGTGGCGGAATCAGGTTCCATAATATAGATTATGCGAATTGACGCAAAGGCAAGCCTGCTGTTTCAATAGAATGCGGCCTAGCGGTTCCGATTGTGGTAGCCAAACAGGCTGACAATTGTTATGCTTCGCCAGATACGGGAATTTCGGCATTTCTGCGCTTGGAACACGATCGGTTGAGTTGAGGCTGGCACCAGCTATGGGGCCGGCCACTAGGCGTTTGTCCGTCTGAGATTTCGGCAGGCGCCAGTGCTCGCCCTCGACGGGAAGCGCGTGGTCAAGTTTGGTAACGTTTCCGGTGAAGACGGGCAGGCACACGATGAGCAAAGGTAAAGATTTCCGGGGGCCAAAAAGACGCGGTTTCGATGATGACGGCCCTTCGCCCTACGATATTCCAAGGCCAGCCCGGCCGCCGCGTTCAAGCTTTGGACCAGGCGGCGCCCATGATGTTGCTTTGGCCGGCCCAAGCGTCGACGCCGTCGTGAAATGGTTCAAAAATGAGAAGGGATTTGGCTTTGTCGAATTAAGCGATGGCTCTGGTGACGCTTTTCTGCATATAGGCACGCTGCATTCCGCGGGCTATGAGACAGTGCCTCCCGGGGCGAAGTTGAAGGTCACCGTCGGCAGCGGGGCGAAGGGAATGCAGGTCACGCGGGTGCTTGAGGTTGACACCAGCGGGGCAATGGAAAGGGCCCCGGGCTACCGGGGCTTTGGCGATGCGCCAAGGCCCCAGCGGCGGACACCTGACCCTTCAACAGCAGTGTCCGTGACTGGCACCGTCAAATGGTTCGACGACCATAAAGGCTTCGGCTTCGTCCAGTCCAACGACGGCGGTAAGGACGTATTTGTTCATATTTCGATCCTGGGGCCATCGGGAATACAAAACCTTTCGGAAGGCCAGCCGGTGACAATGCAGGTCGTTGACACGCCGAAAGGGCGTGAGGCGTTGTCGATTGCGCTTGTTTGAACTGCGGCAAGCAGCCGCTGATGAAATAGGGCTGGCGGGCGCCAGCCCCGTGCTTCTTTGCGGCTCATGATTGATGCAGCCATCCCGTGACATCCGGCGGCTCGTCGAGATCATTGAGGCCTTGCGGCACCCTGAGACAGGCTGCGCTTGGGACCGGCAGCAAACCTTCGAGACCATCGTCCCATACACGCTTGAGGAAGCCTATGAGGTTGCCGATGCCGCCGCGCGCGGCGACATGGATAGTCTCAGGGATGAGCTTGGAGATCTTCTGCTGCAGGTTGTTTATCACTCCCGGATTGCAGAGGAGCTCGGGTATTTTGACTTCGGGCAAGTCGTTGAGACGATCACCCAAAAGATGATTCGCCGCCATCCTCATGTGTTTGGAGAACGTGTCAGACTTTCTCCCGGCGAGCTAGAGTCTCTATGGGACGCGATCAAAGAGAAGGAAAAGCTAGGCAAATCTGCCATGGCTGGGGCAGCTGGGGGTGAGCATAACGGCTCCAATGTTACTCAAGCCAGCGTCCTTGATGGAGTGCCTCTTGCCCTGCCCGCTTTGACCCGCGCTACAAAACTGCAATCACGAGCGGCAAGCGCCGGCTTCGACTGGGACGGCGCCAAACAAGTAATCGAGAAGATACGTGAGGAATTGGCGGAGATCGAGGCGGCCTTGGCGGCCGGAAAACCCGGCGCCATAGAGGAGGAAATCGGCGACCTTCTCTTCTCCACCGTCAACCTTGCCCGCCACGCGAAAGCTAGCCCAGAGGCGGCGGTCCGGCGTGCGAACGCCAAATTCGAACGGCGCTTCCGTTTTATTGAAAATGCGCTTGCCCGTCTCGGAAAGACGCCACGTGAAGCAACTCTGCAAGAAATGGAAGAGCTTTGGTCAATTGCAAAGCAAGCGGAAACTGGGGAATAAAAGACGCACCACCTTAAGCCGCTGCCAGGACAGTCACATCCGCCTTTCAGAGGCGGCAGGAAACATGCGCAGTACTGACTCGACCCGCTCGGGCGCCACTCTCACTGTCATGTGAGTCTTTCCATCGCCCCCGGCCGCCCGGTATAGGACCTCCGCATTGCCGTAGAGCCAGCTCAATTGTGCCCCCTCTGCAGGATCGAGGGCGATGTCTATGACCACCCGTCCCATGGCAAGCTTGGATTCAACTGTGGTGAGAAGGTTCTCCATGCCCTGACCAGTCAGAGCTGACACGAACACCGGCTTGCCCGCGGCTGACCCGCAACCGCTCACCAGCGCATCCGGCCAGCCGCCACTGACCAGGTCGCATTTATTCCAAACTTCTACGAGGCGGGGATCGTTGGCTGCGTCTATTCCGAGGGCGGCGAGCACCGCTTCGACGTCCGCGCGCTGCGCCTTGCTGTCCTGACCCGAGATATCGCGCACATGCAAGATGAGGTCAGCCTCAAGCACCTCTTCAAGTGTTGCCCGGAAGGCTTTGATTAACATGGTAGGCAGATCGGAAATGAACCCCACGGTGTCGGATAGGATGATGTGACGGCCCTTGGGGAGGGCAACTTTGCGCAAAGCCGGATCAAGGGTTGCGAACAGCTTATCTTCCGCAGCAACTCCAGCACCCGTTAAATGGTTGAATAATGTGGATTTTCCAGCGTTTGTATAGCCAACGAGGGCCACAACCGGATAAGGCACGGCACGGCGGCTTTTCCGGTGAAGACCGCGGGTGCGCTTGACGCTTTCCAATTCGCGTTCAATGCGGGTCATCCGCTCTTCGATGAGACGCCGGTCAGCTTCAATTTGCGTTTCGCCCGGTCCGCCGAGGAACCCAAATCCGCCACGCTGCCTTTCGAGATGGGTCCAGGATCGAACAAGTCGCGACTTTTGATAAGCGAGGTGGGCAAGCTCGACCTGGAGCACGCCCTCCCGCGTTCTCGCGCGCTTGCCAAAGATTTCGAGAATGAGTCCGGTGCGGTCGATGACCTTGGAGCAGAGTGCAGTTTCAAGATTGCGCTGTTGGACTGGGGATAGGCTGCAGTCCATGACGACCAGATCGATGTTTTCAGCGCTGACGAGAGCTGCAATCTCGCTGACTTTGCCTTTTCCAAGAAAGGTTGCCGGCCGGATTTGCGAGACGGAGACGATTTGATGCGCAGCTACATCCAATCCAATCGCGTGGGCAAGCCCTATCGCTTCAGCAAGGCGCGCCTCGGGTGAACGTGAACTCAGCCCCGTTTGACCTAAAGCCTTTGCCTCTGCCATACTGGCTTGCCGTGCGCTGAAGTATGGGCCGATGACGAGAGCCCGCACAGCCTGGCTCCCCTCACCTCTTCCAAGAGCTTTGTCACGGCTGAAGCTTAAGGAAAACGAGTGCTGATTCAAAAGGCCAACCTGCAAACTCCTCTCAGGGCGCCAAGCCCATGGATCCTCTGCCCGCAATAAGTATCACTAGCCTCTGTGAAGAGATATGTAGCGTTTCATTTATACCGGCAAGCCCGGCTCTTGGCCCCGCAAAGCAGCTATCACCCAGCGTGGCTTGCCGCCTCATCCCCGGGCTCGAACATCTGGATCGGCTGACCTGGCATGATCGTTGAGATCGCGTGCTTATAGACGAGCTGGGAGTGACCGTCGCGCCGCAGCAGAACGCAGAAATTATCGAACCAAGTCACGACCCCCTGAAGTTTAACCCCGTTCACCAGGAAAATCGTGAGAGGAATCTTGTTTTTGCGCACGAAATTGAGAAAAGTGTCCTGGAGATTTTGTGGCCGGTCTGCACTCATATTTCAAATTCCTGGTTTGTTATTGGCACCGAAAAACCGGCACATGTCATTTTGCATCCGTCCATGATTTCATCATATTAGACCTGCTGCGGGCGCCGCAAGCCCTACTTGATCATTGTCATCAGGAATGAAAAATAAATCAGCAGCCTGACTTGCGAATCGGCAGATGATTTATAACGAGCGTGCGGCGAAGTCATGGAAAATAGCGCGCAATCTTGTCGCGACGGGCCCCGGGACCCCTCCCCCGATCTTCTTTCCATCAATCTCGACGATAGGCATGACAAGCGCCGTGGCTCCCGTAATGAACGCCTCCCGCGAGGCAAGCGCCTCGGCGGCGCTGAATTTCCGTTCTTCGAGCGCCAATTTTTCGGCAGCGAGAAGCTCGAGCAAAGTAGTGCGGGTGATTCCTCTCAGGATCGAGCGGTCAAGCTGGCGCGTCACGATCGTGCCATCGTTGGTAACAATCCAGGCATTGGAGGCAGCGCCTTCCGTGACCATGCCGTCGGAGTCGACGAGCCAGGCTTCGTAGGCGCCGCTTTCGCTCGCAAGCTGGCGGGCCAAAACATTTGGAAGAAGGGAAATTGACTTAATATCGACTCTCTTCCAGCGCAGGTCCGGCGTTGTAATGACGCTAACTCCCTTGCGGGCCTTGGCCTCGTTCACCGCTGGATCGACGGAACGCGCGGTCACGACGATGCTGGGACGCACAGTTTCCGGCGGGAAAACGTGCTCGCGAGGGGCAACGCCCCGCGTCACTTGCACATAGATGTAGCCGTCTTTGACTTTGTTTCTCCCCAAGACCTCGCGGACAACGGCCGCAAGCGCGGCAAAACTCATGGGGGGAGCAATCTTCAGCTCGCTGAGTGAAAAGGCGAGCCTCTCAAAATGCCGCTTTTCGTCAACCAAGGCTCCACGAAAAACCTCGCAAACTTCATAGACGCCGTCGGCGAATTGGTAACCGCGGTCATTGATGTGCACCATTGCGTCGCGATGCCAAACATAGCGTCCATTCACATATGCGATCCTGCTCATGGGCACTCGCGGGTTCCTATAGAAGCAAAAAGGGGCCCATTCTTGAGCGCCCGGTGACTAGCTGGCCGTTTGATGCCCGAAAGCGAAGCCTTTGTCCGGGATGTCCTGAGAACGAGCCAGCGTCTTGCAGGCTGGAAAGGCTAACGTCAAGGCGTCTCGAAAAGCGCCGTTTGCCGCACTGCAAAAAATCCTCGCAGAATTGACCAGCAGACCGCGCGGACCACTCCAGACGGCTAGCCTCGGGCGGCGCGTCAAACCACGAATTTTGATGGTTCACCTCTTTGGCTTTTCCCGGTATGCTTAGATCAAAAATGAATTGTCCGCAGCGGCTCGATAACGTAAGCT
This sequence comes from Methylocella sp., assembly GCA_035687205.1. Taxonomy (GTDB): domain Bacteria; phylum Pseudomonadota; class Alphaproteobacteria; order Rhizobiales; family Beijerinckiaceae; genus Methylocapsa. Next base: position 61,594 of record DASRYK010000079.1, on the reverse strand, counting down.
TGGCGGGAACTATACCGGGAGGATGCGATGCAGACTTCGCGCGGGATGTTACAAGCCGGTATCGGAGCTGGGATCGCTGGAGCGATCCTGCTGGTGGCCATGGGCTTGATGATGGCCTCCCCCGAGACTATTCCTCCAGCGGCCGCCACGGCGCAGCTGTCTGATACGCCAACAGCCACTGTTCCGCCTTTAAGCCCGGCGCCTCGCTCTGCGGAGGCCGCCAGAAATGCCGCGCCCTCCCCCGCTCTTAAGACGGCTGAGGCCGCAATCAGCGAGAGCAAGGCGCCTTTGAAAATTGCTCTCCCCCTGGGCATTTCGCCTCAGCTCTACGCGATTGCTGTGCCGCCCGGGAACGAGCCCACCGCGCAATTGGCTGCCCTTGGTGAGCAATTATTCAATGACAAGCGGCTATCTGCCGACGATTCTGTTGCCTGCGCCACTTGCCATGACCCTGCAAAGGGATTCACCGATCACCGTGATCATGGAGCGACATCCGCTGGCGTGCAAGGCCAGAAAGGGCAGCGGAACGCCCCGACCGTGCTCAACGCAATGTTCCAAGAAACACAATTCTGGGACGGGCGCGCGCGCACGCTTGAAGATCAGGCAAAGCTCCCCATCCTGAACCCGATCGAAATGGGCCAGAAATCCCCTGATGACGTGGTCGCCAAGGTTGCGAAGATCGCGGAATATTCCGATGCATTCAAGTCAGTTTCCGGCCGCGGCGTCACTTACGACGGCATTGCAGCCGCAATCGCCGCATTCGAGCGGATGCAATATTCCGGAAATTCGCCCTTTGACCGGTTCTTGGCAGGCGATCTCATGGCGATCAGTGATTCTGCAAAGCGCGGGTGGGCGCTTTTCCAGGGCAAGGGCCGCTGCAGCGCCTGCCACGCCTTCAATACAGTCTCGCCTCTGTTCTCTGACCAAAAATTTCATAATATCGGGATCGCGGCGCATAAGCAAAACTTCACAGAACTTGCCCGGAAGGCGCTCGCTATTCTCAAGACTGGAGACTTGAGGCAGATTGATGAGCTCGCATTGCAGACGCCTTACTCCGAGCTCGGCCGGTTCCTGGTGACTAAGAACCCAGCCGACATTGGGGCATTCAAAAGCGAGACACTCCGCAACATCGGAATTACCGCGCCTTATATGCATGACGGGTCGCTTGCGACGCTGTGGGATGTAATGGACCATTACAACAAGGGCGGCGTTCCTAATCCTTTCCTGGACGGAGGCATGCAGCGCCTTGCTTTGAGCGAGGCCGAAATCGACGATATCGTCGCGTTCTTGTTTACGCTCACCGATGACCGCTACTCAGCCTTCGCTAAGGAAGAAATGGAGCGGCAGACATCGCTCAAGCACAACAGGCCGCAACGCGAAACAGACGTCGCCGAAGGCAGGAAAGGGGATCTTGGGGATGCAACGCTTACTCCCGACTTGCGCAATCCGGCAACGCTGGGTGTTTATTGATGATGACTCTGCGGGGCTCGCCGAGCCTTCGGAGCCGTTGGAGAAACCTGCAAGAAGACAGGCGGCGAAACATCTTGCTCGCGAGCATTTCGCCTAGGGAGCAGAATCATGGCGCACAAGAGCATCGAAACAAAATATTATGAGGAACGCGCCTCATTTTTCAAAGACCTGACGGTGATGGGAGCTCTCTCCCGGCGGGGATTTCTCAAGGTTGCAGGAGCTTCAGCAGGCATTGCTGCCGCCAAGGGGCTGATCGTGCCCCAGAGCTTTCAACTGATCGAAATCGCCCATGCGGAAACCGCAGCACCAGCCTTTACCGTTGCCTACATTTCTGACACCCATCTTTACACGCGCAATGTGAATGACCGATTCGTCCGGTCAGCGGTAAAAGCCGTCGAGGATGTCAATGCGCTCGATCCCCAGCCCGATTTTGTGCTTTTCGGGGGAGATCTGGCGCAGCTTGGGCGCCGTGAAGAGCTCGATCTCGGCGCGCAGATCCTGAAAGACCTCAAAGCTCCGGTAAAAATGATGGTCGGAGAACACGATTGGTTCCTCGACATGGGTGAACATTGGAGGGAGCTCTTCGGGCCGCCTCAATACTCTTTTGATCATAAGGGCATTCACTTCGTGACGCTGATGAGCGTCAACGAGAAGGATTTCTGGACGGCGCGGGGCATGACCCCAGAGGAAAGGATGCAGACGGTTGCTGGGCTCGACAATGGCGTCCAGTCACGTTTCGAGGTCGGGCCTGAGGGGCGGCAGTGGCTGGAAAAGGATCTTGCAGCCGTCGATAAGAAGACGCCCGTTGTCATCTTCTCCCATTCCCCTCTCTATAAGTATTACCGCAACTGGAATTTCTGGACAGATGACGCTGACGAAGTTCAGGCGATCCTCTCCAAGTTTGACACGGTTTCGGTCATTCATGGCCATACCCATCAGCTGCTCTTGAACAGGATCGGCAATATTAACTTCTATGGGCTGCTTTCGACGGCATGGCCGTGGCCCTATGCTCCGGAAGGTTTGCCAAAGCTGACCGTTCAAATGAACCGCGCAGATCCCTTCAACGCTTTTGACGGATGCGGCAACGGGCAGCTTGATGTGCTGGCTTCGGGCATGATCGATAAGGTTTATAACCTTTGGAACCGCAATCCTGTCACGGTCCGGGCGAGTTATTTGACGTCGAATGGAGCCAAGGACCGTCCGCCAGCAACAACGCTTCCGAGTTACTGACGGAGATGATCATGCATCTTTCACGCCATTTCGCCCTTGCCGCCGCTCTTGTTGCAAGCTCCGCGTTTGCCGGACAGGATTCTCAGCAGCACGCGCTTCCAGCTTCACCCGAAGGGAATCTAGTGGTTGGTCTCTGTGACGGAGAAACTTCAATTGAAGTGAAAGGCGTCAAGCCCGGCGATCAATTGACCCGCGAGCAGGGTCAGCAGATCGCCGATTCGCTCATGAGAGAATGGCGCCAAAAGCATCCGGATGCCAAATGGGTTGTCGCTGCCGCCGGGGCCGATGTCACAGGCCAGGTTCCGCAAGCACGCGCCGCCGGCAACGGCCAGTTTCAAACCTATGGCGCCTATACCGAGCGTGACCAGCAGATTTGGAAAGAATCAACTGATCGCTTAGTCGCCGAAGGGAAACGTATTTTTCATGACGCCAAGGCGCTTGGCGGCACTAATGCCATTTCCTGCGATATGTGTCATCCGGACGGCTCGAATACACATCCGGAAACCTATCCCAAGTTCCAGACGCAATTGGGGCGTGTCGCGCTTCTCCGGGATATGATCAATTGGTGTATCGAGAATCCTGTCCGCGGCAAGCCCTTCCCGGACGACGATCCCCGTCTTAAAGCTCTCGAAGCCTATATTCTTGCACAGCGTAAAGGCGTTGCGCTCGATTACGGCAAACACTGAACTCTCCCGCCGCGCGCGGCCATGCTTAGGAGGCGCGCAGGCGGAGCCAAAGCTTTTTCAAGCTCTGGCGTGTTTGCTGTTTCAACTTTGCGGCAAGGATCCAGACCCCCGTGGCTTGGATCCATCCGATGAAGCGGTCCCGGACGTCAATAAGCCAATCCATCAGCGACTCGAACCAGCCAATGGTTCTGAGTTTCGCACGGCCCGCATGATAAATCCGCTCCGCAACGATAAGGCTTGCGAAATAAGCTGCCGCGAGAGTGAATAGCCCGCTTACGAAATGTCCTTTGCCCATCAGATACAAGGCGTAGATTTTTGCGGGCTCGGCGAAGGCCAGTGGCATAGCGAGCAGAAGAAGTACCGCATGGGCCGGCAAGGCCGCCACGATGTGCTCCAGCCGGATCATAAATTTCAGCGCCCCCAGCCATCGCAGAAGCGGCCGGACAGCTGGTGAGACGAAGCTGTCAAGGATGACATAGAGCAGGACAACCGTTTTGGCTGCAAAGAGCGCCAGCCCGCAGAGGCCGCCACGTTCTTCTATCTTGGACAAGGATAGCGCTCCTTTTTTTCCTTCCAGCCGGATCCTCGATTCTTGAGAGCGTTCCCAGCCCCACACGGATCTTTATCACGGGAAAGCATGGATTAAGGTTTTGGGGAAAAGCCGGTTATCTCCGCGCTGCCTCTCGTCGCGGCGCATAGGGATTTCCGCCAGTCTTTTTCGAAATGCGAATTGGCACCCCCGGAAGGCCGAATGTCTGGCGCAGGCCGTTAACGAGGAAACGCTCATAGCTCACGGGCAGCGCATCGAGCTGATTGCCGAAAAGAATAAAATGAGGCGGACGGGCCTTGAGTTGCGTGATATATCGAAGCTTGATGCGCCGGCCAGCGACAGCAGGGGGAGGCGTATGCGCAACAGCCGTTTCGAGCCAGCGGTTCAAGGGGGCCGTCGAAATGCGCTTATTCCATATCGCATCGACACGGAAAACCGCATCCATCAGATTGCCGATACCCTCACCTGTCATGCCCGAAACAGGAATGACCGGAACGCCTTTTACTTGAGGCAAAAGGCGCGCGGCCTCCTCGCGCAACTCTACGAGTTTTGAATTCTGATCGCTGATCAGATCCCATTTGTTGAGACCAATGACAAGAGCCCTTCCCTCGCGCTCGGCGAGATCGGCAAGAGCGAGATCTTGTTTTTCAAATGGAATGGTTGCGTCGAGCAGGAGGACGATGACCTCAGCAAATTTCACGGCGCGCAAGGCATCGGCAGCTGCAAGCTTTTCGAGATCATCTTCGATCCTTGACCGGCGGCGAAGGCCGGCCGTGTCAAACATCCGGATGGCACGGCCTTTCCATTCGAAGTCGACAGCGATAGCATCTCGCGTCAATCCCGGCTCAGCTCCAGTTAAAAGCCTTTCTTCCCCGAGAACACGGTTGAGAAGAGTGGATTTGCCTGCATTGGGGCGCCCGATGATCGCAATTCTCAAAGGCTTATTAACATCAAGTGCCGAGCCTTCGACGTCCTTTTGCAGCCGCCTGGCTTGCGGCCCTATCTCCGTTGTCACGGCGCTGATCCCGGCGGGTTCCGGAACGATGCCGCGCAAAGTGCTATAGAGATCGGCAAAGCCTTCTCCATGCTCTGCAGACAGCGGCACGGGCTCGCCCATACCAAGCTCGAAGCCTTCAATTGCCCCAGCGGCGCCTATGCGGCCCTCGGCCTTGTTGGCAATCACGATAACCGGCTTCTCCGCACGGCGGACCAGGCTGGCAAAGGCGCGGTCGGCCGGCGTTAATCCCGCCCGTGCATCGAAAACGAAAAGAATAGCATCGGCGAGTTGGACCGCAGCTTCGGTCTGTGCACGCATACGGCCAGCAAGAGATGCGCCTGCCCCTTCCTCCAAACCCGCAGTGTCAATGATCTTAAAGGTGAGATCGCCGAGTTTCGCCTCGGCCTCCCGGCGGTCCCGCGTTACACCTGGCCGGTCATCAACAAGCGCAAGTTTTTTTCCGGCGAGCCGGTTGAACAAGGTCGATTTTCCGACGTTCGGCCGGCCGATGATCGCGACGGTGAACATCCTTGCAACAATTTGTCTACTTTGCCGGGCTCCCCGAAGATGGCGGCTCTTCATGCTTGACGCCCCCTGGGATCGCGGAGGCAGACCGGACCAATCCAAGAAGAGCCTGCGCATGCATGCTCGTTCCCACAGGCGCCTCGGGGTCAGAAACAATACTATCAAACCACCGCCCAGCTGCATCGAACGCATTGCGCTTCAAAGCAGCAAGGCCGAGCAATTCACGCATCTGATGATGGTAAGGAAAGGAATCCGCTGCCAGGGAGGCATATTTTTTCTCAAAATCAAGAGGATCGTCACGATCCACGCGAAGCATTGCGGCGCGAAGTTTGGCAAAATCCCTGAGGCGCGGCTCAAGGGATGGGTCATCCGCCAGACTCTCATAAGCCTTAATCGCCGATCCCGGCTCGTTCGCCGCGCGTGCAGCCGCAGCCCTCAAACGGGCAAGGCCTGCATAACCCTTCGGGGCTGTTTTGCTCAGCGCCTCAAAAGCAGCCGCGGCTTCACTTGACTTGCCTTCACGTGAAAGTTTTGCGGCCGCTTCGTATCTTGCTCCAGCCGCTTCCTGCTCCTCAAGCCGGTGGCGGCTATAAAGCTGCCAAGCCGCGGTCGCCACAACAATCAGGACGGCAAGCCCGATCAAACGGCTTTGATGCCGGATCCAGAATTGGATGAGGCGGTCGCGCCTGACCTCTTCATCAACTTCACGGAAAAAATCGGTCATGTCGGTCGTTCACATAAAAAGGAAGGGACGGAATCGCATGATTGGAACGCTAATGGAAGCCCTATTTTTGCTCCATTTTGACAGCGATGCCGTGCTTCAATAGCCTAACTCTAGAATGCTGAATCCCTCAGCAAGCTTGACCGTTAAACGGTTAACCCCTCAGCTTTTGAGTTCCATCAGGCATTTTGGTCAGACAAGCTCATAGGCGAAGTGGATCGAAATGAAAGTCATAGCGATAAATCCAAAGACGAAAAGAAAACCGGCAATCTGCTCAAGCCTGCTCCGCCTGGCTGCAGTGCCCTTGTTTCGCCGTATCGAGCCGTAGGAGCAAAGAGCGCTGACAAGGAAACAGATTCCATCCAGAGCCAAATATTCATCAATATGGGTGGGGCCCAAGTGGGCTTCCGCCTTTTTACGAGGCCATTCCCCGTCAAGCAGACACCGAGCATTGTCGAGGCATTGGGCAGAATATGGTGAGAGAGGTCATCCTGGATCATTTGCCGCTCACCCTTCTCTGCCCGATTCCTCCTGCACCAAATGGGTAAGAAAAACGCATACTCAATGGAAGTTTAGACGGCCTGACGCATCGTTAAGGCGGGGTATTGAGTCTTGAGGTCATAAAACATGAACTTGGGGACGGAACAAGCAGCATAAAGAATTATTGAACAGCTTCATTCAGCTGCGCTGCGCCGCAGCTTTTCTACAATAAAAGCATCCTGGCGGCCATTCTTGCGATGCTCCCGGGCAATGAGTGTGTATATGGCAGGGGTGACGAAAAGCGTGAAAACGGTTCCGATGCTCATTCCAGAGGCAATCACAAGACCAATGGCGAACCGGCTGTTGGCACCGGCGCCTTCAGCAAGGATGAGCGGAATCATGCCAACAACCATCGCCGCTGTCGTCATAAGGATTGGGCGCAGCCTGACGGCTGCGGCATGCTCAATCGCTTCACGGCGGCCGTAGCCATCATTTTCCTGGAGCTTATTTGCGAATTCGACCATCAAAATTCCATGCTTGGAAATAAGGCCAATCAAAGTCACCAATCCGATCTGAGAATAGATATTCATACTTGCCAACCCGAATGTGCCAAGAATGTTCAACGGCAAGAGCGCCCCGAACATCGATGTTGGCAGAGCGATTAGAATGATGAAAGGATCGCGGAAGCTCTCGAACTGCGCCGCAAGCACAAGAAAGATGACGATTAACGCGAAGACAAAAGTGATGATAAGAGTGTTGCCCTCCTGAACAAATTGCCTGCTTTCTCCCTGATAGTCGATGCTGTATCCTTCAGGCAGCAATTCGCGCGCTTTCTGCTGAAGAAATGTGATTGCCTCGCCAAGCGTATGCCCCGGAAACGGAACGGCCTGCAAAGTTGCGGAGTTCAGCTGCTGAAATGTCGGCAGCCCGTTTGGCTGAACGCTGGTTGAAATGCTTGCAACCGTCGCCAGCGGAACCAATACGCCGGCACCCGTGCGAACTTGATAACGGGTCAGCCAATCTGGTGTAAGCCGGTATTCCCGCGGCACTTGCGGAATGACCTGATAGCTCCGTCCATGCAAGCTGAAACGATTAACATAATTCCCGCCGAGCAGTGTTGCTAGGGAAAACCCGATATCCCGCATGCTGATACCGAGCCGGTTCGCCTTGTCAGCATCAATCTTAAAGTCGATCTGCGGCAGATCGAATTTGAGATCGCTGCTTGCAAAGATGAATAAGCCGCTCTCCCGGGCTGCATTTTCCACCGATGCCATAACCTCCGCGAGCTGACGGTAATCGCCGATGGTCCGGATAACAAATTGCACAGGCGGGCCGCCAGTAGAGCCGGGAAGGGATGGAGGGCCAAATGCAAGAATTTCTGCGCCCGTGACCTTGGCGAATTCCGGCTGCAATGCCTCTAGGACCGCTTTTTGGCTGCGTTTGCGCTCATCCCATGGCCGGAGCAGCACACCGCCAAACCCCTGGTGCACGCCGTTCTGGCCGTTAATGAGGAAGACATGCTCCTTCTCGGGAAGGCCAGCGGCAGCAGCTTCAACATCGGCTGTCGCTTTTTCCATATAGTCGAGGTTAGCATATTGAGGAGTCTTGATGCTGGCGAAAACAATGCCTTGATCCTCTTCCGGGGCAAGCTCAGTGGGAGTCGAAGCGTACATCACGCCAGTAAGCGCCAGCACACCCGCAAGAATCAGAACCGTCAAGGCACGGAATTCGAGAGTCTTATGGAGGCGCCGTTGATAGCGCTTGTGCAAGGATTCGAACATCTTGTCGAGAAAAGCGGAAAATCCTCCTCCACTCGCTGACGGCGGTTTCAAAAGCCGCGAGCACATCATCGGGGAAAGAGTAAGCGCAATGACGCCAGAAACGATCACAGCGCCTGCGAGCGTGAAGGCGAACTCCCGGAACAGGGAGCCGGTAAGCCCAGAAACAAAGCCGATCGGCGCATAAACGGCGGCAAGGGTGATTGTCATCGCAATCACCGGCCCCGTGATCTCCCGCGCGCCCTTGAGAGCCGCCTCACGGGGAGGCATGCCCTCTTCCATATGACGGTAGATATTTTCGACGACGACAATTGCATCATCGACAACAAGCCCGATCGCTAGCACGAGCGCGAGCAAAGTTAGCAGATTTATCGAATAGCCGAGAGCATAAAGGACTGTCATGACCCCAATCAAAGAAAGGGGAATCGTTACAATCGGAATTACCGTCGAACGCAGATTGCCTAAGAAAAGAAAAATCACAACGATCACGATCAAAGCAGCTTCGCCCAGCGTTTTTTTGACTTCGTTGATCGAAGCGCGGATAAACTTTGTTGCGTCATAGGCGATCGCTGCTTTGAGCCCCGCGGGAAGCTGGGATTGAAGCTCAGGAAAAGCGTTCCGTACATCGTCAATCACAGTGAGGGGATTAGCGGTTGGAGTTGTGTAGATCCCAACGAAAACAGCCTTCAACCCATCGAAGCTCGATGACGAATCAACGGACTGGGGGCCAAGTTCGACGTCTGCAATGTCGGCGAGCCTGATCAAGGCGTCACCGCGCGCAGCAACGACGAGCTGGCCAAAAGCCCGGGCCGAGTTAAGCGACGTTTCAGCATTGATTGTTGTTTCGACAAAATCTCCCTTAATCACACCTGCAGCGGCTGTGAAATTGTTGGCAGCCAGAGCAGCAGACACATCTGCCGGTGTTACGCCGCGCGCCGCCATCCGCGTCGGGTTGAGCCATACTCTCATCGCGAATGTTTGACCGCCGAGAATCTGCGCATTCGCTATGCCATTGATGGTCTGAAGTTTGGGCTGAACCACACGGTTGAGGTAATCGGTGATCTGCGATGGCGTTAGAATGTTGGAACTGAAGGACATGTAAAGAACGGCGGTTGAATCTCCTGTTTGCTTGGTCACGACAGGATCGAAAGCCTCGCGCGGCAGCAGATATTTGACCTGATTAACTTTTGCGAGGACATCGGTCATTGCCCGGTCGGCATTTGCATTGAGCAGAAGATTGAGTGTAATGATCGAGGTGTTCTGCTGAGAATTGGAGATCAGCGTATCGACGCCTTCCGCGCTTGCCACAGCCTGCGCAATAGGTGTTGTGATGAAGCCCTTGATCAGCTCGGCGTTCGCGCCCGGATAGGACGTCGTTATGGTGATCGTAGTCGATGAAAGCGCCGGAAACTGGCGGACCTGGAGCTTCACCGCAGACTGCAACCCGACAAGTAAAATCAAGAGGCTCACGACGGTCGCCAGCACCGGCCGCCGGATAAAAATATCTGTAAACTGCATCCGCTATTCCTTCGGCCGCACCGTTGGAGGGACGAGCTGCGCGGCCGTGTCGGCCCGCACAAGCGCGCCGGATTGCAGCTTAATCTGGCCTTCGCTCACAACCATGTCGCCGGGTGCTATTCCCTCTACAATTGCCACACGGTCGCCGCGCACGCCGCCCGCCCGGACGGCTCTGCGTTCAACCCTCATCAGTGGAAGCGCCGCAGCGCCGGGGGCGGCCTGCGCTCCTCCGGTGCTTGGAGGCTCGGGGTGGAGGACAAAGACGCTTTCCCCGTAAAGCGAATAAGTGACGGCAGTGCGTGGCAGCGTCACCACTCGCTGCGGCTCGCCCGCGATGACGTTTACATTTGCGAACATGCCAGGCCAGAGTTGCTTCTTCTTGTTTTCGACCTTTCCGCGCACCCAGACATTACGGCTCTCCAGCGCGATGCGCGCGTCAATTGTCTTGATCACGCCCTGGAAGATTTCACCAGGATAGGCATCCACGTCGATTTCTATGGTTTGACCCGGCTTGAGGGCTGAAAGAGAATTCTCGGGAATCGGAAAATCCACGTATATGGGATCGACCTGCTGCAGAGTGATAAGACTCGTGCCCGGCGAGACATATTGCCCGAGATCAAGCTTACGAATGCCAAGCCGGCCGGCAAAAGGCGCCGTAAGCGTCTTCTGTTTAATGATCGCGCGGACCCGTTCGACTGCGGCGGCTGCAGAATCGCGTGCCGCCTCGGCCTGATCATAATTTGCCTTTGCCGTGCTCGCTCTCTGGATGAGCTCGCGCTGGCGCTGAAGGGCGAGCTCGGCGTTTTTCAGGATTGCAAGATTGTTTTTGAGGTCTGCCTGCTCAACGGTGTTATCGATTTCAAAAAGAGGCGTGCCCTTCTCGACGTCCTGGCCTGATTCGACGTTAATGGCAACGATTGCGCCCCCAATTTGCGGCGCGATGTCGATCTCCTGCAAAGCTCTAAACGTGCCAATAGCAGGAAGCCGCGGTATCCATGTTTCGATAACAGCTTGGGCCGCAGCAACGGTGGGGGCAGGCGGAGCAGATTGGAGAATCAATTGCTTGATCATCCCTGGCTTGACAGCAAATTGAAAGTGCCAAAGCCCTCCCGTGAGCACGGCCATGAGGATCAAGACGGATAAAAAAACGATGCTTCTTTTCATAGGAGCTGAGCCATGACTGCAGGAATTAAGGCACGCCTGACTCCTGGAGGTTCACAAATCGTCATTCTATAACAAATCGTCATTCTCAAAATGAATTCCCGTCTCAAAACGAATCTCAACCGCGCTGCTGCAAATAAGCTTACTGCTGCATGAATCTATCCCCGCTGGCTGCGGAGACCAAAAACGTCTTGCCGTAGCGTGGCAGGCCACAGATTTATTATCCTTAAATCCCCTTTGGGTTGGGGCTAATCCATGCCTTTTGGCGGGAAGTCTGCTTTCGCTTTGCCTTTGGCAGAGTGGCGCCAGTCACCCCTTGAGAGAATTAAACGGGCGAAAATTGGGCGAATGCAAGAAAGCGCGGTTCAATTAACTGTGTTGACGAAGCTTCCAATTTTCCCTCTGCAAACAACTGTTCGTTTAAAAGACCTTGCCTTTGTCAGGGCATATTCTTGGCCGCGCCGCACCTCGCGAAGGACTGCCTTGGCTGGACAGATAAAACATAAGCTCAACAGCAACGCTGACCTGGCGGCGCCAATTCGGCCGTTCAAGACCGGTCCCTGGCATGTTTACCGCGAATGGTTCCATGGCCAGATCGCCGGCCTGAACCAGAGGGTCAGCACGGCATTCGATCTTGCGGCATAGTCATGCACGGCAGCGGCTCCGGCGTCAGTGAGTTGCACTCTGCTTTGCGGCAATTCGCCGAGGAAAGACCCTCTCCAGCCATGCTTGGATCAGTGAGGGCTTTTCGGCTTCGCGGGCGGCCTTCGCCGCTTTCGCGTTTGCGGTAAGTCCAAGCCTCACAGCTTCTTTGATATCCTTGACCTGCTCCCCTTAAACACATGTGCTTGTGGGTAGAATCCGTTCCCTCCGGGAGACGGTCAGATGCGTAAGAGCAGATTCACGGAAGAGCAGATCATCAAAGCGCTGAAGGAGCACGCAGCTTGCCTGTCCGTCAGCGACGTGTGCCGGAAGGACGGCGTCAGCGACGCGGCTTTCTACAAGTGGCGGTTGCGTTTCGGCGGGATGCAAATCTCCGATGCTCGCCGGCTGAAGGCGCTGGAGGAGGAGAACCGGCGGCTGAAGAAGCTGCTGGCCGAGACGATGCCGGATGCCTCCACGCTGAAAGAGATGCTGACAAAAAACTTCTAGGGTCCAGCTGGCGGAGACGTGCTGTGACCTGGGCCGTCGAAGAGAAGGGCTGGCTGCTCGCAGCGGCGTGCCTGTGGGCTCGTCGAACTGCACCCGGAGACCTATAGGCATGCGTCCAAGCGGGCTGGCGATGAAGAGCTGGGGGCAAGTTGCGCGACCTCGCCTCGCAATGCCGCTGGTCCGGCTGCCGTCGTCTTGGCCTGATGCTGAGACGGCAAGGCATCAAGCTCAAACACAAGAAGCTCTACAGGCTCAACAAGGAAGAGCGGCTGTCCGTGCGCCGACGCAGCAGCGGAAGCGTGCACTCAGGACCCGGGCGCCAATGGCGATCCCGCCAGACCTGAACCTGCGCTGGCCGCTCGACTTCGTCATGGACACGCTGATCCGCAGCCAGCGCTCCGCATCCTCACTGTCGTCGATGACTTCACACGAGAGTGCCTTGGCCTGGCGGAGGACACCTCGCTCACCGGCCCCTGGGCCGTCCGCGAGCTCGATCGCATCGTCGAAACCAGAGGCTGCCCCCCGGATGATCGTCAGCGATAACGGAACCGAGCTCACCTCGAACACTATTCTCGCCTGGTAGCAGGAGCACGGCGTTGAATGGCACCGCATCGCGCCGGGGAAGCCGGTGCAGAATGGCTTCGTCGAAAGCTTCAATGGCCGCCTGCGCGACGAGTGCCTTAACGAGCATCTGTTCATCAGCCTCGACGAAGCGCGCGAAATCATCGAAGAATGGAGGATCAACTACAACACCAACAGACCGCACACGAGCCTTGCCGGGCTCATACCCGCCGAGTTCGCAGCACGCCCCAGGAAGTGGCAAAACTGGAACAGTTTCTCCTTATGAACGAGGGTTATGAACGAGGGCTAACTGGGGAGCAGGTCACCGCCGCTTGACCTGATCGCGGTTCTCACCGGAGGGTTACTATGCGAGACAAGCTGGAACAAATTTGCAAGACAAGCGTTCCTCTATTCTTGAGGTTTTATCATCGCAGGAGGGTGACGGATAGCCTCAAAGGAGGTGTGCGATGGATATTGAAAGAATTACAATTATATCTGGATCCGCCCTGCTTGCGCTCACCGTAACTGCTTCAGCCGGTCCAACAAGCGTATCAAGCTCGCAGATCGTGACACCGCCAATGCCGATCGAGCAGGCCCATTACTACCATCGGCATCACTATCAGCACTACAGCTGGCACTATGGCTAGTGGTATCCACATAGAGGTCATGCGTGGCGCTATGGCTGGCACCGTGGCTGGTATCCGCACAGATATGTTTATGCTTAGCGTTTCGGCTACCCGTACTATTAGGCTATTGGCCGGGATTTGCCGCCGCTATAACCGCGCCTCTAATGATGGGCAGAAGCGTGGCGACTGGCATATGGTTATGACTACCCTTGCGGCTGTTATTACGTACCAGGCGCCGAGACCAAACCTCTCGTCACTGGCCGAAGTGTAGCGGCCTCTGGGAATTATTGTGTGACTCCAGTGAAGACATGCTTGCTCAAAGAACCGGGCTGGATGGGAACTGGCTGTTCCTGCAAGGTCGAAGGCGGCCGTGCGCAAGGGTCGGTTGAGTAGATTTTCACGGCGGCAAGCAGTATGGAAGACTAGGATGTTGCGGTCGAGATAAGAGCCGGCCGCAGTTTCTTAAAGAGCGTTCGATTGACGTTATCTGGGATTACCGAGATGCAGTGCACGCCTTAAAAGGAGGAGACTGGTGATGAGAATGATGACCACTCAGGGATACGCGGCCATGGCGTTAGGAGCAGCGCTAGCAATTGGCCTTGGCACGCCTGCACAAGCGGCTGCCCCCGCGAACTATTCGCAAGCCTGCACTGAAATTGTAGCATCCACCAGCTTATCCAACAGCGTAGTGGAAAAAGCGGTTTTTGGGGTCGCCCGCCGTTCTGCGCGCCGCACCGCTCGCCGGACATCGCGCCGCCATAGCCAATGAACCGCAAAAATCGCGGCTGCCGGGCGCGGCAAATCTCAAAGTAACGGTACCGGGTGGGCTGCTCGCGAGGCGTGCAGCCACCTCCCTGATGCATAAAGGCTCGACCTTCATCGATCTCGACTTCATCGATAATGCGACTTCATCAATAATGCCCTGTGGCGATCACGAAGCTCCAGGGTAAAAAAGCACGCAGCGCGTCATGAGGCAGATCTTCGACTTTGTGAAAACAACGGTGCTCGGAGGGGCTATTTTCTTGCTCCCCTTCGCGGCAATGCTCGTGATTGTTGTTAAGGCGGGCAAGATAGCCGTTGACGTTGTGACGCCATTAGCGGAGAAACTTCCCTTGCCAAAAGGCGAAGCGGTTATTGCCGTTTATGTCGTCGGGGCTTTATTTCTGGTGCTGGTAGCGTTCGCCGCGGGGCTTTTCGCACGATCTCTATCCATTGGTAAGGATGCCGTATCGTTCCTTGAAGATAAGATCCTGAACAAACTGCCTCCCTATGTCGCGCTACGTAAATACACTGATCGCGTGGCAGGGTTCGAGGCAAAGACAGGTGAAGACCTCAAACCGGTCCTCGTGCGCATACACGATGGATGGCAGCTTGGGTTCCTTGCCGACGCGTTCAACGATGGCCACGTTGCCGTGTTTATTCCTGGCGCGCCCGATCCTTCGTCGGGAGTAGTGCAGATTGTCGGCACGGACCATATCACCTCTCTCAATATTTCTTACCAAGATGCGCTCACGTGCCTCAAGCAGTCTGGGTGCGGCCTTGCCAAAGCTCTTGGCAAGATCGTCCTTTGAATAGCAGAGTTGATTGCAAAGGCCCACGGTTGGATCGTGGTAATATCGAACTTTGGCGCGAGGATTTTCCGCCCTATTCGACCGTGCAGGGCTATTTTTGCGACTGGCGGCGCGGCGGCCTGTTGGTCAGCATCAATCATGAGCTGGGATGGCCGCGCGCGCGCAGGCGGGGCGCGAAGCGAGCCGGCCGCCGGCGTGATCGACAGCCAATCGGTGAAGACCGCGGAAAGCGGCGGCCCACCCGGCTTTGATGGCTTTGATGCCGGCAAGAAAATCAAGGGGCGCAAGCGTCACATTGTCACCGACACCGAGGGCCATCTTGTGGGTCTGCAGGTTCATGCCGCCGATATCCAGGACCGCGACGGCGCCATCAGTGTCCTGGCGTCCATTCGCTCGCTTTATCCCTGGTTGCGTCACATCTTTGCCGATGGCGGCTATGCCGGCGACAAGCTCCGCGAGGCACTGAGCAAGCACGGGCAATGGACCATCGCGATCATCAGGCGTTCCGAGTGCGCCAACGGCTTCGAAGTGCTTCCGCGCAGATGGGTGGTCGAGCGGACCTTCGCTTGGCTCGGCTGCTGCCGCAGACTCGTCAAGGATTTCGAGGCAACGATCGCCAGCGCGGTCGCCTGGATGCTCGCCGCCCACATCCGCATTCTTACTCGCAGACTCGCAAGGGCTTGAAATCAAATGGATCGCTTCGATTCAGACTCTTAGACAAATGAGTTTACACATCATTGTAGCTTTTTGGCTGACTCAAGCTTGGCCGGGCGCCCGCAATCCCCCTGCAGCAGCAAACCGGCGATGCTTACAGGGCCTTTCCCCCGACTCACTCCCTATGCGCTGAAAAACAGGCTAGAAGAGCTTGCGGTGACGGCGTGGAGGCGAACCCCTTCGTCACCCCTGAGGCCGCGCAAAGGGAGCTTCTGATGGCCGCTGTGAAAAAGAATCAATCCTTTCCGGTGTGGTATATCATCGCCGCTGCATTTGGAGTGCTGATTTTTCAACAGCTTTGGACAACATCCAGGCAGACCGCAGCAATCTCTTATAGCGAGTTTGAAAAGCTTGCTGAGGAGAAGAAAATCGCCGAGGTGGTCATCGATTCGGACATGATCCAGGGCACGCTCAAGGAAAAAGGCCCAGATGGCAAAGATAAATTCGTGACTGTCCGGGTGGATCCCGAGCTTGCCAGTAAACTTATAGCTGACGGCGTTAAGGTGACCGGGGCGCCTCCGGCAGGGTTCATCGGCACCATCCTGGCATGGACCATTCCAGCCCTTGTTTTCTACTTGCTCTGGATATTTCTTTTCCGGCGGTTCGCGGGCGGGCAAGGGCTCGGCGGCCTCATGACGGTGGGAAAATCCCGCGCGAGAGTCTATGCTGAAACCGATACAAAGGTCACTTTCAAGGACGTTGCAGGCGTCGACGAAGCAAAATTCGAGCTTCAAGAATTTGTCGCCTTCTTGAAAAATCCTAAAGCCTATGGGCGGCTCGGCGCCCGCGCGCCCAAAGGCATCCTCCTCGTCGGCCCGCCGGGCACAGGAAAGACCTTGCTCGCCCGGGCCGTCGCTGGCGAAGCCGGCGTTGCGTTCTTCTCCATATCGGGCTCCGAATTTGTCGAGATGTTCGTCGGCGTCGGCGCCGCCCGCGTTCGCGATCTCTTCGAGCAGGCCCGGAAGGCAGCGCCTTGCATCATCTTCATCGACGAGCTTGACGCGCTCGGACGCTCGCGGCAGGCAGGCGGCATCGGAGGGATCGACGAAAAAGAGCAAACCCTCAATCAGCTGCTGGCAGAGCTTGACGGCTTTGATCCCTCGACGGGGGTGATCTTGCTTGCTGCTACCAACCGGCCTGAAATCCTCGACCCTGCCTTGCTGCGCGCTGGCCGCTTCGACCGTCAGATCCTCGTCGACCGGCCCGACCGCAAAGGCCGAATCGATATCCTCAAGGTCCATGCCCGCAAAATCGTTCTCGATCCAAACGTCGATTTCGACCGGGTTGCGTCTCTCACGACCGGCTTTACAGGGGCCGATATCGCCAATCTGGTCAATGAAGCCGCGGTGCTTGCCACGCGCCGCAACAGCGCGCAAGTAACCTTCGAGGATCTCACAGCCGCCATCGAGCGAATTGTGGCGGGGATTGAAAAAAAGAGCCGTATCTTGACCCCTCCCGAGCGGAGACGGGTGGCTTATCACGAGATGGGCCATGCGCTGGTCGCGGCGAGCCTCACGGGTGTGGATCCCGTTCTTAAAGTCTCAATCATCCCGCGCGGCGTCGGCGCGCTTGGCTATACAATCCAGCACCCGACTGAAGACCGCTTCCTGCTCGCGGCCAGCGAGCTGCGCAACCGGATTACGGTGCTGATGGGCGGGCGCGCAGCCGAGGCGCTCGTCTTTGAAGGAGACGTCTCGACAGGAGCGGCGGACGATCTTCAGCGCGCAACCGATATCGCAACGGAAATGGTCACGCTTTACGGCATGGCGGACAGCGTAGGGCGCCGCACTTACAGGCCTGCCCCGCAGGGATTTCTCACAGGCCATATTGTCGATAAACCAGTGGCCTCGGAAGCGACATTGCGTGAGATTGATCTCACTGTGCGCGAGATTGTCGACAGCGCTTTGGAGAACGCAAAGGCCATATTGACGAAAAGGCGCGCCGATCTCGACAAAGGTGCCGAGTTATTGCTGGCGAAGGAATCAATTACTGCAGAAGAGTTTCCACCGATTCAACAGGTGAAATCGAGCAGCGCCCCGGTCCCTGCGGCAGCCGGATAGGCCGGCTGGCAAAAAGAACAACGCGCAGAAAGAACAATAAGAGCTAATGTCAATAGTCAGGATTTATCCTTCCGCTTTCGCCAATGCCCGTCGCCGAAGATGATCCTGTCGAGCGGATCGAAGGGGATCCTGCCGCCGGGGTGCTTTTCATTTGCGATCATGCGGCAAATGCGCTGCCCGCAGCCTATGGAACCCTGGGCCTGAGCCATGAGCAGCTCGAGCGGCACATCGCCTATGACATCGGTGCAGCATGGCTGACCCGGCGTCTTGCTCAGCAGTTCGGGGCTCCGGCTGTGCTTTCGCGCTTTTCCAGGCTGCTTATCGACCCTAATCGCGGGCCAGATGATCCGACCCTCGTCATGCAGATCGCAGATGGCGCGATCATTCCGGGAAATGCGGGAGTTTCCGCTGAGGAGATCGCCCGCCGCCGCAGCCGTTATTGGCAGCCCTATCGCAGCTCTGTCTCAGAAGCCATCGAAGCCATGCTCGCCAAAGGGCCGCCCCCCGCCGTCATATCGCTCCATACATTCACCCCTTTCTGGAGAGGGCGCCTGAGACCGTGGGAGATAGGAATCCTCTGGGACAGCGATCCGCGCTTAGCGAAGCCCCTCATTGCCGCTTTGGCCAGAGAGGGGCTTTGCGTCGGCGACAATCAGCCTTATGATGGCGCCCTTGCGGGTGATACGCTTGATGAGGAGGTGACACGCCGGGGGCTTGCCGGCCTCCTCATCGAAACGCGCCAGGATCTCGTCGATACGGAACGTGCTGCTTCTTTGTGGGCGGAGCGCCTAGCGAAAATCTTGCGGCCCCTTTTAGCCGCCCCTGAAATCCGCCGTCTCTGCTTCTTTCCAAGCCGGACAGGCCGCCATGCGTTATGAGGGGGGACCTTAAGAAGCTAAGTTCTTGCCTGGAATTGCGGGGATTGTGCGTCCGCCAAGCTTGACGGGCCTCAGCCTGAAAGGCATGGCAGAAATGATTTTCAGGACCCGCGCGCTGGGGCTTTCACAGATTTGCCTTTGAGCAGGCGGGCCGGTCCGTTCATAGGAAAGGTCAAGATGACGGCTGATATCGCCGAAACCGGAGTGCCAGCGCAGGAGCTTAAGCAATTCGTCGAGCGGGTCGAACGTCTGGAGGAGGAAAAAAAGGCCATTGCGGGCGATATTCGCGATGTCTATGCAGAAATGAAGGGCCGGGGTTTCGACGTCAAAGCGGTGCGCGAAATTATCAAAATCCGGCGGCAGGATCACTCCGAGCGCAAAGAAATGGAGGCCATCCTGGAACTCTATATGTCTGCCCTGAACATGAGATGAAAACTGATGTTGGAATCCAGACCGCCGCTTCAGTCAAAGCCTTGCCGGAAGACTGCTCCGGCGCCTCCGGCGGCAGTCCAAGGAACTTGGCTGTGAAGCTTACCGCCCTGCCTTCATGGCAGAGGGCCGGGCAGCCAATGTAATTCCGACATAATCTCCTATTTCTTTGCGTTTTCAGGGCCGCTGGACTCCCTAGCTCTTGCCGGGCGGTTTCAATGGTCTTACCAATTCATGCGCGAAAGCGGGGCGTGCCGCTCTTGAGCGTCCCGGCACCTTATGGCGAGCCGCACTTTGCCGAGAACTATGCGGAATGCACATTTTCTTTTTTCCTTCTTCACCCTCCTGCTAACGCTTTGCCCAGCAGGGGCGATTGAATCAATCCGCGTTCCGCTCGAAGCGCAGGCTATAAATCTCTCAAAGGCCTTTGAGACCTATCATTCGGACAGTGACAGGCTTCTTGTCTCCACGGCGCCAGGCTCGGATGGCATCGTGCGTCGCATCGAGGTTCGCGCGCGCGATGAAGGCACCCGCCCGGACTGGATCGTTTTTGCCCTCACCAATGACACCAGCGAGCAGATTGAAAGACTGCTTGTCGCGCCACACTTCCGGCTCGTGGGCTCTGGGGTGATCTGGCCTGACCTTGGCTCTTCCCGCATCTCCGCCATCACCGCGAGCCAGGGGTTTCCAATCGAGCGTGAAGAAACGGGGGACGCCGATGTGTTCCGGCTGACGCTTGATCCGGGAACGACGGTCACTTACGTGGCGGAGCTGCGCAGCCCCAATCTGCCCCAGCTCTATCTGTGGCAGCCCGATGCCTACAAAGACAAGATGACGAGCCTTGCCCTCTATCACGGCATCGTCATCGGAGTCGCTGGGCTTCTCGCGCTATTTTTGACAATTGTCTTCGTTGTTAAAGGCGCTGTGATCTTTCCTGCCGCGGCAGCGCTCGCCTGGACGGTTCTGGCTTATGTTTGCATCGAGTTTGGATTTTGGAGCAGGATCTTCGGCACCCATGCCGAGGCAGACCGGATCTGGCGGGCCTGTATTGAAACGTCTCTTTCCGCGGCTCTTCTCGTTTTTTTATTCGCCTATCTCAAGCTCAACCGGTGGCATGTGCGGGCGCCTCATGTCGCCGTCACTTGGCTCGTCTTTCTCGCCGCGCTCGCAGGCCTAGCCATTTTTGATGCCCCGGTCGCGGCAGGCATCGCCCGCATTTCGCTGGCGACGATCGCGGGAGCAGGCTTTGTTCTCGTGCTCTACCTCGCTCTGCATGGCTATGACCGGGCGATCATGCTCATTCCGGCCTGGTTCTTGCTGCTTGTGTGGGTCATTGCCGCGGCATTCACTGTCACAGGTGTGCTCACCAATGATCTCGTCTCGCCCGCCGTGGCCGGCGGTCTCGTGCTCATCGTTATGCTGATCGGCTTCACGATTATGCAGAACGCCTTCGTAGGCAGTGCCGCGGCCAGCAGCTTGCTGGATACAGAGCGCAAGTCGCTGGCGCTTTCGGGAAGCGGCGACATCGTCTTCGATTGGAATGTGGCAGATGACCACATTTTCGTGAGCCCAGAGCTTGAGGCTCAACTTGGCCTGCCTCATGGAGCGCTCGGAAGTTCCGCCGCGGCGTGGTCTGGCATCGTTCATCCGGCTGAACGGGACAGGTTCCGGGCATGCCTTGATACAGTGCTTGAGCAAGGGTGTGGCCGGATCAGCCAGGAGTTCCGGCTGCGCGGCGACGGCCCGGATTATCACTGGTACCGCCTGAAAGCGCGCCCAGTTGCCGGAGCGGATGGGGAGGTTGTCCGCATCACTGGCACGCTCACAGATATAACCGATGAAAAGATTGCCACGGAAAGGCTGCTCTATGACGCGACCCACGACCATCTCACCGGCCTGCCAAACCGGGAGCTGTTCTTTGACCGTGTCGAATTAATCCTCACCCTTGCACAGACAGATCAGCGCATCCGGCCTGCCATTCTCAGCATCGATCTTGACAGGTTCAAGCAAATCAATGAAGCGGCTGGCCTGTCAGCGGGCGACTCCATTCTGCTTGCGCTTGCGCGGCGGCTCTCTCGCATTCTGAAGCCGCAGGATACGCTTGCCCGGCTCTCGGGTGATGAATTTGTCATACTGATCGTTTCCGAGTCTGAGACCGCACAGATTGGCGCTTTTGCCAATCTGGTTCAGCGGGCTGTGTCGACTCCTGTAATCTTCGGCGATAGGGAGATTCCTCTCAGCGCGTCCATAGGGCTTGCTCTCTACGATCCGCAACACCATAATGCGGGTGAAGATATGCTCCGGGATGCGGAGCTCGCGATGCGGCATGGCAAGCGGATGGGAGGCAACCGGATCGAAGTCTTCAGGCCGTCAATGCACACGCTGCGATCTGGCCAGATGGAGCTTGATGGGGAGCTGCGCCGGGCGCTCGATCGCGGGGAGATCAAAGTTTTATTCCAGCCAATTGTCCGGCTAGAGGACCGCACCGTCGCAGGCTTTGAAGCCTTGCTGAGGTGGGACCATCCGCGGCTTGGCCGCATTAGCCCTGCGGATTTTATACCCCGTGCCGAACAGAACGGCACCATCATCGATCTAGGCATATTTGCGATGGAGCGGACAGGTCACGAGCTTGCCGCTTGGCAGCAAGCTCTCAACGTTGATCCGCCAATTTTTGGCAGCATCAATGTCTCGTCGCGTCAGCTGTTCCGTCACGATCTCCTACAGGACGTTCGCGCTGTGCTTAACCGCTGCCCTGTCGTTCCAGGAACACTGAAACTCGAATTTGCCGAAAGCCTCGTTATGGAAAATCCGGAATATGCTGCGCAAATGCTCTGCCGGATTCGCGAGCTCGGCGCCGGCCTCTCGCTTGACGACTTCGGGACAGGTTATTCTTCGCTTGCCTATCTCCAGAGGTTTCCCTTCGATACAATCAAAATTGATCAATCCTTTGTGCGTCAGGATGGGAGAGGCGCAAGGCCTGCAATTCTTCGCTCGATCGTGAACTTCGCTCATGATCTTGGAATGGAGGTCGTTGCCGAAGGCGCGGAAACGGAATCTGACGCGATCGAGCTTTATCAGCTCGGCTGCGAATATGCGCAGGGCTATGCATTTGGCCATCCTATTACCGCGATCGAAGCACGCAAGCTTGTTGGGGCAGCAACGGCAGCGGCATAGAGGCGCTGGGAGAATCGAAATCTGGCGCGAAGGTGAGGCTCTTTAGGGGCGCCAACGCGCGCGGTTCGATCGGTGACGCGGAGGCGCCGCCCGGCCCTGCCCTGCCCTGCCCTGCCCTATAGCTGCTGACGCTCTTTAGAAATGCTCACAGGGCCTCAATGTTCAAGAAGATCCTTATCGCGAACCGCGGCGAAATTGCCTGCCGCGTGATCGCCGCCGCGCAGCGCCTGGGGATTACAGCCGTTGCTGTTTATTCCGATGCTGATAAAGATGCGCCGCATGTGGACCTCGCAAACGAAGCCGTCCGCATCGGCCCGGCGCCTGCGGCTGAGAGCTATCTCGACGCCGGTAGAATTATCGGGACTTGCAAAGCCACCGGCGCTGACGCGGTGCATCCTGGTTACGGATTCCTGTCGGAGCAGGCGGAATTCGCGCGCGCGCTAAGCGATAACGGAATTGTCTTTATTGGCCCAAATCCTTCCGCCATTGAGGTGATGGGCGACAAGATCGAATCGAAGAAGCTTGCGCAATCAGCGGGCATTCCAACTGTCCCCGGATATGCTGCCGCCATTAAGGAGATGCCGCAAGCTGAAAGAATCGCCGACGAAATCGGCTATCCTGTCATCGTCAAAGCTGCGTCGGGCGGCGGCGGCCGAGGCATGCGCATCGTGGAGTCGCGAAACGATCTCGCAGCAAACATTGCCCGCGCACAGTCCGAAGCCCAATCTGCGTTTGGCGACAGCCGGATCTTTCTCGAAAAATTCATCCCCAATCCCCGCCATATCGAAATTCAGGTGCTTGGCGACAAACATGGCAATCTTATCCATCTCGGCGAGCGTGAATGCTCGATCCAGCGCCGTCACCAAAAGGTCATTGAGGAATCGCCTTCACCTTTTTTGAGTAGCGAAACCCGGGAGAAGCTGGGTGAGCAGGCCGTGTCTCTCGCACAGGCAGTCCGCTATGATTCTGCGGGAACCGTCGAATTTATCGCTGCACCAGATGGCTGCTTCTATTTTCTGGAAATGAACACGAGGTTACAGGTCGAGCACCCGGTCACTGAGCTCGTGACCGGCCTCGACCTTGTGGAATGGATGATCCGGATTGCAACAGGGGAGCCGCTTCATTTTTCTCAAACTGATCTGTCTTTCAAAGGTTGGGCTATCGAAACACGTATCCTTGCCGAGGATCCGGAGCGGGGTTTTTTGCCCTCGACCGGACGGATCACACTTTACCGCCCGCCTGTCAGCAGCAAACAGGACAAGATAACTGTTCGCATTGATTCCGGCATTTGCGAGGGAAGCGAGATCCCAGTCTACTACGATCCCCTGATGGCGAAGCTGATTACGCATGCTCCAGGGCGCAAGGAAGCCATTCAGGCGCAGGCCTGCGCTCTTGATTCCTTCGCCATCGAAGGTGTCGCCACCAACATAGCGTTCCTTGCAGCCGTGATGGCTCATGAGCGCTTTCAGTCCGGCGCGCTTTCGACTGATTTTATTGATAAAGAGTTTCCGCATGGTTATGCGCCGATTCTTCCGCGAGGAAGGACAGCGCGGCTCTTCGCTTGCGTCGCTGCTGCAGCAGATCATGTCATGGATAAGAGGCGTTGCGCGATTTCAGGCCAGCTTGCGGCACCAGCGCCCGTTCGCCTCGCCAAACGCCGCGCCATCCTTATTGCCGGGGTCCGCTATGATGTGCGGATTGAGGAGAATGGCGATGCCGCCTGTGTCACCTTCGATTCTGACGGGCAAACGCATGTCTGTCTCTCGGGATGGACCCCCGGGACACCGGTTTGGGAAGGAACGGTTAATGGAAAGCAGATCGCCATGCGGCTGCGCCCGATCCGCAATGGTTTTGCATTGTCGCATGGCGGTGCAGCGGCGGAAGCGCGGATCCATACGCTGCACGCCGCAGATCTCGCCGCGCTCATGCCGGAAAAGAAATCAACAAGCAGCGCAAAATTGCTGCGCGCGCCCATGCCGGCTCTCTTGAAATCTATTGCCGTTACGGCCGGTCAGGCGGTGCAGCGCGGCGAAGCCCTATGCGTCATCGAGGCAATGAAGATGGAAACCGTATTACATGCGGAGTTCGATGGCACTATTGCGGCTATCAACGCCCGGCCTGGCGATACACTTTCCGTTGACGCGGTGATCATGACGTTTTCTGCGGGTAATAGATGATCGAGCAGCAGAGGGTTTCACGCGCTTGGCCGGGATCCGCTAATCCGTTTTCTCGTGCTAAGCTGCAGGGGGATGAGCTGTCGAAGCGCTTTTGAATCACCATATCGCTAAAAAACGGTTTTCGCTGCAAGAGCCTCCGCCCGCGCAGCTTTGCACCGGATTTAAAATGTTATTCGACAGCGATAAGACTTCGATGGCGCCTTTTTGCGACTCTAGGGTCAGGCCTCCAGGGATTCCAGGAATCATGAGAGTGATTAGATCGGCAAGCGCGATTGACGGAAGGGAAAAGGCCGCTGAATGCCCCAAAGCGAATGCAAGCAGAATGCGAAAACAAGTTTTTCTCATCCCGGCCTCCCATAGCTGAAAGCAGCCATGCTGCTGCTTATTTCTGGTCATGAATTAAGGAGGCCCCAGAGGCGTCCCCACTCTTCTGCTTTACACAATTAGAGGGACAGCCCTCCGGTCAAGGAGACTGCCGCGATGCGCACCGGTCCTTCAAAGCGCCCGCATATTTCCAGCAAGCCGGAAATGAGACTCCGCTGCGGCGATATGGCGAAGTTTGATCTTCGCGCCGCAAGCAAGGCGGAGCCAGCAGCGGTAAAGCACGCCGTCTCAATCGACCTGCAGCGATTTCAGCTTGCGGTGCAAGGCCGACCGCTCCATGCCGACGAATTCCGCCGTGCGTGAGATGTTTCCGCTGAAGCGGCTGATCTGAGCAACGAGATATTCGCGCTCGAAGACCTCGCGTGCCTCCCTCAGCGGCAGGTTCATCAGCTTCTCGCCGCCGTGCCCGTTTGGCGTCGAAGGGACGAGCGCTCCGATCTCCGAGGGCAGCATTTCCGCAGTCAGCTCGGCATCAGGGTCGCCTGCGGCCAGAATCATCAGCCGCTCCACATTGTTGCGCAGCTGACGGACATTTCCCGGCCAGTCGTGCGATTGCAAAACGGCCATAGCATCAGGGGCGATCAGCCGCTTTGGCATGCCGGTGGTGACTGAGAGCTGATCCATAAAGAACTCGATCAGCTCAGGAATATCCTCACGGTGCTCGGCGAGCGATGGAACGCGGATAGGCACGACGGCGAGGCGGTGAAACAGATCCTCGCGAAATGCGCCGTTTGCGATCAACGCCGCAATATCGCGCGAGGTCGAGGAGATGATGCGGACGTCCACGTGAACGCGGGTCGTTCCATTGACGCGCAGGAAGTTCTGCTCGACAAGCACGCGCAGAATCTTGCCCTGCGTCTCCTTCGGCATATCGGCGATCTCATCGAGATAAAGCGTTCCGCCATGCGCTTCCTCGAGCGCGCCCACCTTACGGCCGCCTTTGTCTGGCGCTTCGACCCCAAAAAGCTCCGTCTCCATCGTCTCGGGAGCGATTGTTGCCGAATTCAAGGTCACAAAGGGGCCGCTTGCCCGTGACGATGCATCATGAAGGCAGCGCGCGGTCAGCTCCTTGCCGGACCCTGGCGCGCCAGTGATAAGGACGCGTGAATTCGCTGGCCCAACCCTTTCGATGACCTGGCGCAACTGATTGATAACCGTGGATTTGCCAATGATCCGGTTGGTAGCGCCGGTGCGCGTGCGCAATTCATTGACTTCGCGTTTCAAGCGCGATGCTTCGAGCGCGCGCTCAGCGACCAGCACGAGCCGGTCAGCCTTGAAAGGCTTTTCGATGAAATCATAAGCGCCAAGCTTGATTGCAGAGACGGCCGTTTCAATATTGCCGTGGCCAGAGATCATGACCACAGGCAGCATAGGGTTCTGATCCTTGATGATCTTGAGGAGCTGCAATCCGTCAAGCCTCGATCCCTGCAGCCATATGTCGAGAAAAACGAGCGTCGGGCGCCGGGCTGCAATCGCGGCCAAAGCCTCGTCTGAATTTTTGGCCGTGCGGGTGCCATGGCCTTCGTCAGCCAGGATCCCTGAGACAATCTCGCGTATGTCGGCTTCGTCATCAACGATGAGAATATCGGTCGCCATGGATTTTTTTCACACTCCCTTTCCGGCTTCTGCGGACACGGCTTTGTCCAGCTCCTTCTCAACCTCGTGTTCTTTTGAATCCCGCACCAAAGGGAAAAACAGCCTGACCCACGCGCCGCGCCCGCCAGGCGCATCGCGCAGCTCAATCCCTCCGCCGTGATCGGAGAGAATTTTTGCGACAATCGGCAGGCCAAGGCCCGTGCCTTCGGCGCGCGTCGTAACATAGGGCTCAAGAAGCCTTTGCCGGTTCTCCTTCGGGAACCCTTTGCCGTTGTCGATCACGTCAATCGTCACAGCGTTGCCTGCTACATTGACAGCCACCGAGATTTTGCCCTGAAAGCCGGCCTCGCCAGCGTGCTCAGCTATCCCCTCGGTCGCATTCTTAACAATGTTGGTGAGCGCCTGAGCCAGAAGCCTGCGGTCGAAAGGCACATGCACCGGCCCCGCCGGCAGCTTTTCCTCGAATGTGATATTGGGATGCCCAACGCGCATCAGGAACAGCACCTGGCGCACGCATTCGCCGATATCATCGCTTTCGAGGCGCGCTTTCGGCATGCGCGCGAAGGATGAGAATTCGTCCACCATGCGCTTGATGTCGTCGACCTGGCGGATGATCGTGTCGGTGCACTGGTCGAATATTTCGCGGTCTTTCTCGATCACGCGCCCGTATTTGCGTTTGAGCCGCTCAGCGGAGAGCTGAATGGGCGTGAGCGGGTTCTTGATCTCATGGGCAATGCGGCGCGCAACGTCCGCCCAGGCCGCTGTCCTTTGCGCGCTCACAAGGTCAGTGATATCGTCGAGGGTGACGACATAGCTTTTGTCGGCGCGCGCGCTTGGCTCGCTCGTGATGCTCACATTAAAAAGCCGGTCAAGGCCTCCGCGCGAAAGCGAGATTTGCCCCTGCACGAGCCGTGAGTGGCTGGAGCGGGCCTCGGCGAGCATCCCTTCGATCTCCGGCAGCACAGCGGCAACCGGCTGCCCCGCGATGCGCTCTGCGGACTCGCCGCCGCGCGGGATGAGCTTCTCTGCCGTCGCATTGACCGTTGTGATCTCGCCCTTCCTGCCGACGCCGAGCACCGCGACGGGCACGCCGGACAGCACCGCCTCCATGAAAAGCCGGCGCTCGTCGATGAGCTTGCTTGCGGCAATCAAGCGGTTCTGCTGCAGGCTGAGCTCCGAGGTCATCTTGTTGAAGGTCTCGCCGAGATGGGCGAGATCGCCCTCGGACTTGCGCACCGCGACCTGCACATGGAGATTGCCGGAGGCGACTTCATCGGTGGCCGCAATCAGCCGCCGGATCGGCGCCACAAGGCTATCGGCGAAGGAAAGGCCGAGCCAGGTCGCGGACAAGAGCATGATGAGCGCGATCAGGATGAACATGGTCGCAAAGGCGATCCTGATTCCGCGCCGGTGATTGTCGAAAGCATCGTAAAGCGCAACAAGCCTTGCGGCCTGGCGCGGGAATTCCACCGTGAAAGGATCGACCGGCCGCGCGACATAAAGGAACGTGTCCTGAAAGGAGAGCAGCGTCCGCAGGGCAACGAACGTCCGTCCCTGGTCGAGGATGAGGCACAAAGGCTCGTTCTTCTTGGCGTCCTCGAAATCGCTGGGATCCGGCCGGACCACCGCATTGCCCGTGGTGGCTCCCGTATCCACGCGTTCGAGCACCGTGCCGTCCGGTTTCAGCAAGGCCGCCGCCGTGAAGCCGAGAAACCGCGCGCGCGAGGTGAAAAATTCGCGGAACAGCGGCCGGTCGACCTCGTACATGAGCTTCGCACGGTCAAGGTCAGAGGCCGTCAGCCGGGCTTCTTGAAGCAGCGCCCGGCACTGGCCCTCGCGGAAGAGGCGCGCCGCGGTCATTGTGTTCTCCACAAAGCCGCGCCCATCCTGCATGAAGGTGGGGTTGAGGCTGCGTTCCAGCGTCACCGAGCCGACCCAGGCCATCAAAAGCGCGGGGGCTGCGGCGATAATCGAAAAGAGACCGACGGTGCGGATATGAAGCCCCGCCCCCGCGACTCCCGCCCGGCGCGCCTTGAAGAGCGCATAGGCCTCGGCCAGGATGAAGCCCAGCACGAGAAGGATGCTGAGGATATTGGCGACGAAAAGCCCAAGAACGACGGAATCCGTCGGTGCAACCGGCGTATAGCCCGAGAAGATCAGGAAGCTGATGAGGCCAATGAAAAGGGCCAGGATAACGGCGATAGGGCCGAACCGGGCGGCAAACCGCGGGCGGTCGTTTTTCCCTCCCGGAGCCCGGCGCAGCGTTATTGGGTCACCCATGGCCGGAGGCCAAATTGTTTGAGCGTTGCGATAATATCACGCTGTTGCATGATTGCGACATTTCCAGGGCCGCGCAAAGATCTTTCCCAGCCCTCAACATCGCAGAAGCAACGCATTGCTCAAGCATATTATTAGGAATAGCATATAATATACTGTTTATTTTAAGTTTTATGGATCAAGAATAAAGGCTCAGCCCGTCATGGCGGGCATCCCCGCAGCCAAGCCCCTTACGAGCCCGCGATGGGTTTGAGGTGCCGTTCCCGCCTTCGCACGGAGACCGCCGCCCCGGTTAAGGGTTTCTTCCGCGCGGCGGCACGCAAAAGCCTGACCTCATCCTTCGAACCGCCGCCTTTGGCGGCTCTTCAGGATGAGGGGCTCTCCTCGCCCTCAAAGCTTCCTATGCCGAGGATCGGGCGCAGTCCGCCTCTCAAAGGATGAGGCGGCATTTAAGAATGAGGCGGATTTCAGACACGGCTTCGCGGCAAGCCTCAACGTTTTGAAAACTCGGCGATTTCTGCCTCAAACCGGGCAAGATCTCTTTTCCATATTGCATTATCCGGCGAAATCTGCGTCAGGCGCGCCATCATCTCCCGGCCTTTCGAGAAGCCGTTGTGCGCCTCGGCCATAGTGCCTGACTGCTTGAGCACAAGGGCGATCCGGCCATAGCTTATTGCAACATCGCGCTGCCAGAGAGCGTTGCCGGGATCGGAACGCGGCAAGGCGCTCTCTGATGGCGAGGCTGTCTTTGTAAGATTTCAGCGCGGCGGAAAGATCGCCATAATCGTTTTGAATCTCGCCTGCCCCAAGCAAGCTCTCCATATCATCCGGATCGAGCGCAAGCGCCTTCTCATAAGCCTCAAGCGCCCGTTTCGGATCGGCAAGCCCGGCGATCGCTCCGAGATTGCGATAGGCCACCACTGCTTTTTTGCGGTCCTTTCCGGCCTGCGCCGCGGCTTGCTCCATACGCGGATCGCCTTCCTCAGCGCCTTGCGCTATCGATCTAACCGCTACCCCAACTCTCTGTTCTGCGTCTAAGCCGGCCGCTTGGCGCTTACGAGCAGCATTTTGGTCAAGTGCGCGACTTGACCGCTCAAGGCGGCAATTTGCGAGTCCTTTGCAGTGAGTTGCCGCGTCAACGGCTGGAGTAAAAGGCCGAAATGCACGGCGCCCGGCCAGAAGCTCGCCGGGCCTTGAAAGGTAATGTCTTCTCCAAAGGCAGCTCCCTGTCCTGACTGGGTGATATTTGTATCGCCGCTTTTCTTGTCGCCAGCCTTTTTGCGTCCGGCGAAATGCTTGAAGACGGCCCATCCCCCGGCCACGACAGCGGCGATTCCACCGGCTCCCACACTAATGGTCTTGCCGATCCGTGGCCAATCCCAGTTTCCATCAGAGTTTTTGAAGGGTTGTGATAGCTGAGAGGCCGCGAAGGCTTCCATAAGCCAAGTCACCCAGGAAGGCATATTGCTCCCCAAAATACCAAAATGCCGCGCAATCTTACATCTTAAGTAGCCGCCTTAGTATGAGACCTTGTAAGCTTTTCAGCCCCGATCTTACAAAAATGCTTCACGTGAAACATTTTTGTAAGGTTCCTGGGCAGAACCGGTCAAAAAGCTCTTCTGCAGAAAGCTCTCCTAGCGGAGCCAGGCTCGGAGCCGCCGCACCGCCTCAAGGATGTCGCGCTCCGGCCCCGCAAAGGAAAGCCGCATCGTGGAGGAGCCGCGGCGCCGGTCAAAATCAACGCCAGGCGTTGCCGCGACACCCGTTGCGCCGAGCATCTTCTCGCAAAAGGCCAGCGAATCAGAGCTGAAACGTGAAACATCGACATAAAGATAAAAGGCGCCATCGGCGGGCAGAAAATTATCGAGACCTATGGCGGGCAATTCATTCAAGAGAATCTCGCGGTTGCGGGCATAGCCGGCGCGCACCGCCTCAAGCTCCTCGCGCGCATCGAAAACAGCCTCGGCTCCGATCTGGCTGAGATATGGGACCGAGATCGCAAAGCTCTGTTGCAAACGCTCGGCCGGGCGGATCAAAGGCTCGGGCAGCACAAGCCAGCCGATGCGCCAGCCCGTCATGCAGAAATATTTCGAGAAGGAATTGGCAATAATGGCATGCTGGGAAAATTGCAGCGCCGTTGCAGCGGGCGCGCCATAAGTAAGGCCGTGATAGACCTCGTCGGAAATGAGCGCGATGCCGAGACGGTCACATGTCCCGCAAATGTCCTTGAGCTCGCTAGCGCTCATCATCGCCCCGGTCGGATTGGCCGGACTCATGAGCAAGACTCCATCGAGCGGATGGCTGCGGTGCGCGGCCTCGATCATCGCCGCGCTCACATTGTATTTTTCCGCGGGCGATGTCTCGATGGTCACTGTCTCGATGCCAAAGGCCTCAAGCATGTTGCGGTAGGCGGGATAGCCAGGCGCGGCTATCGCGACACGCGCGCCGGGATCGAAGAGCGTGAGAAAGGCCAGCGCGAAGCCCCCAGAGGATCCCACGGTGACGGCGATTTGCCCGGGTTCGACGCCCACGCCATAGGCTTCGCGGTAGTGCTGCGCGATTCGCGCCCTGAGGCTTGGGCGGCCGAGCGCTTCCGTGTAACCGACCTTGCCGCCGCTCAGCGCTGCAATGGCGGCCTCGCGCACGGCGCGCGGGGGCGGCGCGGCGGGCTCGCCGATTTCGAGATGCACAATGTCCTCGCCCCCCCGCTCCCGGCGGGTTGCGTCAGAGAGCACGTCCAGTGCCAGGAAAGGCGCGATGCCGGATCTGAGAGAGTGATGCAGCCGGGCCCGCGGCGGGCCTGCCATGAAACTGTCCTTAGTCATGCCTACTTCTCCCTCAAGGGAGCTTGGCACACGGCTGCGCGCTGCGCTCCCGAAATCGTGACCGTCCCGCCCCGCGGCGGCGCCGACGTTTTGCAGGCAGCGGCCGTTCCCACATGGGCGGCTCTGCCCTATGATGCAAGCGAAACCCAGGAGGACACTACATGTTGCGGCGAAGCCTTATTGCAAACTGCGCGCGCTTGGGCTTGAAATTGCCCGGGCTTGGCCGGAACTTTTTTCGTTCCCACGGCACCTGCTGGGCTTGCCTTGCTGCCGCCTTCTCTTTCGCCGCCGCCGCTCCCCAGGCCCGGGCAGAAGGATTTTCGCCAAGCCAGAAATCCGAGATCGAGGCAATCATCAAATCGTATCTGCTCGAAAAGCCGGAAGTCCTTCGCGAGGCGATCGGGGTCCTCGAAGCGCGGGAGAAGGCAGCCGAAGCCGCGGCGCGGGAGAAGATCATCAAAGATCCGTCGAGCACGCTTTTCACCCCCACAGGCCAGGCGGTGGTTGGAAACTCGCTCGGCAAGGTCACTGTCGTTGAATTCTTCGACTATAACTGCGGCTATTGCAAAAGAGCTTTGAGTGATCTCTCGCGGCTCATGAAGGAGAACCCGGATCTGCGCGTTGTCCTGCGGGACCTCCCCATCCTTTCGCCCGGCTCGGCAGAGGCCTCGCGGGTCGCGAATGCCTTTCTGCGCCAATTCCAGGGCCAGAAATTCTGGGATTTTCATCAAAAGCTTCTCGGAATGCGCGGGCAGGTTGGCAAGGGAGAGGCTCTCGCCGTCGCCAGGGAGCTTGGCGCAGACATGGACAAGCTCGCCAAAGATGCCGCCGATCCCCGGATAACCGCGGGCATCAAAGAATCCGAGGAGCTCGCCAAATCGCTCCAGGTGAACGGCACGCCCACCTATGTGATCGGCCAGGAGGTTGTCGTCGGTGCAGTCGGATATGATGAGCTGGAGGCCAAGGTCGCTAATGTGAAGAAATGCGGCAAGGTGATCTGCTCTTGACGTAATCTGCTCTTCACGGCGGCGGCTGTCTCCGCTCCCCGCACCCGGCCGGCAAGCCCTGCTCACCATCCGGCTTGCCAGCCGGGGCGTCCCCCTCTCCAGGAGCCCTTACAAGGAAGCCTTGCCTTGTCAGGGAGCGGGGGCCAACACGGCGTCCCCCAGAAAGCAATCGCCAAGCGCCTCTCTTCGCAATTTCCGGCTCTTAACCCGCCCGCGGCGCAGCAGGGCTGGCTCCTCCAGGTTACGCTGGCTTCACGCCATGTCTTGCAGGGTGAATCGATAAACTCAGCTCAAGATTGCTCCTTGATCAGGATCAATCTGAGCCAAAAAAGCGCGCCGCAGTTCACGCCATAGAACAAAGGTAATGGTCGCTATTGCCTGATTCGGGGGAATGCGCCGCAAGCGAAGGCTGAAAATTCTTAGATGCTGAAATGAAACGCAGTTTAAAAAAAAGAGTTGCGCGCCATGCTCTGCACCAGCGCAGAGCGCATGGGTTATTTGAAAACCCCGGCGGGCTGCAGGACCGCTGGTTGGTCCTTTGCGCAAAGCACCTAACGGCCTCGGCGCGCCCTCGCTGTCCCGCGCCGCCCACCGCCTTTGGCTGGCGGCCCCGCCCTGTGAAAGCCTTTGGAAGAAGCTTTGTCTAGGCCGCCTCGCGCATGGCGTCTGCCAGATGGCCCTTGCGGATTTGTGAAGGCTTAGCGGCCTCGATCGCTGCCGCTACGGCTGAGATCCCTATTTTGCGGTAAAGCTTTGTGATGCCATCTCCCGGCTTGGCTGCAGCAGGCGAGTGGGGAATACCGGTAACGGTTGCCATGTTCCGATCCCTAAGATGAGTGAGTGAGTGTTGAATGCCTCGTGGAAGCGGCTTTTCTTAGGCAGCGGCAAGCAACTGCAATGCCAAAATGATGATCGCCGCCCCCCCGGCTGTCTTAACCTGGCGATCTGCTTCTCCTTGGGTGGCGGCTCCCTAAGCAAGAGCTGCTTTCAGTGCCCATTGCGCATGAGTCCGGCCAGGGCGTTTCCAATCGTTCGGCAGCCGGTTGCATGAACGGGTTGCGCGTGTTCGCGCAAACTGTCCTCTCCGGGCTTTTCTTTCCAGGCAAAAGCGGCCCGGATATTGCTTTCATAATGTTAGCTTGGCGTTCCTCCCCCAGGCCTCCTCCCGCCCCTGATCTGGCCCGTTATGCCAGATCGGGGGTATTTTCCTTTGCAGTCTCATCAAGAGGGGCGGGCTACGCTGAGCGGAGTGCTTCTCACCATAAGTTCGCTTCAGCCAGATTTCGTCCAGATTCAAGTAATGAAAGCAGACGCCAAAACCTCCATGCGGCGGTCCCGCTGCGGAGGAGCGGCCAAACTAGGCCTAGACCCTGCGAGAGAGCGGACGCATAAGCTGGAGAGGCTTCCGGGGGATGCGGTTCTCCTGCTCGCACGGGATGCCCCGCACTTTGGCAGGATAACCCGCACTTTGGACGGATCGTCTTGCGGCCCGTTCCTGTGGATTTGCATTATGTGAATGCGCCGCCGCCGCGTCTCCCGGCAGTGCTGCGCGGAAAAAGCTGGCATTCAAAACCGCCTCATTTAGAGACGGCAGCCGCCGTTCCGGTCTCCCTTTGGCAGGCGCTGGTGATGGCAGGGCTCAGGCGGTGATCCGCTCTTCGCTATCGTCCGGTTCGCGCAAGACGTAGCCGCGGCCCCACACCGTTTCGATGTAGTTGCGGCCGTCGCTCGCATTTGCAAGCTTCTTCCTTAGCTTGCAGATGAAGACGTCGATGATCTTGAGCTCAGGCTCGTCCATCCCCCCATAAAGGTGGTTGAGGAACATTTCCTTGGTGAGGGTCGTGCCTTTGCGGAGCGAGAGCAGCTCGAGCATCTGATATTCTTTGCTCGTGAGATGCACGCGCGAGCCAGCGACCTCCACCGTTTTCTGATCGAGATTGACGACTAGGTCGCCGGTGGCAATCACCGATTGGGCGTGACCCTTCGAGCGCCGCACAATGGCCTGGATGCGCGCCACGAGCTCATCCTTATGGAACGGCTTGGTCAAATAGTCATCTGCGCCAAAGCCCAGGCCCTTGACCTTGTCCTCGATAGCGGCGAGACCCGACAGAATGAGGATCGGAGTCTTGACCTTGGCGACGCGCAGCGTGCGCAGCACCTCGTAGCCGGACATATCGGGAAGATTAAGGTCGAGCAAGATGATGTCATAATCATAGAGCTTTCCAAGGCCAATGCCTTCGTCACCGAGATCCGTCGTATAAACGTTAAAATTCTCGGATTTGAGCATCAGCTCTATGCTTTGCGCCGTCGCGCTATCATCTTCAATCAGCAAAACGCGCATCTGAGGTCCCAGCCTTCCCCCGTCGGTCACCTTGCCGGCTCAAAATTTCATTAAGAGTCCCCTGCGGCAGCGCTTGAAGTCAATGCAGCGGCAGCAGGTTGCTCACAACGAATTGCGTAACCTTAACGGGCATTGGTTAACAAAAGCATTCCATTGATCAGGAGCCCTGAATGTGGCCAACCTGCGCTGCCGCAGGGCAGCGCCGATTCGCGCGCCCTCTCTTATCGACGAGAATATTCGCTGGCGAAGCTTGCGCGGCGGCGGAGATCCGCATCCACTGCCATCGGACTGCGCTTGCAGCCTTGGCTGCTGACTTGCCCCCCCCCCATGTTCACTGCCCCCCGGTATATCATGGGGAAAGATTTACCCTCTCCGTCAGGGCGGTAACGAATGGGCAACTTTGCTCGGGCAATGTCGCGCAGGAGGGAGAGTTACCCGGGGACTGGGAGGCCATGCGCTGGGTTTGCGGGTGACCTCCAGCCGCCAGGGGATCACTGCGCCATGAGAGCGGGCGTGGCACAATAAAAAAGTATTTCTGGTTCACCCGCGTATTGGAGTTCAAGGACAATGAAATCGCGGGACTCGATCGCACGGCTCAGGCGTTTCCAAATCGACGAAACGCGCCGCCGCGTCGCGCAGATCGAGTCGATGATAGCTGAATTTTCGAAAATGGCACGCGAGCTTGAACGGGAGATCGCGCTCGAGGAGCAGCGCACAGGCATATCAGACATCACCCATTTTGCTTATCCAACCTACGCCCGTGCTGCCCGCACGCGCCGCGATAATCTTCAGCGCTCGGCAGAAGAATTGACGGCCCAGCTTGACGAAGCGCGCCGGTTCCTTGAGGAGGTGCTGACTAATGCAGGACCGGCTCGCAATTCCGGCGGTTCTGCCGGTGGCGCGGGAACGGCCCAGCTCGCAGGCTAGTGGGCCCTGCTGCCCTAGCGCGGCTCTTCCGCCGCGGTGTCTTGAATGCCCGGTTTTTTTTGCTTATCTTGCCAAGCGCGGCGGAGGCAGCTCTGGCGGTTCCGCACTTACCCAAGGCCTCCTTGAGTCACCATTTGCTACCGGAAGACGCGTTTTGCTGGGAGCCGCCCGGGAGGGGCGGCCGCTGCCCCTTGCGCGGCCATACAAGCCCCCCGGAGAGAGATGAAACGATTGCTTGATTTTTTCTGGCCCGTGGTTGGCTTCGCCGCGGTCGCCGTGTCTCTTTGGCTTCTCCACCGGGAATTTAGGGGCCAGTCCGTCGGACCCGAGGTGTGGGAGCATCTGGGGTCGATCTCCCCCCTTCACTATGCGCTCGCGATCCTCTCCACATTCGCCGCCTATGCGGCGCTCGCATGGTACGACCGGATCGCCCTCCTTCATCTAGGGGTCAAGCACATCTCTTGGCTATTCATTTCTCTTTGTTCTTTCACAACCTATGCGCTTGCCCACAACATCGGCGCAACGGTATTCTCGGGCGGCGTCGTCCGCTACCGCGCTTATCATACGAAAGGGCTTTCAGCGGCACAGGTGGCTGTCCTCGTGGCCATCTGCTCGTTGACCTTTGCGCTCGGCACCGTGCTTCTTGGCGGCCTTATCTCTATTTTTGAGCCCGAGCAGCTCAGCCGGTTTCGCGGCATGGTGCCAAAGGACTTCCGTTTCCTGACCGATCCAGCGACGGCAAGGCTAATCGGCGTCGTGTTCCTCGCCGGCATTGCGCTTTATGTCGCAGGGTCGATTTTGAAATTCCGCCCTCTCGTCATCAAGGGTTTCCGCCTCGAATATCCAAGCCTCGGTATTACCGCGAGGCAGCTCATTGCGGCTCCGCTCGAGCTTCTTGGCGCGGCGGGAATTATTTATTTCACGCTGCCTGAGGCGGGAAACCCGGGTTATTTCGCCGTGCTCGCGGTGTTCATTTTCTCCTTTTCGGCCGCGCTCTGGTCGAACGCTCCCGGGGGCCTTGGCGTCTTCGAATGGTTCTTCATCAGCGCCATGCCGGAAATGCCCAATACCCAGGTCCTCGCTTCCCTCCTCGTGTTCCGGCTGTTCTATCTCCTCATTCCGTTTTTCCTCTCGATTTTCGTCGTCATCATTTTCGAGCGGAACAGGCTCAAGGAAGTCCTTCACCACGACGTAGCGCCGCTTGAAAAAAAGGCAAAGCCCGAGCGCACGCGCGCAAGTCTTCCGAGCCCCTGAGCCGGCGCCAGGCGCAGCCCCCGCCCCCCACTTTTCAGTCATCCTTGTGCGGCCCGGCGCGCCTCGATTCGCGGCGCAATTTAATTTTTTCCCGCCCTGCAGCCTCTCCTCCCTTGGCATAGGCGCAATCGCAGCACTTTTAGTTCGCAGCTAAAGGGGATTATCCCCTTTGTTTTTTATCATATATTTTGATCTTAAAGTATCAACGAATCATTTCATGTATATCTATTCAAGTTTTGTGGAATATAAATGAAGTTAGAAATCGAATATATTGCCGCTTTTTCATCACATATTCCATGCAAGAGGCCGCTGCTTGTTACATCAGGCAGTGAAATGACTTGCAATGGAGTATAACTTTTGAGAATTGTTATCAGTATGGTATCGGCATTGCTTGGTTTTTGCTCCTCTGCCCACGCTCAAAGCTGGACAGGCAAGGCGTCCTATTACAGAGGGCGCCTTCTCAACGGCCATAGCAGCATGACCTGCGCGCACCGGTCGCTGCCTCTTGGCACACAGGTCAAGGTGACCAATCTCGCCAACAGCCGCTCTGTTGTGTTGGTGGTCAACGACCGGGGGCCTTACATCAAAGGAAGGATCATCGATGTTTCGGCCATTGCGGCCGATGCTCTAGGCTTCCGCTCCAAAGGCTTGGCAAAAGTCACGGTCCAAACCCTCGCAGACTAAGAAGGCAGAGCCTGTGGTTCGAGCGCGCGATGGAGCTCTGCCAAGCTAAACGGCGCGGCTTTCCCTTCTGCGGGCCAGCCCTGCTTGGTGTTGCGGCGTGAAGCCTAAAGGGCAAGCGGCCCGAGATCGCCGACAACGGAAGCGCCCGGCAGGAGCCCTCTTGCGCGCCCGGTGATCTTGAAGCCATTGCCGGAAGCCGAGATCTCGAAGAGATGATAGCCGGCGCGCTGATGCACCGATCCCGAGACGACTGACGCCGAAGGAACGCCGACGACCGGCACGAGCCCCGCCGGGCCTTCCATCCGGCTCAAGCAGAGCCTGTGGTTGTGCCCATGTACAATGAGCTCTGCCCCCGCGCTGCGGATGAGCGCCTCGAAGCCGCCAGCATCCACAAGCCCCCGGCCAATTCGGGAGGGAATGTTTTGGGGCGGATGGTGCAGCATAATAATGCGCACGAGCCCCCGCCTCCTGGTATCCAAGAGAAGCTTCTCGGCCGCCCGCAGCTGCGCGCGGCCGAGATAGCCAGAGGCGATAAATAAGGGGGTGGGCACGCCAGAGGACAGGCCGATCAGGGCCGTCTCCCCGCGCACCCTCAAATAAGGAAAGCGCTCCCCTGCTGGCTCGTCGCCCGTCGTCCAAGGCGCAAAGGTGCGGGCAAGGTCGGGAAGCGAGCCTCGGACATAGGCATCGTGATTGCCTGGCACAAAGCTCACATCCTCCGGAGCGCCGAGCGTTTCAAGCCAGCCGCGGGCAAGCTGAAACTCGGCCGGAAGCCCAATATTTGCAACGTCTCCGGTCACGGCGACATGATTTGGCTTGTGCGCCTTCATGTCCGAGACGATCTGCTCGAGAACTTCCATATTGTGAAGACGCGAGCGGGAGCGCGTCCAATTGATATAGCCGGTCACGCGTTTCCCGAGCAGCTCGTGCCGGCGCGGGCGAGGGAGCGGCCCGACGTGCGGATCAGACAAATGAGCAAGGAGAAATTTCACGCGGTCAGTGTGTCTTTTTTGTGCGGTGCGTCAAGAGGCATCAAAGGCAGAAATCCGGCCATCCACGGCGCCATGCGCATAAGTGGCGCGGAAAGGAAGCCCCCGCCACTCTTACGGCACGGCGCGGCCTTATTGAATGGGCGTGATTGCGGCGGGCATAGAACACGGCATAGGAAGAAAGACCGCATGCTGCATGCCGAAAATCAATGAGCGTGGCGGGGCTCGCCGGGCAATGCAGGCCATAGGGCGCGGTGCGGCATCCCTTGGAGGGTAAACACGAATTGATTGGCACCGCGCTGCCCTTGTTCTAAGTTCACCGCCGGGAGCTGAAAGTTTGTCTATAGGAAATTGGTGCGCTGCTGATGGTATTTCCGGGCCGCTCGATCCACGCCGTTTTCGCTGGTTTCGCTGTCTTTCTGGCAGGGTATTGCGGCCTAGGAGCGGGGCGGGCCGAGGACCGGGCAGAAAGGCCAGCAGCGCCATCGCAAGTGCATTACGTTCTTGAGCTCTTCACGAGCCAGGGCTGCTCCTCTTGCCCGCGGGCAGACCGGTGGCTTGCTGCGATTGCGCGTGAGCCACACGTCGTCGCACTTTCCTTTCCGGTCGACTACTGGGATTTTATCGGCTGGCGGGACACGCTCGCTTCGCCCGCATTCACCGCCCGCCAGAAAGCCTATGCCGTTCAAAACCACCGGCATGTCTATACGCCACAGGTCGTCGTGAACGGGCTTACCGATGCGCCAGGCAGCGATGAGAAGGAGATCAAGGAGGCGATGCGGATGGCCGAAGAGGCTGAAGGCGCTATGAGCGTGCCGCTGCGCCTGTTCACTTCTGATGGCCACTATTTTGTGGAGGTTGCAGAGGGCGCCGGAGGCCCTGCCGGGGTTTTTGCACTGCGCGTCGTCCGCGCTGTGACGGTTCAGATTTTGCGCGGCGAGAATGCGGGCCAAAGCCTGACATACACCAATGTCGTCCGCACGATCGACAAGCTCGGAGACTGGACCGGCGCGACAAAGACATTCAATGTGCCGGGCGAGCCTAAAATCGGAGAAGGTTTCGTCGTCCTCTTGCAGAAAGGCACGCTTGAGCGGCCAGGGGCGATCCTTGCCGCGGCAAAGACTGAAGGCCTTTAAGCCTCAGTCTCAAGGGCGCCCTTCTCCTTAGCCCCTCCCCCTCGCGCCCCCCTTCTTCCCCCCTATCTTTGAGAGCTTCTCTCTTCCACCGCCCTTTCTTGCAGCATATAGAGAAGACAGCGTCAGCTGGCGCTTTTCTTCCTTTGATGCGGGGTGTATCAACGCGTCATGCAACGCAGCTCCTTTTCCGCAATAGCCACCCTTTTCGCGCTCGCTCTTGCCGCGGTGCTTGCGAGCACGGTGCCGCCGGCATCGAAGCCAAGGCAAAAAGACGCAAAGCCTGCCCAGGCCGCCAAGGAGCCGGAGACTGGCGGCGCCGGCTCAAAGGCTGCTGAAAAGCCGTCTCAGGCTGGAAGCTTTGGCGACTGGGGCGTCTTTGTCGCGCGCGGCGAGAAGTCGAAAACATGTTACGCGCTTGCAACACCCAAGGAGAGGGCTCCGGCCGGCCTCAATCGCGATCCTGCTTATCTCTTTATTTCAACGAGGCCCAGCGAGAATGTCCGTGAGGAGTTTTCGGTCGTCTTCGGCTTTCCTGCCAAGGAGGATAGCGCGAAAGCGGAGGTCAGCGGGGCAAGTTTCGCGCTCATCGCCAAGGGTTCCAATGCCTGGATCAAGAATCAAGCCGAGGAATCCCGCTTGATCGACGCCTTGAAGAAGGGATCGAAGCTTGTGATCAAGGCAGCTTCCGCCAGGGGCAATGTCACAACCGACACCTACTCTCTCTCGGGCCTTGCTCAGGCTCTCGAGAAGATTGCGAAGGAGTGCCCTTGAGGGGGCAGCGGGCGGTTTGACGGGGCAGAGGCGCCGGTCACATTGATCCTGCGTGAAGGGCGCCTGCCGCGAATAAGGCGCTTGAGGAAACGACCCGATGCCGGCAAACAGCTATCCCGTCGCTCCCGAGTGGAAGGAGCGGGCCTATATCGATCGCGCGAAATACCAGGAGCTCTATGCATGGTCTTTGGCTGATCCGGACTCCTTCTGGGCCGGGCAAGCGCGCCGCATCGATTGGATTAAGCCTTTCAGCAAAGTCAAGAATACCGCTTTCGGGCCGGGTGCTGTTTCGATCAAATGGTTCGAGGATGGCACGACGAATGCTGCTTATAATTGCATCGACCGGCATCTTCCTCAGCGCGCTGACGCCACGGCAATTATCTGGGAAGGTGATGAGCCTGGAGAGTCAAAGCGCATAAGCTACCAGGAGCTGCACGGCGAAGTCTGCCGCCTTGCCAATGTTCTCAAGGCGCATGGCGTCAAACGCGGCGATGCGGTCACGATCTATCTTCCAATGATTCCGGAAGCAGCCTACGCGATGCTTGCCTGCGCGCGCATCGGGGCGGTCCATTCTGTCGTTTTCGGCGGCTTTTCACCGGAGTCGCTTGCTGGCCGGATCAAAGACTGCCGCTCCAGGGTTCTGATCACAGCAGACGAGGGGCGCCGCGGCGGCCGCACGACGCCGCTCAAAACCAATGCCGACGCGGCAATCGCAAAAGCCGGCGGAATCGTCGAGACCGTGCTCGTCGTGCGGCGCACGGGCGGCGCGATCCCTTGGGCCGAAGGCCGCGATGTCTGGTACCACGAGGCCGCCGCGGGCGCTTCCGCAACCTGCCCCTATGCAGAGATGAACGCCGAGGATCCCCTCTTTATCCTCTACACATCGGGCTCGACCGGCGCGCCAAAGGGGGTGCTGCACACGACCGCTGGCTATCTAGTCTATGCGGCGATGACGCATCAATATGTCTTCGACTATCATCCGGGCGAGGTCTTTTGGTGCACAGCCGATGTGGGCTGGATCACTGGTCACAGCTACATCGTTTACGGGCCGCTCGCGAATGGCGCCACAACGCTCATTTTTGAAGGGATCCCGTCTTATCCCACGCCCTCCCGCTACTGGGAAATTGTCGACAAGCATCAGGTCAATATTTTCTACACGGCGCCAACCGCAATCCGGGCGCTGATGCGCGCCGGAGACGGGCCGGTCAAAGAAACGAGCCGGGCCTCCTTGAGAATATTGGGTTCGGTCGGCGAGCCCATCAATCCGGAAGCCTGGGAATGGTATTACCATGCCGTGGGGGGCGGACGCTGCCCGGTTGTGGACACTTGGTGGCAGACGGAAACGGGGGGCATCCTCATTTCTCCCCTCCCCGGCGCGACTGGGCTTAAGCCCGGTTCAGCGACGCTCCCTCTTTTTGGCATCCGCCCGGAGGTCGTGGATGCGTCGGGCGCAGTTCTCGATGGCCCCTGCTCTGGAAACCTCGTCCTGGCGGATTCCTGGCCGGGCCAGATGCGCACGATCTATGGCGACCACGAGCGCTTCGTGCAAACGTATTTCTCCGCCTATCCAGGCAAATACTTCACCGGCGACGGCTGCCGCCGCGACAGTGACGGCTACTATTGGATCACCGGCCGGGTCGATGATGTCATCAATGTCTCCGGCCACCGTCTCGGAACGGCAGAGGTCGAGAGTTCGATTGCCGCGCATCCTAAGGTCGCGGAAGCTGCGGTCGTCGGATACCCCCACGATATCAAAGGCCAAGGAATCTATGCCTATGTGACCTTGATGATTGGCATCGAGGAGAGCGAGGACCTTCGCGCAGATATCTCTGCCTGGGTGCGCAAGGAAATCGGCCCCATCGCCTGCCCCGATGTCATCCACTTCACACCCGGCCTCCCCAAAACCCGTTCCGGGAAGATCATGCGCCGCATTCTGCGCAAGATTGCCGAAAAAGAATTCGATGCGCTTGGCGACATCTCGACCTTGGCGGATCCAGCGATTGTTGAAGAATTAATACGAAACCGAATCGACTGAACTGCATTTTATTGTTGGATCTTTGTTTCAGACAAAGCTCAAACTAACGTAAGCCTAAGAATATTATTGCAAGAGGCTCTGTCTTTGCCTTTTCTAAACCAAAGGCCTGCAAGAGTGCATTTCTAATCCTTCATTTTTTAGACCGGCACTTCGATGAACCGTCAGCAAACCG
Organism: Methylocella sp.; assembly: GCA_035687205.1. GTDB lineage: Bacteria > Pseudomonadota > Alphaproteobacteria > Rhizobiales > Beijerinckiaceae > Methylocapsa. The sequence continues at coordinate 18,738 of DASRYK010000079.1, read as the reverse complement.
GCCATGGCCCACTTGCCAGCGCCTTCAACATCAAAGGGTCAGCCGCTGCCGCCATTGCGGCCTGCAGCTTAGCTTTCTGGGTGCCGCAAGCTGCGCGGGCGCGGGAAATTGTCACGCTGGCGGAAGCCTATCCCGCGGGCACGGTTGTGATCAAGCAAAGCGAACGGAGGCTCTATTTTTTCACAGGAAATGGCACGGCCATCCGCTATCCGGTCGCAATCGGGCGGGCCGGCATGGCTTGGCAGGGAAAGGCGTTTGTCCAGGGCAAATTCATTTCCCCAGCCTGGACACCGCCTGCGGTTGTCCGGAAGGATCATCCTGGATTTCCCGCGCTTATTCCTGGCGGCTCGCCCCGCAACCCTATGGGCGCGGCGGCAATCACACTCAGCCTTCCAGAGGTGGCCATCCACGGCACGACCGCGAGCATGCGGCGGTCGGTCGGCACGGCGGCGTCCTATGGCTGCATCCGTATGTATAACGAGGACGTGGTGGATCTCTTTCACCGCGTCGGGATCGGGACGCCAGTTGTGTCTATCCCCTAGGGCGGCTTTATTTCGGCGCCCGATTGGTTTAACCAAGGCGCAGGGCTTCCCTCGGCCACGCAATGGCCACAATTCGCCAGCCTCTAACTTGTTGAGACGGCCTGCCGCGCTGCTGGCAAGCCGGTTTCGATTGGCGTAAAGTCGTTTTCATCTCATTTCATGCGCAGCGCGCTACAGCCTTGCACCGGCTCGTATTGGAGGCATGTGTTGATCTTCTGCAGGGAGTTATAGGTGGACACGAAGGCCCTCGAACACCCCGAGCTTGCCAGCCAGATTATTGACGTCATCGTCAAGGAGGGAATGGTTGACCGTGAGAAGGCCACCTTGGACGCGACGATCGAAAGCCTCGATCTCAAATCGATCGACATCGTGATGATCTTGACGGCCATCGAAGAGAAATTCGACGTCTATATTCCAATGGACGGTCCTTTTCACGAGGCGAAAAATATCGGGGATCTGATCGACGCTATCGCAGCCTATATCGTCAAAGAAAAAACCAAGCCGAATGACTAGCGCCCGGCGAGTCGTCATCACCGGAATGGGAGCCGTCTCCGCCGCAGGAACCGGCGCGCCGGCACTCTGGCAGGCGGCACGGGATGGGCGCTCATGCGTCTCTGAGGTCCGTTTCTCGCGCCCCCATCGCGGGCGCATCAAACTCGCAGCCCAGGTGCAAGGCTTCACCCCTTCTGATTTTCTGTCTGCGGAGGAGCTGCCTTTTTGCGACCCAGTCACCCAATATGTGATGGCCGCGTCGATCGAGGCTGTGGCCCAGGCAGGGCTTGCGGCGCCTCTTGGCCCTCGCACTGCCATTATCATCGGAACCGGCATTGGCGGGATGACCACATTCGAAAACGGCCTTTACCGGGAGCTAGTCGAACTTGGCCGGCCCGATCCATTGACGATACCGCGCCTGATCCCCAGCGCCTGCCCATCCCAGCTCAGCATACGTTTTGGCGCGACCGGGCCATGCTTTGCAGTTGCGAGCGCCTGCTCCTCAGCGGCTCAGGCTGTGGGCCTTGGCCTTCAGCTCATCCGGTTTGGCCTCGCCGACCGGGCCATCACAGGCGGAACAGAGGACTGCATCACCAATAGCGGAATGCTCGCTTGGGAGGTGTTAAGGGTGCTGACCCCCGATTCCTGCAGACCGTTTTCCAGGGGCCGGAACGGAATGGTGCTGGGAGCAGGCGCTGCCGTCTTCGTGCTCGAGGAGGCAGAGCTTGCCCGCAGCCGGGGCGCTGAAGCTCTCGCCGAGCTTGCCGGCTATGGGACATCGGCGGATGCTAAGGATCCCGTGCGGCCGGATGCGCAGGGCGCGGCCATCTGCATGCAGAATGCGCTTGCCGATGCTGCCGTCGAAGCCGACGAGATCGACTATGTCAATGCCCATGGAACAGGGACGATCGTCAATGACGCAACCGAGTCCGAGGCGCTTGGAATTGTCTTCGGAAACAAGCTTTCAAGGTTGCCTGTGTCCTCGACCAAACCCATCCACGGCCATGGGCTTGGCGCCTCAGGAGCGCTTGAGCTAGTTGTGACCATCGGCGCCATTCGCGAGAATATAGCGCCCCCGACGATCAACTGGCGCGAGGCGGATGTCAAATGCCCCGTCGATGCCGTGCCGAACGAAGCACGGCCGATGCGGATTTCGGCAGCGCTCTCGAATTCCTTTGCTTTTGGGGGAATCAATGCAAGCCTCGTCGTGCGGCGTGCCGAGGCAGCATGACGGCAGCCTCCGGCCAGGTTGAGCGCCCTTCCGGCAGGGAGCCGGAAAGCTTGCCGGTGCTGCGGCTGCCCCCGATCGAGGTCCGGACAGCGGCGGAGGATGTCGCCTGCTTTCTGGCCGCCACACCAGCGCCATGCGGAGCGGGCGATTTTGTCCCTCTCACCTTTCCCTTCCGCTGGATGACGCTTCCCGAGGTCCGCAGCTTCATCTGCGAGGTTATCGGGCCGGGTTTCCTGCCTCTCCATGAGTCGCAGAGCTTTCTCTATGAGCGCCCGCTGCGGGTGGATTCAGCTTATGTTCTCGCGATTGAGGCGTGCCGCAGCGCAAATCCGCCGCGCCTCACCGTCTGCATGGCCGTATCGTCGCCGGAGGGAGAAGGCTGCGCGAAGCTCGAAGCCGTGCTGCGCATCATCCCAGCATTTGGGGAGGGCAAGGCATGACCCCGGCCTTCGCTGAGAACCTGACAGCTCCGTGGCCTGCCGCTGGTGCGGAGATCCCCCCTCGCGATTTCGGGCCTTTCTGCCAGGAGTCGCTCATCCGCTATGCAAAAGCGTCAGGGGATGATAACCCCCTTCATCTCGACCCGGCTGCGGCGCTGGCAGCCGGGCTTCCGGGCACTCCGGTGCATGGCATGCTGATGTTTGCCTGTTTCGAGCCTTTCATGCGGGAATGGCGGCCTGACATTTTCATCACGAGGCTTGCTGGCAAGTTTCTGAGGCCAGTGCTTGCGGGTGAGCTTATCCGGGTTACTGGCCGGGTCATCCGCAGCCAGGCTGCGCCACGGCCTTGGCTGCTTCTGCGGCTCATGGCCCGGAACCAAGATAACGATCTTGCGATCGTGGCCGAAGCGGCAGCTCTTCAGAAAGGCCCCCATTCCCTTGGCTGAAAGTAAGGCAAGAACCATTCTGATCACAGGCGCTTCAAGCGGCATTGGCCGCGAGCTTGCGCTCATTTATGCGCGGCCCGGCATCTCCCTCTCGCTCACTGGGCGCAACGAGGAGCGTCTCGAGGAAACAAGCGCCGCGGCCCGGGCGTTGGGCGCTGAGGTCAATGCCCGGAAGCTCGATGTGCGCGACCAGCAGGCAATGGCGGAATGGATTGCTGCCGAAGACAAGCGCCGCCCGTTTGATCTCGCCATCGCCAATGCAGGGATCACGACCGGACTTTCCCCCAGCGGAATCGCCGAGGAGCCGCAGGCCGTGCGCGCCATTATCGGGACAAATCTCATCGGCGTCTTCAACACGGTCGAGCCGCTGATCGGGCCGATGTGCAGACGGGGCTTTGGGCATATCGCCTTCGTCGGCTCCATCGCCGGCTTGCGCGCTCTCCCTTATGCGCCGGCCTATTGCGCGGCGAAGGCTGCTGTTCACGCCTATAGCGAATCTTTGCGGGGAAGGCTCGAGCGTAAAGGAGTGCGCGTGACCCTGATCGTCCCTGGCTTTGTCAAGACGCCATTGAACGACAGTATCGATGCCATAAAGCCCTTCGAAATTTCAGGGGCTCAAGCAGCGCGCATCATCCGGCGCGGCCTGGAAAGGGGCCAGCCGGTTGTGGCATTCCCGAGATCGCTTTACTTGCTGTCACGGTTTGCGCGCGTATTGCCAGTCCGGCTTGTCGATAAGATCATGGCGCGAATCGAGGTTAACATTCCGCAAACGCAAGAGCGCATTTCTTAATAAGTTCTTGCACCTCCGTCCTTAGCGGAAGCTTCTTTCAGGACACTCGAAATGACTGTCTTGGCACTCAACTTCTGCAACAAATTGTTGCAATTTGTTTGTTGCCGGTGCCCGGCTTTTCCGATTCACCTGTTGATCGTCAAACCATCTTTTGGCCTGAATTCACACCACATTCGCTTGCTCGATAAAGAACGCGCTGCGCCGGGTCAGGCAGAACCGCCAGAAAGGCCCGCCTGCAAGAACAAGAAGAACACGCAGCAGCCGGCTGCGCTGAGCGGCACACAAGAAGCAAGCGCGGGACGGGGGTTTGCCTTTTGGAATTCGCTCGCTTTCTCCAAATCGCTTGCGAGGCGGTCTTAATTGCAGCGGCGCTTGGGCTGCTCTTTGTCGGCGGCAGCTTTCTCATCCTCATCGGCATCAATATCGCCGAGCAAGTTATGGGACGGCGGCTGGGCAAACCGCTTCTCAAGGCGCCTCTTAGCGATGCCTGCCTTCCCCATGTTCTGGTGCAAATCCCAGTCTTCAATGAGCCAGAGATGGTCGCAGACTGCCTGCGGTCAGCCGCGGCGCTCGACTGGCCGCGCGAGAAGCTGCATATTCAGATCCTCGACGACAGCACCGATGAGACATCCGCGATTGCCAGTGCCGCCGCGAGCAGGCTGCGCCAGCAGGGATTCGACATTGCGCATCTTCGCAGGCCATCGCGCTGCGGCTACAAAGCGGGGGCGCTGGCCGCGGGCCTTGCGCAATCCGATGCCCCTTTTGTTGCCATTCTCGATGCCGATTTCCGCCCGCCTGCAAACTGGCTGCGGGAAGTGATCCCCGTCCTCATTGCCGATCCCAGGGCGGGCTTTGTTCAGTCGCGGTGCGAGTTTGCGAACTACCGGGCCAACTGGCTCACTCGCGCGCAAGGTCTTATGTTCGACGCCCATTTCGTTATCGAGCAGGCAACACGCTTTCGCGCGGGCTGGCTTTTCCAGTTCAACGGGACTGGGGGGGTCTGGCGCCGCGAGGCAATCGAAGCCGCGGGCGGATGGTCGGGTGACTCGCTCTGCGAGGACCTCGATCTCACGGTGCGCGCCGAAATCGCCGGATGGCACGGGCTTTTTCTTATGGATCCTCCCGTGCCGGGGCTCGTTCCCGAGCGCGTCGCGCATTGGCAGGTTCAGCAGAGACGCTGGTCGAACGGCTTCGTGCAGGTGGCGCGGAAAGTCATGAGCGAGCTGTGGGCTGCCAACTGGCCAGCCTGGCGGAAGCTTTCGGCCAGCTTTCTTATCCTCATTCAGGCTTTTTACCCTTGTGTGGCGCTCGTTTGCCTATCTCTGGCTGGCTGCGCCATTCTCCGGGGCGGCGACGCCGGCCCTTATCTGCCAGTGATCGCGGCCATTCTTGCCTCGGTCGTAGTCATTGGAGTGGGGCTCACTCTTGTGCCTTATTTGATCCTGCGGCGAGGCTCCCTTTGGCGCTATATATTGACGCTCGCGTCGCTCATCCCGCTCATGATTTATGTCAGCCTCTCCAACGCGCCATCCATTATGAAGACGGTTTTCGGGGCTGCGGATTCTTGGAAACGGACGCCCAAAACACCGCTTGCCACCGAAGTCCCGGGCTTTGTCACGGACGTTTCCGGCGCGGCCGAAGGCCTCACAGAGGTTTGAGGCCCTTGCGGGTAAGGCTCCGGTCGACGCGCGTGTAGAGAGTAAACTCCGGATCGAAGATGAATTTGATCAAAAGCGCCGCCCACGAGCGGTGGGTTTTCAGGCCGTTATAAAACTCAGGCGCCATTTCTTTGAGCCGCGGCAGCCGTGTCCAGGGAATATCCGGGAAATCGTGGTGCTCGTTGTGATAGCCGATGTTGAGCGCCACGAGATTCAAGATCCCGTAATAGCCATATGTCTCCTGTGACGCATCGTCGGTGTAGTGCTCCTGAAGCCAGCGTGCGCCAAGCGGATGAAGCCCCCCCACGGAAAACCAGAAGGATGCGAATAGATAAAGGAGCGCATTCGCCCCAAAGGCGGAGCCGGCTGCTAGATCGTAGAGAAGGACGCAACCGGCATTGATAAATGTCCACCGCCCCCACATGGGCACGGTTCCCTTCAGGCGGCCAAGCCGCGTCAGCTGAAAAACCGGGAATATGAACATCCACGCTGCCTTGCCGAGAGCGCTGTGCCCGAAGACACGCGCTTCCCAATGGCTCGGCAAATCCGCGTCATAATCGTAATCGCCGAGATGCGAATGATGCTTCATGTGGTAGCAGCGAAACCCCATCGCCGTGGGAACCGTGTTTGGCAGATCGGCGAGGATCGCCGCCCATTTGTTCATGCTGTTAGATCTGAAGATGCTGTTGTGCGTTGCATCATGAATGACGACGAACATGGCATGATTGGCGAATGCGCCGATGCAAAACGCAGCGATCAGCGCTGCCCACCACCAGGAAAGGCCAAGAAAGCCAAATCCAGCAGCAATGGCGGTCTGGCCGAGGACGACGCAAAGCGTTATCACCGCAGTCCTCCAATCACGGCCAATCAGCGCAGCGACTTCGGGGTGAGCGGCCAGGATTGCGCGGCGCCGCAGAGGATGCGGACGGGGAAGATCCGTCGGAATGAACGTTGTCATACGCGGGCGGAGCGGCTCCGGATGCCCCGCGCCGGTGCGATCAAAAGCCAAAAACCTCATGACAAAGTCATCCTCTCAAAGCTGGTCTTTCGCGGCACGCCGGTGAAGCATGACCGTGCAATGCCTGCAAAGGAAAACGTCACGCCGTAAGGCGCTTCTCATAGATGCGATGCACCTTGTAAATTTTTCCTCCCGAGAGCTCGATGGGCCGGCGCATTCCAAAATTGTCCTCGAGAACCCAGCCGAATTCCACATGCTCGATTGCCGTGCAGATGCTGCGCCTGCGTATTTCATTGATAAAAGCCAAAATGACCGCCCCGCCCGCAACCGTCCGGTGCAAGGCGCGGCGGATGCCAAATAGTGCCAGCCGGCCAGAGACAAAGGCATGGTGCCGGATCCGGAGCATCATCCGCAGCAGCCCTAAAGGAAAGAGATGGCCTCCAAGATCAGCCGTGACCTCATACAGGTTGGGCAAGACGAGAGCGAAAGCCTGCGGCACGCCATCGATTTCGATCATGAAGCCGCCCTTCATGAAGCCATTCTCCGGCGGCACAACCCATTTGAGCGCTTCGGCGCTCGACATGAATTCGTCGATGGTGAAGGGCACAAAACCCCAATTTCCGCTCCACGCATCGTTGAATATATCAACGATCGTCTCGGCTTCCTTGCCGAGGTTCTTTAAATCGATAGCTCTGATTTTCAGTCTGTTGCGCCATTCCGCGCGCTCGACCATGCGGTGGCACGCGATCTTGTCCTTCTCGCTGACATCGTAGCGGTAGGAGATGAGATCCCGGGCTTTTTTATAACCCTGACGCTCCAAGGACTTGCCCAGATAGGCAGGGCTCCAGGGCACAAAAATCATCGGCCGCTCTATGAAGCCCTGCACCAGCAGGCCTGTTTCGCTATTGATGGATGGCGAAAATGGCCCGTGGACATGGTCGGCGCCCCGCTCACGCAACCAATTTTCGGCAGATCGCGTGAGCGCCGCCACGACCTCATCGTCGTCAATGGAGTCCAGGCAGCCGAATTGCGCCCGCGATACGCCAACCGGCACACATCCATGGTTATAGATCTGAGCCGATATGCGGCCAGCGAGCTTGCCGTTCTTGCGGGCGAGCCAGGTTTGCGACTGAACGCGCCTGAAATGCGGATTGAGCCTGCGGGAGAACAATGTCCAGCGCTCAGCGTCAAGCGGGGGAACATAGCCTAGCTCGTTCTTATATATGAGCCTTGGCAACCGGCAGAATGCGAAAAAGTCCCGCACGCCTTTTGTGGGTGTTACTTCGACGGGGCGATCGCGCATGCCGAGGGAAAGGACTGCCATGGTCATTGCCGAGCTTCTAGCGGCTCAACAGTTCCGCTTCCGCATTCCTGGGCCATTGGAACGCGGTCCATGCATAAACGCAAGATAAAGCTGGCCTCACTGCGAGGTGGCGGCGCTTAAGGAGGGAGCCAGAGCTTTGTGCTTCGTCTCCCGCTTGGCCAGCAAATCAATGACACCCCGGATCTCGCCCTCCGTGTGCAGGGCTGAAATGAAGAATCGCAGCCGGGGCTGGTCCTTCGGCACGCCGATCTGAATAATCGGAGGCACGTAATAGCCATGATCCATTAAATGGCTGGATGCTGCGAGGGTCTCAAAACTGTCTGTGAAAAGAATGGGAACGACACCCCGTCCAATCGCCGGGCCGGTATCGAGCCCAGCCTCTTGCGCGCAGGCAACGAAGAGCTCTGCATTCTCGCGCAGCCTTTCGATTCGCCATCTTTCCTGCTGCATCAGATGCAAGGCTGTCTCCGCCGCCGCGGCAATGACGGGCGAGAGTCCAACGCTGTAGACAAAGCCGGGAAGCGTATAGCGCAGCCATGCGATCACTGCCTCCTTGCCCGCAACAAACCCACCGCAAGAGGCCAAGGTTTTCGAAAGCGTGCCGATGATGAGATCGATTCGCTCGGGATCGACGCCCGCATACTCCCAGAGCCCTCTCCCCTCCGTGCCAAGCACGCCGATCGAATGGGCCTCGTCAATCAAGAGCCAAGCCTTGCGCCTCTCCTTCAGCTCAACGAGGCGGACAAGATCAGCCGTGTCTCCATCCATGCTGTAGAGACCTTCGGCCACGATGAGGATGTTGCGGTAATTGCTGCGTCTTTCTTCGAGCAAATAGTCAAGATGGTCGAGATCGTTATGCCGGAACACGATGGTATCCGCCACAGTCGCTTTGGCGCCGTGAACGATGCTGTTGTGCGACAATTCGTCAATGAAAAGAGCGTCATGCGACCCAAGGATATGAGAAATCGTTGTCACATTTGTGAGGTAGCCGCTCACTAGCGTCAGGGTCGATTCGACACCGAGAAATTTGGCAAGCTCGACCTCCAGGTTGCGATGTGTTGAGCGCTCGCCGCCCACGAGGCGGGATGCGAGCGCGCCAATGCCGAGCGTGTCCAGCGCAGCAGATGCTGCGGCTTTGACCTTCGGGTGCGATGCAAGCCCGAGGTAATCATAATTCGCGAAGCTGACGAAGCGCCGTCCGGCCCGGCCAGCCTCCCGCCGCAAACTGTCGACCGGCGCAAAGAACGGGTCGCCGTGGTCAAGGTAAGCCTTTCCAGCAAGCCGGAACCGCTTCGTGGCATATTCTTCGAGGCTGTTGAACTTGTGCACGTTCGCGTTCGGCAGTCCGAGTGGTTCAAGAAATAAAATCTGTCTTCCGGTCAAAGAAAGCGGCAAAGGCGCTGCTTCTTCATGGCCCTGGATCGCCAAGACCCAGTTTGAGCGATTCGTGGCATAGCACTATGCTCCGGCCTGAGCAAAAGGGGATCGGTGCGCAACCTTGGGAGAACATCGCCACTGTCCTGTTAAAAATCAAGAAATGACAGTCTAGTCAATAGCTTATAATAAATTGTAAAATCCCGTTACAAAACGTAACATTAGCAGACGCCCCTGCCTGCGGGCGTGCCGCAGGCCTTTTTGGCCGCTCCCATTCCGGGTGCCGAATCAAAAGGCAGCTCAGAATGGGATTAGCAACGCTCAAGTAATCTTGCCTTCGCCTTCGTCAACCGCTAGCCAAAGCGCGCCAGCCAATGTCTCTGCGGCAAAAGCCTTCAGGCCAAGCAATCCGGTCAACCGCGGCATAGGCGCGGGCCCGCGCTTCCGCGAGATTGGCGCCAACGCCAGTGACGTTGAGAACCCGGCCGCCGCTGGCGAGAAGCCTTTGCCCCTGGCGCTGCGTCCCCGCATGGGTGACCGTCACATGCGGCAGGGCTTCCACCTTTTCGAGGCCCCGGATTTCGCTTCCCTTGAGCGGTGCGCCGGGATAGCCCTTGGCGGCCAGCACAACAGTCAGCGCAGACTGGGCCGAAAGCTGCGCCGGGCGGTCTGGCAGACATCCCTCGACACAGGCGAGCATAAGGGCGAGCAAATCCTCTTCAAGGCGCGGCAGCAAAGCCTGCGTTTCGGGATCGCCAAACCGGACGTTGAACTCGATGAGTTTTGGCCCATCGGCACAGATCATCACACCGGCAAAGAGAACGCCCTTGAACGAAGCGCCCATCTCCGCCATGCCTTTGAGCGTGGGCGCAACAATCTCCTGCATGATGCGGGCGCGCATCGCCGCGTCCATGACCGGTGCGGGCGAATAGGCGCCCATGCCGCCAGTGTTGGGGCCCGTATCTCCCTCGCCTGCCCGCTTGTGATCCTGAGCGGAGCCAAGCTCCATCGCCCGCACGCCGTCGCAAAGCGCAAAAAAAGAGACCTCTTCGCCTTCGAGATAGTCCTCGATTAGAACCGTCTGCCCGGAGAGGCCGAACTCGCCCGCAAACATCCGGTCAATCGCGGCCTGCGCTTCCGCGAGGCTTCTGGCAACGGTGACGCCTTTGCCCGCGGCAAGACCATCGGCCTTAACCACGATGGGCGCTCCCTTTTGCTCAACATAGGCCTTGGCGGATGCGGCATCGGTGAAGCAAGCGAAGTTTGCGGTGGGAAGAGCGTGGCGGCGGCAGAACTCTTTGGCAAAGGCCTTGGAACCCTCAAGCCGGGCGGCCGCCTTGCTTGGCCCGAAAACCTTGATTCCCGCCGCGCTCAAGACATCGGCGATGCCCGCAACAAGCGGCGCTTCCGGGCCAACGACAACAAGGCCAATGTCATTTTCCTTGCAGAAAGCCACCACCGCCGGATGGTCATCAACATTGAGCGCCGCCAAGCGGGCAATGTTTTCCATGCCGGGATTGCCTGGCGAGGCGAAAAGCGTTGTGAGCAGCGGGCTTCTGGCGAGAGCGATGGCAAGCGCATGCTCGCGCCCGCCCGAGCCGATGAGAAGAACATTCATGGAAGGATCAGTTCATGGAGGGATCACAGAAAAAGATGGCGGCTTGTCTGTGCCCGGCAAGGGCATTGCCGTTCTGGTTCAGGCGAAGCCGCTGACTCATCAAAACAAGAGCTTGGCCATTCAGGCAATCGGGACATTATGCATGCTGCGGGTGAAACATTTTCAGAATCGACTGCCTCCACAAACTCATTTCTCCCCTCTCCGCGCGATGAAATGAAATCACCGCGCACTGGTGTGAAAGGAAACCGGAGGATGTGAATTCCGTGGAAGTGAATATGGGTAATTATGGGGATGATGGAAATCAAAATATTAGCATGTTCTGATTTGTTTGTGTTATCTTGAAAGAATTTGGCGCGGCCCAATCGTCGAAAAAGTGATGAATTCTTATATAAGTCAAGATATTAAGCGAGCATATTAAGCAACGGCTGGGTTGATTCCCATTCGGATCAAATAATCACTCATGCTTTTCCAGAATCCAATGACAGATATGATAATTACTCTGCCGCATCCTAAGAAGGATTTAGGCTAGGATTAGTTAAAAGGTTTTACCGGGATGCAGACTGGCCGAGAGACTGAATACTCGCATGACCAATTACATTGCGATTGTCGAGGAAGAAGAAGGCATGGCTTTCGGTGTTTGGTTTCCGGATTTGCCAGGCTGCATCTCGGCCGGTGATACACTCGACGAAGCCATGTCGAATGCGGCCGAGGCTTTAAAGCTTTGAGCCGAGGCGATGATCGAAAGCGGCCAAAGCATTCCTCCGCCGCGAAGCCTAACCGCCCTCAAAGCAGATAAAGAAGCCGCCCAAGATTTGGACCGCTACATGGCGGCACTGATCCCCTTGCCTGAAGGATCACACCAGCACGCTGCGGAATGAGATTCACGCATATTGCGCGATGCCGTTGCCGAATGACCAGTTTTCTTTCGGGACTTCCAGGAGATTCACGAGGATATTTTCCGGCCTGATGCCGGGGTTCTTCGCCAAAAGTTCTGCGATCCGCGCATAAAGCGCCTTCTTCTGCTCCGGGCCGCGGGTGTTGTTGACCGTGATCTGGATGATCACGAGATCATCATCGCGTGCAATCCCAAGGTAATTCCTGCCATAATCGAAATTGGCCTTTTCATATTCCTCGATGAGCATGAACCGGTCATCCTCAGGCACGCCGAAAGACTCGCGCATAGCCTGATAGAGACCGTCGAGAATCGCCTTGCGATAGTCGGCTGGCTTGCCTTTCAATAAAGAGACGCGGGTGAGCGGCATCGCGCAATCCTTTCGCAGGCCGTGTTCTGGATCTCGATTGCAAGAGGGGCACTTCCGGCCATTCTTTCCCAGTCATCGCACGGCGGCTGAAAAGCGTATCTGAACTTTGAAGTCAAGGATCTGCGGCCGCCAGAGGCGGCGCTGCGCGCCGTCCTTGACTTCAAAGTTCAGATACGCAAGGGGGTCAGCCATGCGGCGAATGGGGTTTTTCGCGCAAGATGCGCCAGTCCGGGTTTTGCGCGCGAAAGCCCCGTGCCTCGAGACGGCGCCTTTGGCGCCTCCACTGCATGAAGGCTTTTTGCAGGCATTTGGAGCGGAACTAAAGCACCTTCCCAGGATTGAGAATGCCCCTGGGATCGAGCGCATGCTTGATCGCTCGCATGACATCCATGGCAACTTCGTCCTTCACCTTCGGCAAAAGATCGCGCTTCATCTGGCCGATGCCATGCTCGGCAGAGATCGAGCCCTGATGCGCAATCACGAGCCTATGCACAATGCCGTTAACCTCGTCCCAACGGGCGAGGAAAGCATTCGTGTCCGCGCCGATGGGCTGGGAGACGTTGCAGTGAATATTGCCGTCCCCCGCGTGGCCAAAGGCGACAAGCCGCGCGCCCGGGACGGCAGCCTCAACGGCGCGGGCGGCTTCCTCGAGAAATGCCGGGATTGCGGCGATAGGGACGCTCACATCATGCTTGATCGAGCCCCCTTCATGGCGCTGCGCCTCGGGCAGCAGCTCGCGCAGCTTCCAGAAGCTCTCCCGCTGAGAGAGCGAGGCGGCGACGGCCGCATCCTCGATAATTTTCTGCCGGGCGGCTGCTTCGAGGAGCGCAAGGAGGCGCTGCCCCAGAGCCTCCTCGTCTTGCGAGCTCAATTCGAAAAGAACATACCAGGGATGTTTTTGCGGCAGCGGGTCGCGCGAATCAAAGTGGGCGAGCACAAAGTCGAGCCCAATCCGCGGGATCATCTCAAAGCTCGTGACTTCGCCGCCTGCCATGCAGCGCGCGAGGCCGAGAAAATCAATCGCGGCTTGTGGAGAGGCAAGGCCGGCGAAGGCGGTTTCGACCGCGCAGGGCTTCGGAAAGAGCTTTAAGACGGCCGCTGTGATGATCCCCAGCGTGCCTTCCGAGCCGATGAAGAGATCCTTGAGATCGTAGCCTGTGTTGTTCTTTCTAAGCTTCGACAGGTCCGAAAGGATGCGCCCGTCCGCGAGCACGGCCTCAATGCCGAGCACGAGATCGCGCGCATTGCCATAGGCAATGACATTGGTGCCCCCCGCATTGGAGGCGAGATTGCCTCCAATGGTGCAGGAGCCTTCCGAGGCAAGCGACAGAGGGAAAAACCGCCCTGCCCGCGCCGCCTCCTCCTGCACCCGGGCAAGAACCATCCCCGCTTCCACAGTCATCGTGCCGGATGCAAGATCAATTTCGCGCAGGCCCTGCATCCGGGTGAGCGAAAGGATGATTTGGTTCCTGCCGCCGGCCAGAGGGACCTGACCGCCCACGAGCCCGGTGTTGCCGCCCTGGGGCACGGCCGCTGTGCCGGTCTCGCTGCAAACCCTGAGGACAGCCGCCACTTCCTGCGTGGTGGCCGGAAGGACAGCGCAGAGCGCGCGCCCATGAAAACGGCCGCGCGGCTCGCGCAAGAATTTCTCCAGCTCCCCGGGATCGCTCACGACATGGCTTGCGCCCACGATCGCCGTCAAGCGGTTCAGCAATGCTTGCGGGGAATCGTCTTTTAACTCGGCATTCATGCTTGTTTCTCTGGGGCTCAGCGCGCAAATTGCCGGACCAGATCCCAATTGAGACAACATATACCGGCAAAGGGAATATAATGCAGATCTTGCGGCGCTTCTTCTGCCAACGCGGTGAAGGGCGTCACGCGCAATCCCTCGCAAGGAGATCCCATGGCCCCAGTCGAAGCGGTTTTGGCTGCAATTGATAGTAACCTCGATGCGGCTCTGGGAAGGCTTTTCAAGCTCATCGAGATTCCCTCGATCTCAACGGATCCCGCCTTTGCCAGCGAATGTGAAAGGGCCGCAGAATGGCTTGCTGCCGGTCTGCGCGGCATGGGCTTTGAGGCTTCGGTGCGCAAGACCGCTGGGCATCCGATGGTCACCGGAAGGGCTAGAGCCCAGCGCCCGGACGTGCCTCATCTTCTCTTTTATGGGCATTACGACGTGCAGCCGCCCGACCCGCTTGACCTTTGGAAAACGCCCCCGTTCGAGCCGCAGCTCGCCGAAGCCAGCACTGGAAAGCAAATCACCGGGCGCGGCGCTGCTGATGACAAGGGCCAGCTCATGACCTTCATTGAAGCCTGCCGGGCATTCATGGAAACCGGCGGGCTGCCATGCCACATTACATTCCTCATCGAAGGCGAGGAGGAGACCGGCTCACCGTCGCTGCCTGCGTTCCTGGCAGAAAGAAGAACTGAGCTTGCTGCCGATATGGCAGCCGTTTGCGATACCAATATGTGGGACCGTGAAACGCCCGCAATCACCACCATGCTCCGCGGCCTCGTTCTCGAGGAAGTTGTGATCCATGGCGCAAGCCGCGATCTTCATTCGGGCTATTTCGGCGGCGCGGCGGTCAACCCCATCCACGTCCTTTCCCGGATCATTGCTGATCTGCGGGACGGGAAAGGGCGGATCACGCTCCCAGGCTTCTACGAGGGCGTAGGGGAGCTGCCAGAAGAGATCATCGCGCAGTGGCGCGAGCTGCCTTTCAGCGAGAGCAGCTTTTTGGGGGAGGCCGGGCTTTCCGTCCCGGCAGGCGAAGAGGGCCGCAGCGTTCTCGAAATGCTCTGGTCGCGTCCCGCATGCGATGTGAACGGCATCACGGGAGGCTACACGGGACAGGGATCGAAAACCGTTATTCCAGCTCAAGCCTCAGCCAAATTCTCCTTCCGTCTCACCGGTTCGCAGGATCCGCATAAAATCGCTGAGGCATTCAGGGGCTTTGTCAAGACGCGGCTGCCCGCCGACTGCCGTGCAGAATTTCTTTCTCACGGGGCATCGCCCGCCGTTCAGCTTCCATTCAACTCGGAGGCTTTGTCGCGGGCGCGGCGAGCCTTGCAAGCGGAATGGGGCAAGGAGCCTGTTCTCGCCGGTTGCGGAGGCTCAATCCCAATCGTCAGCGCTTTTAAGCGTGAGCTTGGGATGGATACTCTGATGATTGGTTTTGGCCTTGGCGATGATTGCATTCATTCGCCCAATGAGAAATACGACTTGCGCTCCTTTCACAAGGGCGCGCGGAGCTGGGCGCGTGTCTTGCACGCTCTTACGCTTTAGCGCTTTCACGAAATGCGCAGCTGGCCAAGCGATATGCCGGCTGCGCGCAGGGCGGCAAGAAGCGCGGCGGAATAGACGAGCGCGCCGGAAACCCCGAGAAAGAGCAGCCCGGCCGCATCGGCAACGGGGCCAAACCCCAGCGCCAGGCGCTGGGCAGGCCCGGAAACAGCCAGTGCGAAGACAGCGAGAGCGAAAGCCGCTGCGGTCACGGCTGTAACAGTCTTCCATAGGAAAAGATCAATTTTCATGGCGCCCTTCCGGATCGCCAGGAAGCACAGGACAAGGAGATTGACCCATGCCCCCGCCGCCGTCGCCGCGGCAAGCCCCGGGGCTCCAAATGGCCGGTAAAGAAGGATTTTCAAGCCGACATTGACGGCCACCGCGGCCAGCGCGACGAACATGGGCGTTCTTGTGTCACCCTGCGCCTGGAAGCTCGGCACAGCGGCGCGCAAGAGAACGATCGCGATGAGGCCAAATCCATACGCAGTAAGCACAGCCGCCGAAGCCCGCGCGGCTTCCGCCGTAAAGGCGCCGCGCAGAAATATGCCGCGCATGATCTCGTCGGGGATCATGATGAAAGCAATGAAAAAGGGCGCTGTGAGCGCGAGCGAGACAGCAATCGTGCGGTTTTGCGCAAAAAGCGCCGCATTGGGCTTTCCCGAAGCAAAGAGCCTGCTCATTTCGGGGAGCAAAACGGTGCCCGCCGCAATCCCGATGACCCCAAGGGGCAATTGATAGATCCGGTCAGCATAATAGATCGATGACACGCTTCCCGTGGGAAGCAAAGAGCCGATGATCGTGTCGGCAAAAAGCGCGATCTGCGCCCCGGCGGAGCCGATGACGGCAGGCCCCAGAATTGCAAGAAAATGCTTGATCTCCTTCATCATCGGCGGACGTGCGAAGCGCTCTAGGATGCCGCAGCGGCGCGCGGCAGCGGAGGTCAGAAGCAGCTGCAGCACGCCAGAGACGGTCAGCCCCCAGCTCGCTGCCAGGCCAGGGTTAGGAAAGAGGAAGGAAAGGCCTAGAAAGACGATCATCGTCAGATTCATCAAGACCGGGGTGAAGGCGGCGGCGGCGAAACGGCCATGCGCATTCAATGTGCCGGACTGAAGCGTGACGAGCGTAATCAACAAGAGATAGGGGAAGGTGATCTGGGTCAGAGTGACGGTGAGCGTGAATTTCCTGGGGTCGGAGCGGAATCCCGGCGCCAGAAGATCGATGACCCAAGGGGTGAAGGCTAGCGCCAAGGCAAGGAGAATAATCTGGATGGCGAGAAGACCGAGGAAAATCTGCCCGGAAAAGAGCCGCGCGCGGGCAAGCCCTTCGGTCTGAAGAACCTGTGAATAGGCTGGAACATAGGCAGAGTTGAATGCCCCCTCGCCAAAAATCGCGCGGAAATGGTTGGGCAAGCGCTGCGCGACAACGAAGGCATCAGCAAGCCAGCCAGCGCCGAGAATGGCGCCGAGCAGGATATCGCGAAGAAATCCGGCAGCGCGCGAGAGCAAGGTCAAGCCGCCGACGGACATCAAGCTTTTGTACATGGAAGCTTTTGCTTTATGCAGCGGGCGGCCGGGTGAAAGCTTTTTGTTCCGCCGGCGCGCCAAAGCCCACCCGCTCTTCTACCAAATAGAGCGGCCGCCGCTTCACCTCGGCAAAGATCCGGCCGACATATTCCCCGATGATGCCAAGCGAGAGCAATTGGATTCCGGCAAAAAAGGTGATCGATACGATCAATGAGGCATATCCTGGGACATCGATGCCGTAAATAAGCGTGCGGGTCAAATAGAAGGCTGCGAGGGTTAAAGCGAAAAGGGAAGTGATCAGCCCGGCAAAACTCCACATTTTGAGGGGCAAAGTCGAAAAGGAGATAAGCCCGTCGAGCGCAAGCGCCGTCAGTTTCCAATAACTGAACTTGGAGGTTCCATGCAGGCGTGGCGCAGGCCCGAAAGGCACGCCAGCTGATTTGAATCCGATCCAGGCATAAAGCCCCTTTGAGAAGCGCGCATGCTCGCGCATCGTCCGGAGCGCTGCTACGGCTTGCGCATCGAGCAGGCGGAAGTCGCCCGCGCCTTCTGGCAGCCGCGTCTCCCCTACCGATCCAAAGAGATTATAGAACCGCTGCGTCAGCAGCCGCCGCAAAGGGCTATAGATACTATGGTCGATCCGCTGCGCAAAAACATTCTTGTAGCCCTCGCGCCACCGGGCGACGAATGTCTCAATTAACTCAGGCGGATGCTGCAAATCCGCATCCATGATCACGGCGGCCAGGCCCCTCGCATGGTCGAGGCCCGCCGCGATCGCGATTTCCTTGCCAAAATTCCTGCTGAGCGAAAGCGCCCGGATGCGCGCATCCGCCCTATGCGCCGCGCGAAGCTGGCTCAGCGTTCCGTCCGTTGAACCATCGTCAATGAAAATGATCTCAAAGGAGGAAGTGCAGCGCTCCAGCACCGGAACGAGCCTTTCAACCAGTGCCGCAATGCACTGGGACTCGTTATAGACAGGCACGACGGCCGAGACCTCAGGGCGCGCCTGCGCCGTTCCAGCCACCGTGGTCACAGCGGCATCCCCGGTCTGCAAGCCCAGAGACGCGTTGACCCAGCGGGATCTTCTCGCTGGGGTGGCGGCATGGCTTTGGCCCTCTTCATGACGCTTGGGGAACCGCTCGATTGGATGCTCTAGACATGGAACTGCCGGCGGATGGCCGGGAGCGCGCCTTCAAGTTTTGCCAGCCGGCAGGATCAATGTGCGCCCCGATCATATAGGTCATTTGCAATGCCATATGGCGCGGCTCCTCGCCCCCTGCTATTGAATACTGCGTGAAATGCCTCGATCCAGAAAAGGGCGGCTCATGCTCGCAGAGATAAGAAACTACACATTGCAGAACCCGAACGCCCTCCAGATCGTCAGCACGGTCGTGATCCTCACCGTTGCCTATATCGTCTGGAGCTTCATTTCCAAATCCTCGCCGCCTAAGTGACCTGCACTGGCCGCGGGCTGGACTATTTCTTTTTCTTTGGGAGACATGCCAGTACATATCCAGGGCAGTTTTTCCTTCTGCCTTTGCGCTGATGACTTCGCAATCACGCCAGGTGTCAGCCGCGGCATCCTCGAAGCTCTCGCGAAGAAGCGGCTTAGCGCAGCGAGCGCCCTTGTCACTTCCCCTTTCTGGCCTGAGGGTGCTGCTGCGCTGCGCGGGCATGCGGCAGAGGCCGATATCGGCTTGCATCTCAACCTCACGCATGGCACCCCTCTCGGGCCGATGCCTGCGTTCGCCCCAGCGGGCCGGTTTCCGGATCCCGGAAAAGTGCTCAAGGCGG
>DASRYK010000078.1:0-45062 GCA_035687205.1 Methylocella sp. | reverse complement strand
GCGAAGGTCGCGCGGATTTCCGGATTAGCATTCGCAAACCTTTTCTATGGAGTTGCACCATCATCGGGCCAGCTCGCAACATCCTTTGCCGAGCCAGGCTCTATCCCTACGGCCTCGCCATTCACTTTCTCTGCCGCCAATGCCGGAACGTTTGCGGATGACCAAGGGGTCCTCTTTGCGGCAACGGGCTTGCCGCTGATGAAAGTTTCATCGTCTCCTGGCGCCGGGCAGTATTCGGTCGCCGCAGGGGTCTATACTTTCAATTCCGCAGATGCAGGCAAGGCCATTCTCGTGAGCTACACTTACACTCTGAGCAGCTCAGGCCAAAAATTCACCATAGCCAATCAGCTTCTCGGCGCGACACCGGCCTTTCAGGCAATGTTTTACACGACGTTCCAAGGCCAAGCGGTTTCTTTGAAGCTCAACAACTGCACATCGAGCAAGCTCAGTTTTCATACAAAGCTTGAGGATTTTGTCCTGCCAGAGTTTGAATTTTCCTGCTTCGCCGATGCGGCTGGAAATGTCATGACGTGGTCATTTGCGGAGGTCTCCTAATGCGGCCCATTTCTGAAAGAGTGACCTTGGGTGAAAAATCCTGGGTTATCCGCCCTTTGACCCTTGGACAAGTCAGGGAGATCGAGCCCGCCTTGATGGAGAGCGGGGGGAATATCGGATCAGCGATGAGAATTATTGAAATTGCGCTGCGGCGCGATCACGCCGAAGATGCGGCAAGGCTTGCAGAACTCGAAGCGACGGCACCCGAGATCGCAGCTGCCATGTCGGTCATACTACGCCTTGGCGGATTCATCGAGACTACGCCGGGGGAATCGCAAGCGGCCGGGACCGGGATGCATTCTGGCGTCTCATCTACGGCCGCTTGATGGCAGCAGGCCGCTCCTATGATGAGGTCGACGATTTGACGATCTTCGACCTCCGCCTGATCTTCGACTATTGGGCGGAATATCCGGCTGCCGATGAGGTGCTGCGAGCGGTCTATCAAGTGACCCCGAAAAGAAAAATCCAGAGTCGCGCCGCAAGCAAGGATGATCCAAGCGGAATAGGCGGCCTGATTGCGGCCTATCCTAGCGGATGCGTGCCTGCGGACCGTCCATTTGGCTAGGGTCCAGCCGGACAGCTCCCGTCAAGAGTCTGCCTTCAACTTGAAGTGCGGACTGGGCGAAGCTCGCGGGTAAGCTGCAGAACAATCAAGGATTTGGCGGTTAAGATCTCTCACAAGAACAGCAGCGCAGTTGCCTTTCGGGCTGGAACATCGGCGGGGAAAGGAAAATGACAGACGAGGTCTCGATAAAATTTATTGCCGACATTTCCGGCCTCAAAGATGGAATGCGAGAAGCGGCCAGTGCCGTGCAGTCGACAATCGGAACCTTGCGTAGCGGTGCAGAGCAGATCAATGCTGCCTTCGTCACGCTTTCGCAAGCGCATTTGAATGCATCAATCCGGAGGATCGCAACGGTGCAAACAGCAAGCAGCGCAGAGCTTGCTGCTGCCCGCCAGAGCGAACAGGCAAAATACGACATAGCCCTGAAGGGCATGAAAGAGCAAAGCGCAATTGTGCGGCAGCTTGCCCAGACGTCACAAATTTCACGCCAAGACGAGCTTGCGCGCCTGCTTGCTCTTGAGGCTCAACGCGAAGCCATCGAGCGCCAGCATCTACAGTTTCAGCAAAGCACGCTGCAACAAGGGACCACTGCCTATGCGGCAGCGCAGCGCCGGCTTGAAGAGCTTTCAAGCCAATCAGCTCTTAGACGGCGCGAAATCGAGCGTGGCGTGACGCAGCAAATTTATGGTGATTACAAGCATAGCTTTGAGCAAGCCGGATCCGCGATTTCATCCTCGATCACAGGATTGATTACGGGCCAGTTGAAATTCCGCGATGCGGTCCGCAATGTGCTGACGCAGCTGCTGCACATGTTCATTCAGGCCAAGGTCAAAATGGTTGCCGACTGGCTGGCTGGCGTGGCAGCGCAGACGGCGGCAACCCAGGCAAGCGAAGCGGCGAAAACGGCTGCCGTCACAGCAGGGACTGCCGCCCGCACTGGCGCGCAGCAGACCGGAGCAACAGCCTCAATGGGAGCAGTCATTGGAGGCGTCCTGAAGTCCATTATGGCTTCGGCAGGCGAAACATTCGCTGGCATTTTTGGTTTCTTGTCTCCAGTGATGGGGCCAGCGGCGGCAGGCCCCGCAGCGGCGGGCCAGGCAACAGTGATGGCAGTCGGGAGCAGCCTCGCATCCTTCGATAAAGGCGCGTGGGACCTTCCGGCGGACATGGTGGCTAAGGTGCATCAAGGCGAGATGATCATTCCTGCCGGCCCGGCGGCGGCATTCCGAAGCATGATGGAGAACGGGCGCAACGCTCAAGGGACGGTAAACGTCCATCACGCTTTGAACTTCAATGTTTCTGCAATGGATTCCCGCAGCGTGCGCCAGTTCTTCAAGGATCATGGCAAGACGCTCATGCGCACGGTGAATGAAAGCGTCCGCACGGGCGCGCACATCGGGCTCTCGCGATTGGGGCAAGCGGGCTGAATGCCTAACGAGGAGGGCTCTGTGAACGATGGCCACTTCGACGAGTTCTTTCCCAGCGACGAATAGGGCGCCCTTGGGTGCCGTATCGCCGTTGATGAATCAAGACTGTGGAGAACAGTTATGATCACGATCCTCCCCGGCGGGCGCGCCCGCTCCGGGCACGGCCGTTTTTATGGTTCTTCCCACTATGCCGCCGTTCATGGCCTTCGACCGCTTAGGATCCCTCGCTGCAAGGACTGCCCCGGCCATTCCAAGAACGAGCGCGTGTTATGCGCGCGCTGCTTAATGTCAATGGCGTGAAGCGGAATCGAGGCGGCGCTACCGATGACATTCGTCAATGGCGTCAATCTTCTCCCGGCAACTGGCGAGTTCACCTATGGGACCGTGGCGCGTCTTGGCCGCCGCGTTACGGAGCCTTCCCCTGCAGGCGTCAACTTCTATCATGATGGATCCCCGCCTGTATGCGACATTAAATATGCGCTCGACCAGCTCCAGACACAGTTCCCGGCCTGCCAGACTGTGGCAATCATCTGCGCATGGTTTGGGAGTTCAACCGACGCGTCAACATGCCAAATCTACCCTTCGACCACCTATATCGGCGGGACGTTCCAGAAAAGGGACGGATCCGCATGGGTCTATGAGCCGTGGCGCTGCTCATCGCTGACGCAATCATCCGCCGGGCTCATCCCCATTTCATCGTCCGGCGGAATCTTCTCATATGGCGGAACTCCGTCCGACCAAAGCATTGTCGAATGCATCGCGGAGCTGAAAGCGCGCGGGCTGCGCGTGGTCTTCTACCCTTTCATCCTCATGGACAATGAGGGAAAGTCTTGGCGCGGCCGTATCACCTATTCGCCCGACGTTTCCTCAGCAGCAGCTAGCGCGGTTTCATCCTTCCTCGGCACGGCGTCCCCGAGCGATTTCACAAGGAACATTCCAGACAAGACGGTCGATTACGCGGGCTCCCCGTCCGATTACACCTACAGAAGGATGATTCTTCACTATGCCCATCTTTGTGTTGTGGCCGGTGGTGTGGACCTATTCATTATTGGATCTGAGCTTCGCAGCTTGGAGACCATACGCGGCCCTGCTTGGACGAACGCCGGAACCGCCGATGGGAGCGGCAAGGCTGTTTGGGATTACCCCTTTGTCCAAGGATTGATCGATCTCTCTGACGATGTACGGAGCATTTTCGATGCCGCAGGTCTCACAAAAGACACCGCTGGACTCCACAACCTTATCTCCTATGCAGCGGACTGGTCGTCGTGGGTGGGGTACAGCCATGCTGGATCAAACCCGGCTTCACCCAATGGACAATGGCCGCACCTCGACCGTCTCTGGGCGCACGCCAATATCGACTTGGTCTGCTTTGACAATTACCTCCCTCTCTCCGACTGGACTTCCGGAGCCGGAGGTTTAGACGTTCTCAATTGGGCAAAGCCCTCCCTGCGCGCCGAATATCTCGACTACGGCAGGGCAAGCGATCCGGTTTCCGGGAGCATGGATTTAGGTTGTGCCTCTGAGGCCGCTTCATCGCAGGGGAAGGACTATGGCCTTGCGAGCGTCAGCGCCCCGGCATGGCCGCCGGATCCCTCTGCAATGAGCGGCCTTGGCCTTTCCGGCACGCCAACGCTTTATTCCAAGGACTATCTCAAGGCCAATATCGAGGGCGGCGAGCGGTTCCATTGGTTTTACTTCGATTCCACAAACCTCGGGCGCGGGCTTGATCCGCTTGGGAGCGGAGAGCAGGTCTCCCTGCCGCAAGGCGACCGGGCCACGCAATCCCGCAATCCTTATTATCCGGGCCAAGAGATCCTGGGCCATAAGCAGCTCCGGTGGTGGTGGAACCACACCCATAAGGCGCTTTATGACGACGGGCTCGGCGGCGGCGTGATTGCTCATGGCCCGGACACGCAATGGGTGCCGCAATCGAAGCCCATTGTGTTCACTGAATACGGCTATCCCTCGGCTGATAAATGCACCAATCAGCCCAACCTCTTCTTCGACGCCTCATCAACCGAGTCCGGCACTCCATTTTGGTCCCGCTGGGAGCCAGCGCAAGGAACGGGCTGGCGTCCGAAGCAGGACCAGCAGCTTCAGCTTTTAGCGCTGCAAGCCTTCCACGAATATTGGTTCCAGGAAGGCCATAACGCGGTTTCAGTTGCGGGCGTGCGGATGATCGAGCCCGCATTCTGCTCGGTCTGGAATTGGGATGCGCGGCCCTTCCCGGTATTCCCTTATCTTGCCTCGGCCTGGGGTGATGCGGGGAATTGGCAGGCCGGAAACTGGCTCAACGGCAAAGGCCCGTTCATCCCAATCCCCTCGCCCGATCCT
Organism: Methylocella sp.; assembly: GCA_035687205.1. Lineage (GTDB taxonomy): Bacteria > Pseudomonadota > Alphaproteobacteria > Rhizobiales > Beijerinckiaceae > Methylocapsa. The sequence continues at coordinate 40,181 of DASRYK010000078.1, read as the reverse complement.
ATTCCCGGATTTCCGATGCCGTTTACATTCCCGAGTTTGCCCGGCCTTGCCTGGTCGGTTCACAAGAAGCCAAGCTTTTCGACGCGGGTGGCGAATCATGTCTCCGGCCGCGAGGTCCGCGCGCCCTTTTATTCGCAGACGCTTTATGAGTTCGAGCTGACGATTGAGGGTATGGATTCGGGCGGGGAACACGCCGGGCTCGGCTTGCAATCCCTGCAATCCCTCATGGGGCTCTATCTCCAATGCCAGGGGCAGTATGGGACATTCATCTTTACCGATTCATCAGATTATCATGCAACTCTTGAAGCCCTTGGCTTCACGGATGGGGTTACAACGGATTTCGTCCTTCTCCGGCACATTGGGGACGCGGTTGAGCCCGTTTCTTGGGCGACGGTGATCTACAATGTTTATATCGACGGAGTGCTGCAACCAGGGTCTTCCTATCAGCTTGTAGCGCCGAACATTCTGCGGTTTACAGGCGCGCCGGGCGCCCCGGCAAAGCTGCACTCGAGCGACACATCAACGAATCCAAAGATTGCGCAATTCGCACCCACGCATACGGGATCGGCCGGGGATTCCTTCACGTTCCAGATTTATGCCAAGGCTGCGGAACTGACGGCCTGCCGGATTGGAATCCATGATGGCACAGCGGGGTTTGACGGGCTCGGGAATGGCGCAAGCTTCAACCTTGCATCTGGATCGTTTGGCTCAGCCGATACGGGAGTGACGGCTTCCATCACTTCGGCGGGTGGCGGATGGTATCTGCTTTCTGTGAAAAAGACCCTTGCCGGTCCGGCATTGTATTGCCGGATATTGCTTGAAGATCCATTTGGAACATGGGGCTATGCTGCATCGGGCGACAAGGGCGCCTATCTCAGCGGCGCTAAGACAAAGGTCAACAATGACCCCTTCGATCCTGTTTCGATTGGGTCAATCGGCACAACGGCGCGCGCCACGCTCACGGGCGGCTTGAACGCCGGGCAGATTACTGTGGATTTCGATTACGCTTTCTTGTGCCGTTTCCTAGAAGATCAAGTAGACTTCGACCAATTCATGAATGGTCTTTGGAAAGTAGAGAGCCTGAAATTCCGGAGCGTGAAACCGTAATTCTTGTGTCTCACGGATTCTATCAGGCAATCGCATTCATTTGGCCCATTCTCATTGGAATGGGGGGCGGCCTCATCATGGCAGCGTTGCCATTTCATGGCGAGCGCTGGCCATTCACATCAATCTATGATGAAGCGTGGAATATGAGCGAAATGGAAAACGTCAGCGATTTTGAGCCGAGGCTCAAAAATTTTTACTTCATTCATCTGCCGGGTGACTTTTATCCGTTGGGAAGAAAGTTCCGCACCTTGGCTCATCTTATTGCTGATAAAATACCAAAGAATGCGGATCGTGACGATGCGCTGGAAAAGCTCAGCGCCGCAATGGATAACGCGCTCCGGGCTCTTGAAAGCGCTAGGTGCGCTCAACTATGAGAGCCGCCACAACCGCCGTCATCAATCATCTGAATGATCTCCGCTCGGCGCCCGATGCACAGGGCGTCGTGGCCGATTGCTATACTTTCTGGCTGCGGAGCGGTCTTATTCTGACATACACCAATGCCGATGTGCCCATCACGCTCAACGGCTACACCTATGTTGCCAGCTCTGTTCTCGTGAACGGGCTCAAATTCAAATGCTCGGTGGGCCTGGAGGTCGATCAGCAGCAGATCACCATTTCGGCAAGGCCGGAGGATACGGTTGGCGGCGTGCCTTTCCTGCAAGCGCTGCGCAACGGCGTGTTCGACGGCTGCGGGATTCAGCGCGAGCGAGCCTTTCTCAAATCATGGGATCCCGTAGACTGCGCCTCTCCCATTGGCAGCGTGATTCTTTTCAAGGGCCGGATCGGCTCAATTGACAGTATTGGCCGGACATCGGCGGAGGTCACAGTCAATTCAGACTTGATTCTGCTCGACCTGCAAATGCCGCGCAATGTCTATTCGGCGAATTGCCAGCATGTGCTCTATGACTCCGGCTGCGGGCTTGTGAAAAGCGCCTTCGGATACAACGGCACCGTGGGCCTCGGTCCAACCCGCACCGTGATCCCATGGACGGGAGCGTCGGAGAATTTCAACCAGGGGACAATCCTGTTTTCGTCCGGCCCGAATGCCGGCTTGACCGCGAACATCAAGAGCGCGGTTAACGGCGTCTCGCTCACCCTTTCCTATCCGCTACTCTTTCTGCCAATCGCGGGGGATTCCTTCACGGCCTATTGGGGGTGCGACCACACCCAGGACACATGCACGAACAAGTTTAATAATCTCGCGAACTTCCGCGGGTTCCCCTACATCCCGCCGCCGACTTATGCGATTTGATGATGAAGACAGCCTTTTTGATCTTGGCTTTTCTGATTGCTGCTGCGACGCCCTTGGCCGTCACTGCCGCAAAGCTTCTTGTTGGAGCAATACCATGATTTTTTTAACCTTGGAGTAGCTAAAGACTCTTTCGAAAGCGCTGCGCGACGCCTTGATGGTCATTGATTCTGTGCCTCAGCCCCACAATGAGGGCGGCGATGGCTCGCGCGGCATGCAGGACGGGATGCTCACGCATTATCTCAGCGTCGCGCCGCTGGCAGATACCAATATCGAGCGCCGCATTGAAAGGGAGCCGTTTGATTTTCGGAACATGATGCGGATTCCGCCCGCAAAGAGATGATCCAAGCGGGCGGGATCCCTCAGCCGCTGACATCAACGGCGACAATATCATCCTGGATCTGCACCGTCGTCGTCCCGGCCCGGAAGCTCATCTGAAAATGATCTCCGGCGCAGACAATGGTCAGGTTGCGCTTCGCGCGCTCTTCAGCGTCAACTCTCTTGGCCTCCTTTTCAAGCCGCGAAATGCCTTGGCAATCGTCCCGGCCCTTTGCGCGGCTTCAGTAATCGCAGGGACGATACCCTTCTTTGACATAGCAAATCCTTTATGTGCAATAGTATAGTGGAATATTATATCCACATATATTTATTTTATACTAAACTTCAGTCTTGTAAATACAATTATTGACGGGCACTAGATCGGAGTTCTGGAATGATAACGATGATTATTCTTATCTGCTCCATCGGGGCTGCTTGCAATGATGGATCGGCCGAAGACCGGATGGTGCTCAAGGATGTGCCTGTGTCCGCATGCGGGCTGGCGGGCCAGATGACGATTTCTGCACAGCCTGGGGAAAGGGCCAAGGGCCGTGTCGTCAAGATTATTTGCCGCGGGCGGTAAGATGAGCGCGGCGGGACGCAGAATAGAGGTTGAACAATATCAGCGCGGCCTCGTGGTCAGGGAAGCCCGCTCATGGGTTGGCACGCCCTACCACAATCAGGGCGACATCAAGGGTGTTGGAGTTGATTGCGGCATGCTCCTGGTCCGGGTCTTTGTCGATACCGGGCTTTGCGCGCCCTTCGATCCGCGGCCCTATTCGGATGATTGGTACATGCACCGCTCAGCCGAGCGTTATCTTTCCTTCATCTTCGACAGGGGCGGCGAAGCCGCAGATCCAAAGCCGGGGGATGTGATGATGTTCCGCTATGGGCGCTGCTATGCGCATGGCGGGATTGTGACTTCTCTTGACCCGCTCAAGATCGTTCATGCCTTCCAGCCCGCGCAACGGGTCATCGAGGAGGCGGTGAAAAACAATGTCGCGCTCTGCGAGCCGCAGCGCAAGCCGAAGTTCTTCACCTATTGGAAAGAGGATTAAATGGGTCTCTTCCGGCAAGGAGGCGGCAATAAGCCCTATGTCCCGCATTATACCGGGCTTCAAATCCAGACCTCCAGCAATGCGGTTCCGATTCCGATTGTCTATGGCATGAACCGTGTTGCGCCAAACCTGATCTGGACCGGCGGGTTCTTCGCCATCCCGAATCCTGAGAAGAAGGGCGGCAAGGGCGGCGGCGGAAACCAGCCTGTCTCCTATACCTATTACACATCCTTCGCCATGGGGGTCTGCGAAGGCCCGATCATGGGCTGGGCGCGCATCTGGAAGGGGCAGGAAATCTATGGCGCCTTCTTCGTCACCTATTGGTGGAAAACCGGAATTACTTTTGCCGCGCCGGGAGACACGCCGCAGGCGCCTTGGGGCTATCTCTTGGGCTTCGGCAAGCAGGGATTGAGCTACAACGGGACATGCTATGTCGGCGCGCAATCTTGCGAGCTTGGCTCGACTCCGGTGCTTCCGCAATTCTCCTTCGAAGTCCGGGGACGCTTGGCGCGGACTTCCGTGCTCTTGGCGTCGGAATATGCTGATGATGACGCCGATCCGGCCGAGATCATCTATGACTTTCTGACCAATGCCCAATATGGCGTGGGCTTCCCGGCGGCAAGCATCGACGGCGCCTCCCTTTTCGGATCATCCGGGGACGCATCCTATCAAACCTATTGCCGGGCGGCCGGAATCGTCATGAGCCCGGTGCTGGTCAATCATGAAACCGCGAACAGCATCCTTGAAAAATGGCTGAAGCTTACGAACTCCGCCGCCGTTTGGTCGGGCGGGAAACTTAAATTCATTCCCTATGGCGACGCGCAGATCTCCAACGAAACGCAAATCGGGACCGTCACCTTTAATCCGAATGTGACTCCACTCTATGCGCTAACCGATGATGATTTCGTGGCCGAGGAAGGAAGGGATCCTGTTGAGGTTACGCGGGTTGACCCCTATTCGCTCTACAACTGGCAGCGGCTCACGATCTCGCATAGGGGATGGTACTATAGCGCCTTCCCGATTGACGTGTTTGACCAGGATGCCATCGAAACCTATGGGTTGCGTATGGCTTCCGAAGTCACGGCCAATGAAATATGCAACGGCAATGTCGGGCAGCGGGTGGCGCAGCTTCTCCTTCAGCGCCAGCTTTATATCCGCAACATCTATAAGTTCAAGCTCTCCTTCGAATACTGCCTGCTTGAGCCCATGGACATTGTGTCCCTGACCGATGCCAATTTGGGGCTCGATAACACGCCGGTCAGAATCACGGAGATCGAGGAAGACGACGACGGACTCCTATCCGTCACGGCCGAGGAATTTCCATCCGGCGCTGGAACGGCGGTCAAATATCCCGTTCAGCCGCCGGGGGGCAACACCACAAACCAAGGCGTGCTTCCCGGCCGAGTCAACACGCCTCTCATCTTCGAGCCGCCCGGCGCTTTGACTAATTATGTGCCGCAGGTCTGGGCTGCCGTCTCTGGAGGAATAGCGCCCGTCTACAAGCTCACGGAAGATAGCTCATCCGGCGAGCACTTCACGGTCCAGCAAATTGCCGAAGGGCAGAGCGCGGACACGGTCATTGTCTTCTCGGTCTATGCGGCGGCGGATGAACGCAGCGCGCTCAGTCTCGAATTTTATGACGGCTCAACGGCCAAGGGGTGCAGCTTCAATCTCGCGACCGCCCTGGCCGGAACGCCGGATATCTGGTCCGGGCGGCAGCTTTCGGCAACCATCACGGATGCCGGGACCGCAGCGGACAATACGCATTGGTATCAATGCACTATCGCGGTTTCCCTCCCCGTGGCGGCGGCGAATCTCTACGTCCGCATCAAGCTTGAAAATCCGTTTGGCACGCAGAGCTACGCGGGAACGCCCGGGGACGGGCTGCTCTTTTGGGGTGCGGCCTTTGCGGGTGGGGAAGAGGCGCAAACCTATCTTCCCACTTTCACATCGGGAACGGGGGCCACGCTCTCGACCTATGGGGCGAACACGCCGATTGGCGTTGCGGGCCTTGCCGATCCGAATTGGGGCGGGGCCTATGTCTGGATCTCAACCGACAATGCCACCTATGGCCTTGCCGGGACGGTTTCCGGGCCTGCGCGGCAAGGCTTTCTGACGGCAAATCTTCCCGCGCCGTCCGGCGGAAACCCGGACACCGTCAACATCCTTGCGGTTGATCTCAAGGAAAGCGGCGGGACGCTGGCGAGCGCCAGCGCGGCTGACGCGGCAAGCGGGCTTACGCTCTGCATCGCTGGCGGCGAGCTTCTTTCCTATACCAATGCCGCGCTGACCGGGACAAACGCCTATAACCTTACATCTCTTTATCGCGGACTCTATGGAACGGCTGCCGCCTCGCACTCGAGCGGCGCGCCCTTCGCGCGGCTTGATGGATCGGTCTTCAAATACGATCTGCCTCCTGACTATGTGGGGAGGACAATCTATCTGAAGTTCCAGAGCTTCAATATCTTTGGGCAGTCTGTTGAAGATTTATCCGAATGCACGGCCTACAGCTACACGCCAAACGGCACGGGGCTTCCTCTCGGGCCTGTTGGGACAGCCTTGGCGGCCGGAACTGACCTTGACTATAGCCTCGCAAGCGAGGCGGTGAGTCTGAAGGATGATTTCGGCCTCGCATCATCTGCGATCATCGCAACCATAGACATGGGGTTGGCTAGCTCATGAGCGTTCAAGTCAAGAGGCGCCGGGAATCGGCAAGCTTTCTTTCAACCTTCACCGGGGCTCAAGGCGAGCTGATTGTCGATACGACCAACAACCGGCTGCAAGTCCATGACGGCGCGACGCCGGGCGGATGGCTTCCGCTTGGCATGTCTCCCGCGCCCGTTGTGGAAGGCAAGGACGGCTCAAATGCCAAGCATGGGGGGAACATCGCCTTCGCCTGTGTGGAAGAGCTTCTGACGCTTTCTAGGGCCTCTGTGGCCTCGTCCATCGCCTTCCCCAACCAGAGCCTCATTTTTGGCGTGGCCTGCCGTGTTGTCGCCGATATCACGGGCTCCGGCGTCACGGGATTCAAGATCGGGCGGACGGGCGGCACCGACAATGAATTTGGAACAATCAGCTCGCTTACGGCAGGAACAACGAATAGCGGCATCCTCGGCAATCCAAACGGAAACTATGCGAACACAACGGTTACGGTGACCGCAATCGGCGGGAATTTTTCAGGCGGGCAGGTGCGGTTGCAGCTCTGTTATCTTCTGCTCAATCCACCCGCCTCCTGACGCCTTTCATCGTCATTATTCACTTTGGGCCTGCGTTTCGCAGGTTTTTTTTTGGAGATAGTTATGCCTTTTGTCCGCATGTGGCCTCCCTCTGACGGGTCTCGCAACGCGATATCATTTGCTGGGCGCACCTATTCGTCCACACCAGGTGTGGCCGTGAATGTCGAGTCCTTTGACGTTGCGGTGCTGGAGGCCAATGGATGGACACGCTATGCCACGCTCGCAGGGCAAACCAATGTGACAATGAGACTTCCAGACAATAGCAAGCGCAGCGCAATCACGATAAGCGGACGGACTTATAATTCTCAACCTGGCAATTTGATCAGCGTCCCGGAATTTGATGCGCCAATTCTTGAGGCAAATGGCTTCCTTCTTGTGCAGCAGCAAGAGACAAGCGGCGAAGCTCCTGTCAATATAACTCCCCCGTCAATATCTGGCATGGCAGAGGTTGGAAGCACGCTCACGGCTTCACCGGGTATTTGGGACAATAGTCCGGAAAGTTTTACCTATCAATGGAAGCGCAACGGCGTGAATATTGATGGGGCCACCGCTAGCACTTATGTTCCAGCCGTTGCGGATCAGGGCTTAACGCTTTCTATAGCTGTGACGGCATGGAATTCAGCCGGAATGAGCAGCGCCGCAGCCAGCTCCGCCACGAGCGCGGTCATATCGGCTTTTGCCGCAGTCACGCCGCCAGCTGGCGCGCTAGGAATATGGTCGGTCCTCAGAACAGCCGGATGGAACGGCAACTGCCTGCGGGTCCGGCGCGCGTCCGATAATGCAGAGCAGGACATTGGCTTTGCGGGGAATGTCGTGGACTGGCCGGCTGCCGACGCTTTTGCGGGCGGGAGCAATCTATTTGTCACGAAATGGTATGATCAGAGCGGCAACGGAGCGGATCTCACCCAGGCGGCGCTTGCCAATCAGCCGGTCTTTGCTCGCGCAAGCCATTGGAATGGCATTCGCGGCGTCACGGCGGACCAGCAGAATGGAAGCTTCGGGACAGGGCCGAAATTTCTGCAAAATGCCGCGCTTAATTTTAACGCCAATGCGAGCACGGTTTATATAGTTTCCAGCTCACGGCTTTCCTATGGCTCAACATCCTACTTTCAGATGCAGTCCGCAGGCCCGGTGCATCTGCAAAGCCTCTACCACGCTGACACAAGCCTGAGGGTGTTCCGCGGCGGGGGAAGTTATGACACATTGAAGTTCGAGCGCAGCCAGATGACGTCAATCGCCGTCGCATTTAATGGCAGCGGCGGAACGATTGATTTTGACGGGACTCAAGCGAGCATTGGCAACTCAACTAACTCCACAGTTACGATCTTCAATCTAGGCTCATCCGCGGATGCCTTTGGCGGCAATTTTTATGGCGATTATTTTTTCGTTGCTCTTTACGGCACGGCGCATACTCCGCAGGCGCTAGGCGCCAACAGGCAGGCGCTTGCCAGCGCTTTCGCAGTTGCGCCATATCAGAGCAAGCGCGCCGTTTTTGCTGGCGACAGTCTTGTAACCGGCACCAAGGGCACAAATGCGCAGAGCGTGCCATGGGTCGCTGGCTTCGGGCGTCTGCCTGCTGACGACGGCTATTATTCAATGAACGCACTTCCGGATTGGGATGTGTTCTGCCTTGCCAGGGCTGGAAAGACCGGGGCGTCTGAACTCTCTGGAATAGCGACTTATATGCGGGCCTATGATTTGGCAGTCCCATTGTCCGTCTATATCACGAATTCGTTCACGAACGATATGAGTAGTACGACTTACACTTCGGTTGCGAACGCGCAATCGAGCGTGTCCAATCTTTACAACAACACGCTCCTTCAAATCGTCTCAACAGCGCGCACGCAGGGGTTCAACAAAGTGGTTGTACCGACGTGCATCGGCAGGAATGATTTTCAGCTTGGAACGGGGAACTTCAAGGAAGATGCCCGTCTCTACTGGAATTCTCTCGTTAGAAACGGTGCGGCAGCGAACAATTATACGGTCTCCGACCGGGCAGCGCATCCAGCGCTCGCCGATGCAGCTGCTGCTGGAAACCCCGTTTATTATAGCGACGGCATTCATTTGACCAACACGGGCTACACTGTCATGGCCGCAATCGACCGCACGGCGGTATTGGGATAGCACCGATGACATTGCGGGGCATGCTGGTGGCTGCGGTGGGATTTTTCTCAGGGCAGAGCGCTAAATTCAGGGCTGTGCAAACGTTTAGCCGGGGGTAGCAGTGAATACAGATGGCAACTTCTGGGCGACGATCGGCGCTGCAGGAATCGGGGGTATCATTGGTGTCGTTGGGACAATTGTCACCGCTCTGATCAACCGGCAGCAGCCAATGGCCGCGCTGGTCGATGCCCGCATCCGCATGCTAATTGAGGGGTACGAACGCCGGATTAATGAACTGCAGGGTGAGATTCTCAGGCTGGAACAGAAGGTTGATGCTCTGACTCATGAACTGGAGCTGACGCGCGCAAACAGCCCCTTAGGGTTTTAAAGGCCATCTTCGACATGCTCGTCTTAACTTTCAGCATTTGAGCTGCGAGCGATGATTATTTTCGCCGATCGGGCCTTGCCAATTTTGCCTTGTCAGGGAAATTGCGCGCTGGGAGATACCTCGAGCATCGAATATCACAGATCCTTATGCCAAATCCCAAAGAGGCCTTCTTAGGGTGACGCTCAATCTACTTGACATCTTTGAGCGCTCACGGACATCCGCGTCAGCCGGCAGAGGCAGCCTTGCTGCGCCGCCGGGTAAGAGCCATGCGGCGTGCGCGCGCTAAGAGGAGCACCGCTCGCGCATTAAGAAGGGGCACTTCACCGCCAAATCCCATCCAGCGGCGAGGCGATGCTGTCTCACAGGCAATCAGATAATTGGCGATTGCGATCATGGTCTCAGGCGCTGCCGATGAAAGACCTGGCCAAACGGTTTCCAGCAGAAGAGGGCTGCCCGCATAGGCGCGTGATCGTTCCTTGATCAGAGCTCTTGCGCTCCGGGCGGCCTGTGTCCGCAGCGCGGTCTTAATGTCTATGATGGAATGCGGTGAACCTGCCATGCTTTGCCTCCGCTTGACGAAGACAACATATCAGGTATAAATACCTAATACAAGGTATAATTACCTTAAAGCGAGCTTCATTTCCGGTGCCATTGACCGGATCTTACAACGCCTTTGATCTCGGCGGCCCAGTCGATCTGCACCCCGCGAATCGGCGGCGCATTGTGGCTTTCGAGATCGAAGGTCCCGCTCACAGCGCCTTTCTGGATGCGTTTAAGATACCGCTTTCCATCAGACGTCCGGACCGCCGCCTCCCATCCGATGACTTCGTGAGCATCATTGCCTTGCCGCCAGCAAATAACCACGTCTCCAGGATCGTAGCGCGGCCACATGCTATCGCCTTCGACTTCAAAGGCGATAGCGCCGGGAGGGATGGGGAAAGGCACTTCGATTTCATAAAGCCCGTCGGGCGGAACTTGTTCAAATTCAGGCAGGATCTCTGCCCCAGCGCCGATTCGCCCGGCGACCCGCACTCGATTTCCCGGCGCCGGCTCGCCTATGCCTTCAAGCAGCCAGGCTGCTGTCGTCTTCAGCACGGGAGCAAGCGCCGTAAGCGTCTCGGTCGTAATTCCCCGCCGGTCATGGTTTTTGATGGCGCGCTTCAGATTCCGGATCGCGTCGGGTCTTTTAGCCGCTAGAGAAGCAGCATGCGCGGAAAGCCCTACAGCCTTCAGCCGGCTTTCAATTCGATAAAGGATATCTTCAAGCTCCATCCCGGTAGGATAACCGATCATAAACAAGATTGCACGCGGTAAATTAACCTTGACAGTATAGGTATTATTACCGTATACGGCTTACCCGGCGCGCGATCGCGTCAGCCCCGTGCGGAAGGAGATTTTACCCGTGACCGTGCTCACAGAAACCCAAAAGTCACGCTGGACAGGCGAGCGGATTGCCCGCCTCGGCTTTCTTCTCGGCCTCGGATGGGATGCAAAGCGCATCGCCGAAGACCCGATTATCGCCTCGACGCCGAATAATGTGCATCGTCAAGCGCAAAGATTCGGGCTTGCTTTTCGAGCCGCTGCTGCGGCGATGGCGCTGCGCCTTCCGCCGGAGGCCGCCAGCCATTTCGATGCAGCCGCAGCAAAACGCGGTTTGACCCGCGAGGCGATGATCCGGCGCTTGCTTCTCGAAGTGGCAGGTGACTCTTGCCTCCTGGACAACATCCTGGACGATGGGGCTTGAGCATGCATAAATCCCTCGCCTTAGCCGGCACACAAGAAGCTCCGGCTGCTGCGCTCCAAAATAGCCAGCCCATCCTTTGGCAGCCGGATTTGGTCGGCAAAAGACTTGTCCAGGCCTTTGTGACCCTTGACCGTCTGCCGCGCGTCAGCGGCCCCCGCCAGCCTGGGTGCCATTGGCCTCGCACCGTGACCGAGTGGGAGGATGAGCTCGCCCAGGCAGAACTTGAGGAGAGCGAGCGCCAGGCCCGCCAGCGCGCCTCGAACCGGGTCATCATCCGTCCGTCCGCGGTGGAAATTGCACAGATGGAAGCGGCCTTCGAATGGCTCCGCGAATTGCGGCTTCTGGACTCGGGCATGGCGCTGGTCACAACGCTCTGGGCGTTGCGGACGGCTCGCGGCCGCTCGATCAAAGCCCTTTGCGCCGAAAAGCAATGGGCACCTTATACATTCTTCCGTAAAAGAACGAAGGCGCTAGCAATTCTGGCAGAAATGCTGAATGCGCGCGGCTTTCCTGTCACATAGCGCCGGAAGGAGTCTTTTGATGAAAGAAGCGTTTCCAGCAGCAGAGAACGCGGCAGGGTGCGCCAGCAGAGCGCGGCGTTTTTTTGCGGGGTTGCGGCTCTTTGAGGCGCTTGCGTTTGGCACGAGCGCGGTTAAACACCACATAAGGGGCAATTGAATTAAGATTGATTGACATCCAGGCCCTCTCCTGCGACCTAACCAGCGCATGACTCACCTTGATTCCGTCGCGCGGCGGCGCACCTTTGCTATCATCTCCCATCCGGATGCCGGGAAAACGACGCTGACCGAAAAGCTGTTGCTTTCGGGAGGGGCGATCCAGCTCGCAGGAGAGGTCCGAGCCAAGGCAAACCGCCGGAACACACGGTCGGATTGGATGGCAATTGAGCGTGAGCGCGGCATTTCCGTTGTGACCTCTGTCATGACCTTTGAATATGGGGATCGTGTCTTCAATCTCCTCGACACGCCGGGTCACGAGGATTTTTCCGAGGACACATACCGCACGCTAACAGCCGTCGATTCCGCGATTATGGTCATCGACGCGGCGAAAGGCATTGAAGCGCGGACCCGTAAGCTTTTCGAAGTGTGCCGCTTGCGGGACATCCCGATTCTGACCTTCATCAACAAGCTCGACCGCGAGACGAAAGATCCTTTCGAGCTTCTGGATGAGATTGAGAAAACACTTGCCCTTGACGTGGCCCCTGTGACTTGGCCGCTTGGGCGCGGGCGCAGCTTCAAAGGCACATTTGATCTCCGGCGCAATCTCGTCCGGCAACTTGATCGTGACAGTGAGCCAATGCAGGTTGAGGGGCCTCGCGACCCTTTCATTGGCCGGCTTTTGAGCGAGCTGGAATTTGCACAGGTCTCCGGCGAGATCGAGCTTGCGCGTGAAGGATTTAACGCCTTTGCGCGCGAGCCGTTCCTTGAGGGCCATTTAACGCCGGTTTTTTTCGGGAGCGCGCTGCGCAATTTCGGGGTGCGCGATCTCATCGATGCGCTGCGCGAATTTGCGCCCCCGCCCCAAGGTCTTGCTGCCGTGCCCCGGCCCGTCGAAGCATGGGAAGGGCAAATGACCGGCTTTGTATTCAAGATCCAGGCGAACATGGATCCCAACCATCGTGACCGGATCGCGTTTTTCCGCGTTTGCTCGGGCAAATTGACGCGGGGGATGAAAGTCAAACTCGTGCGAACAGGAAAAACGCTTACACTCAATTCGCCGCAATTCTTTTTTGCGCAGGACCGCCAGATCGCGGACGAAGCTTATGCGGGCGATGTTGTCGGCATTCCGAACCACGGGACATTGCGGATCGGGGACACCTTGACCGAAGGTGAAGATCTTGTCTTTCGCGGCGTTCCAAGCTTCGCGCCGGAGATCCTTCGCCGTGTCAGAGCGGCCGACGCTATGAAGGCGAAAAAACTCCGCGAAGCCCTAGGGCAAATGGCTGAGGAGGGCGTGGTTCAGCTCTTTGTGGCAAATGACGGATCCGGCGTGATTGCAGGTGTGGTCGGCGCCTTGCAGCTCGATGTTCTTGCCAGGCGGCTTGACGCCGAATACGGGCTAGATGCCAGCTTTGAGCCGACCAGGTTCGAATTTGCCCGATGGATCTCGTCGAAGTGCAGAGCAGAAAGGGACCGTTTCATCCAGGCGCATCCGGCCTCAATGGCGCGGGATTTGGACGGCGCGCCGGTCTTTCTTGCCGCCTCGCCTTTCGATCTCAAATATGAGCAGGACAAATGGCCCGAGATTGTATTTTCAGACGTCAAGGATTACGAGCTGGCTGCAGGGAATTAACTGCCAAGGGAGAAGCGCGTTCTGAGCAAATTTAAACACCAGCATGACCCGAAGGGTCTGGCCATTGGCTATGGAATTAAATATTCTCTTGCCTGTTTTCGTTCGAACAGCCCTTAATTGCTCTAATTGAATGACTCTTTGAATTCGCAAGCAGCAGACGCAAAGCTAGTTTGCCTCAAATCCGTTATCTGAACGGACCGGCGGTCTTCTGAAGTGAGAGATTGGAAAGTCGAGATGGTCACGAATCTCCGGCGCAAATTCCTCATCGCCGTAATCGTACTGCTCGTTGCTGCAGGACCGGTTGCATTTCTTGATTATTTTCTCCCCCACCATGCGGTGCTGAGGGTGGTTGGAACCGAAGTTAAGCGGGTTGGCGCTGACGGCAAGCCGGTTACCGGGCAGCGGGCAGGCGGAACACGGGATGTATTTTATATTTTTACCGAAGACATAAAGACAAAAACGCCGCATGTGTTCCGGAATGAAGATACGGGGTGGGGCTTCCCCTGGTATTTCAAATTCAATTCTGCGGATATACAGGCAGCGGCTCAGTCCATCGCCGGTGAGCACGGAACGGCAGTGCTTACTTACTACGGCTGGCGTATCCAGATTTTCTCACTTTACCCCAACGTGACGAAGATCGCGCGGGCCGAGCCGGACGCTTGGGTTGTTCCCTGGTTCAATCTTTTGTTTTTCACCATTATAATCGGCGGAAGCATCTGGATCGTTCTATGGGTGCGCGGCTTCCAGAGCAGGCGGCGCTTGGCGCGCGAGAAAGCCCGGGCTCCCTGAGCCCGCCGCTCTGAGCATCACGCAGCCTTCTGCTTCGGGCGGACTTCGGCCGAATAATCGTCGATCATCGCGCGGGAGATTGCGCCCGGTGTAAATTTATAAGGGCCCACTTCGGAAACAGGGGTAACCTCTGCGCCCGTCCCGCAGATAAAGCATTCATCAAAGCCTGTCAGCTCATCGGGCATGATCCGGCGCTCGATGACCTCGATCCCGCGCCGCTTGGCAAGGTCGATGACCGTGCGCCGCGTAATGCCGTCAAGGAAACAATCTGCAATCGGCGTGTGAATGACGCCATTCACGGTGAAAAAGATATTAGCACCGGTGCATTCTGCCACCCGGCCAAGCCAATCGAGCATCATGGCATCGGCATAGCCGCGCCGCTCCGCGCGGTGCTTCGAAATTGTGCAGATCATATAAAGACCTGCCGCTTTTGCACGGGAAGGAGCAGTCAGCGGATCTGGCCTGCGGTATTCGGCGATATCAAGCCTCACCCCTTTCATTTTCTGCTCGACATCGAACATGCTTGGCCATTCCCAAACAGCAATCGCAACGTGAATCGTCGAGTTCTGTGCCGAAACGGCCATCATCTCGCTGCCGCGCCATGCAACCGGCCGCACATAGCAGTCCTTGAAATGGTTCGCGTCGACGACAAGCTGCTTGGCCTTATCTAACTCAGCGGCCGTATAGGGAATCTCGAAGTCAAGCAGCTGGGCCGAATTGCGAAAGCGCTCCGAATGTTCGGTTGACTTAAAAATCGTGCCGCCATAGGAGCGCTCGCCCTCAAAAACGCAAGAAGCGTAGTGCAAGCCATGCGACAGAACATGGAGCTTGGCATCACGCCAAGGGATAAGGCTGCCATCCATCCAGATAAATCCATCGCGCTGGTCGAAAGGCAAAATGGGCATCGCACCCTCCTGAGCTTATGACGGGCTCCGCGCTGAAATGACGCTCTGATCATCCGCGCCACCCAGGAGTTTAATATGGCGTCGCGGCGCTCGCAAAACCATGGGGCAGCATGTGAGCGGCGGTCTGGCGAGGGCTTGACGTCTAGGAATCTTGCTGAAATATGTCAATACTGCTGACTTAAAGGATGAAGCGAGGAGGGATGTGGCCGCGCAAGGGCAGAAAGCGGTTGAAATTATAGGGGGCGGCGCTGGTTCGGTGGCGGAAGCTAGCCTTCCTCCCATGTATGATATGATTGATCTTATGTTTTTCGCGTATCGTGAATTTGCTGGCGATGCAGATCAGCGGCTTGCGGCGTTTGGGCTCGGAAGGGCCCATCACCGGGTTCTGCATTTTGTTGCGCGGCAGCCAGGCCTCACGGTGACCGAATTGCTTGAGATCCTGAGAGTGACGAAGCAGAGCCTCAATCGTGTGCTCAAGGCGCTGCTTGACAAGCAATTTGTCGAAGTCTGCGCGGGGATTGAGGACCGCCGTCAGCGCCGGCTGTACGCGACCGCCTGCGGACATGCTCTTGCGCTTGACGTTGCACGCCTCCAATCGGAACGGCTCAGCCGTGTGTTCGGAATGCTGCCCGAAGGCGCGCGGCAGCAAGCCGCCACTTTTCTCCTTGCCATGATTGATTCTCCTCTACGCGACAAAATCGCGGCAATGACGGGCGCAATACAGGACAGGGGCTGGAACGGTGAGCGATGAACCGCAAGCTGCGCTGCCGCTGGCGGCGCCGGCTGACGATGCAGCGCACCTTTTAATCGTCGACGACGACCGGCGAATCCGGACACTTCTTTCCCGTGTTTTGAGCGAAGAAGGATACCGGGTCACGACAGCTGCCGATGCGGCAGAAGCCACAGCGAGGCTGCGAAGCCTCACATTCGACCTCATCGTCCTCGACGTTATGATGCCTGGCGAGGACGGATACGCATTTGCAACTCGCTTGCGGGCGAGCGGCACGGAACTCGCTCAAGTTCCGATTCTTATGCTAACTGCGCGCAGCGAGGCTGAAGACCGCGTGCGCGGCTTGGAGACGGGCGCCGATGACTATCTCGGCAAGCCCTGTGAGCCGCGTGAGCTCGCTCTGCGGATAGCGTCGATTCTGCGCCGGGCGGGGCCGCGCCCGCCCGCGGGGCCTCCGGCGATAGTGCGCTTTGGCGCTTTTACTTTCGATCTTGTGAGAGGCGAACTCCGTCAGCGCGGCGAGGTGATCAGGCTGACCGAGAGAGAACGCGAAATGCTGCGGCTCTTGGCTGAAAACGCCGGCGAAACAATCCCGCGGGATGTCCTTGCGGGCCCGGGCGCTGCTGCCAATGAGCGGACGGTCGATGTTCAGGTCAACCGGCTGCGCCGGAAGATCGAACGCGATCCTTCCAATCCTGTCCATTTGCAGACATCGCGAGGAGCAGGGTACCGCCTCCTCGTTGACCACTGACGCATTCTGGAAAAAGGCCATGCGTTGAGCCTTTCCTTTCCTTTTCCCTTCGTGCCGTCGCGGCCCTGGTGGCTCGCGTTGTGGCGGCAGGCCGCTGCGGTCATGCCAAAGGGCCTTTATGCTCGCGCCCTTCTCATCGTCATCGCTCCGATGGTGATCCTCCAATGCGTCCTGACTTATGTTTTCATGGAGCGGCACTGGCAGCGCGTCACCAATAGGCTCTCAACGGCGCTAACCCAGGAAATTTCGGCGGTTATTGATCTCCGGCGGCATTATCCGGGAGAGAAAAACGGAAAGATTCTTAGCGAAATCGCCCAGCAAAGGCTCGGCATCGATGTTGAATTCCTGCCACCTGGGGACTTGCCGCCAGCTCTGCCGAAGCCCTTCTTTTCGATCGTTGATACGGCTTTATCGAACGAAATCAGACGGCAGATTGGCAAGCCGTTCTGGCTGGACACAGTAGGACGCTCCAATTTCATCGAAATAAGGGTAAAGCTTGACGATACGATCCTCAGGGTGGTCGCATTGCGCGGCGCAGCTTATGCTTCTAACTCCCATATATTTCTGCTTTGGATGGTTGGCACTTCCTTCGTCCTAATCGTTGTTACGATTGTTTTTCTTGGCAATCAGATCAAGCCGATTCTCCTCCTCGCAGATGCGGCGGAGGCTTTTGGCAAAGGCCGTGATCTCGACTTTCACCCCCGCGGAGCAAGGGAGGTGCGCCGGGCAGGCCTTGCCTTCATTGAAATGAAGAAGCGAATCGAACGAGCGTTCGAGCAGCGCACCGCAATGTTGAACGGTGTGAGCCATGACCTGCGGACGATCCTGACACGCTTTAAACTTTCTCTTGCCTTGATGCCTGAGACCGATGAGACGCGCGAGCTCAAAGAAGACGTGCAGGAAATGCAGCGCATGCTCGAAGCCTATCTCGCCTTTGCGCGGGGCGACGCCGGCGAAAGCCCTGCGCAAATTGACGTTAAGCAGCTCTTGGAGAATCTGCGCCTTGATGCCGTGCGGGCAGGTCTATGCGCAACGCTCTCCTTTACGGGAAATCCGTTGATCACGGTTCGGCCTGATTCGTTCAAGCGGTGCCTTGTTAATCTCATCAGCAATGCACAAAACCACGCAAGCCATATTTCGGTCGAGGCGGTGAGAGACGCGCGTTTTCTGACGGTCCATATTGATGATGATGGCCCTGGCATTCCGCCGGACCGCCGGGAAGACGTGTTTAAGCCCTTTGTCCGCCTCGATACGGCGCGCAACCAAGACCAAGGCGGCACAGGCCTGGGGCTCGCGATTGCGCGCGACATCGCCCGTTCACATGGCGGAGATATATCCCTGAGCGATAGTCAGGCTGGCGGGTTAAGGGCAACCGTGCGCCTTCCGGTTTAAGCCCTTCCGGGCCCCGGCTGCTCCACAAATTTCTCAAAAAACTGCCCTGACGGCTCGGCCATCACATCCATCAATCTCCGCTGCCAAATGGTGCTGGGCCAAGACACACCTTAGCATTGAGCAATATGCGCTCGCTAATCGAAGACTTCGTCGCCAGTAGGTTCAATATGCGGCTTGCAATTCATCCTCAGCCGGAGTTCCGACAGCGTCCTGTATAATCTAAGCCTTGTGCGGCTTTGATTGCCAAGAGGGCGATGCTCTGGAAGACAGTGCCAGGGGTTATAGACGAGATTGTCGGCGAAAGCGATCTGACAGGGCGAATCGAACTTCTGACGCGGAATGTGCAGACGTGCTACGGGAACTCTTGGCGAAAGTTTCTCGGGCCAAAGCACAGCGGCATTCTCGATAGGCATAAGAAACGGATCCGTCTGCACTTGGACCATGATATCGAACTCAACATCCTGCTCGTTGAGCGTCTTGACCATATTGTCGTGGAGATAATTTGGCGGCACCCGGAAAGGCAGGCCGGGAATCTTCATGGGAACTTTGGTTCTCGGATAAAAGGCATATTGCATGGCCTGCCCTTCTCCGAGAAGATAAGGAACGCAGCTGTAATAGTATTGACCAAGGGGATTATGTTGCGTCTCATTCCAAAGCGCTTGCATAAAAAAATCTAGGATGTGATGGTCTCTTGGATCCCAAAAATAGTAAATCGGCATCTCCCGAGTGCTCCAATATTGCAAGCGGGCATTGGCCTTTGCATCGGGAGTGACAAAGGTCGGCGTGCAGACACACAATAAATCCTGCGTGAATTTTTCGTCATCGAGAAGTTTTGGGCCTTCGACGCCCATGAGTTTAATGGTCATGCTCCCAAAGCCGACATCATCAATGTCGTCTGGAACCGTGGGGCCAGGGCCCGAGTAGCGAACCCAGGCAGGGAAGCTTCTCGGCGTTGCGAAGATGCCATGGCGCATATGGGATGGCACATCGTCACGGACCGTGAACGTTCCGCGAACAAGCCCATGTGTCTTTGTGTTGCCGCCACGCTCGTAGCGGGCAGGCCGGAAGTGATTGCGCATTTGGGCCGCCATCTCGTCGATGATGGCCTGAACGTATTTCTCCTCGTCCGGAAGGAGCCTTTCCTCGGCAAGCCCAAGGCCCTCGTCCTTGCGCCTCTTGTTGATCTGCGATTGAATCAACTTCGCCAAGGGCTCACGCAACGTCGCATCGAATGCCCGGCGCATGCCGAACAACGGCTCGATGCGGCGCTCGAGGTGCAATCCGGCTTCGAGCAGCTTGTGTAAGGCGCGGAGCAGCACTGGCTTATCCTCCCCAAATTGTCGGCCTGCGGGCGCTCCTTTGGCCCTTTATCTCTATCTTAATTAAGGATGGCGCTGGGCCTCGCCGATGCGGCTTTCATTGTATCAAGTTACGATAACACTCAAATCCAGGAGGTGAAAGGGCCAGGAGCCAAGGCAAATCCAGCCCGGCCCGTTGCCTTGCTGTCCCAAGCAGATTTTGGCATTTGCCGTTGAATTGACCTAATTCACTATTCGTCAAAAACAAAATGAGTTATTGAAGAATCATAATAGCGGAAAGTTCCGCAGCTCAGCAGGGGAAGGGGAGGAACTATGGCGGGGATAAGAGCTCATGGCTTGGCACCGGTTCTCCTCCTGGGCCTTTTGTCACTTGCAGGCTGCACTCCGCAGCCAAAATCATCGCTGGAAGGTCTTCTAGACGAGGCACAGCGCGCTGGGCGGGATGCGGCGAGTTTCCCGCATGCGGGCCTGCAGGACGGCAAAGATTATTTCCATGACATGGATAATGCCGCAGATCTTACACCCGAAGAGGTGAGAGGCCGCAATATGTGGCTTCTCTGGACTGGAGGGAATGACCGCTTCTGGGATAAAGTCACCGCATCAAGCCTTGGCACATTCGACCTTTTGAAGATTGTCACCTCCCACCCGAGTCAGAATTACTGCTATGGCCCCTGCAATCGCGACTCGCGCTGGAGGTGGCTCGGAGCTGTCAATGAGCCTTGTTTCGAAAAGCCCAAAGGCCCCGATCCGGAGCGTTTTGGCCTTTGGCTCGACGTGCGCCGGGCCGATTGCCCTCCTGACCCGTTCGAGGATGAAACGAAATACCCCGGCGTGAAGATCGGAGCGCGTGGAAAGCCCATTGGCGGAGGCAAAACTTTGCCAGTTGGCTCCTACTATGGCTACGCGACCGGAATCGTTGGCCTGCGTCTCTTCCCCAATCCCGATTTCGACGAGGAGGCAGCCAAGAAGTGGAAGCCGGACGAATATTACACGAATCCTAATTATTACAACGATCCGAAACTGGTGCGGCCTTATCGCGTGGGCATGTCATGCGCATTCTGCCACATTGGCCCGAGCCCAATCCATCCGCCAGAGGACCCCGCTAACCCAGAATGGGCCGACCTCAACAGCACCGTTGGCGCGCAGTACCTCTGGATGGACCGCGTGTTCGTCTATGAGGCCAATCCAAAGAATTTTCTTTATCAGCTCGTCCATTCTTATCCGCCCGGTACCATGGACACGTCCTTGGTTTCGACGGACTATATAAACAATCCGCGGACGATGAACGCGGTTTACAATCTTGGGCCCCGGCTTGAGGTGGCGCACAAATGGGGTAAAGAGATTCTCAAGGGCGGCGAGCTTGACAACAAACAGCTGCCTGGGACCTTTGATCCGCCCGCCACCTCCTGGAGTCCGCGCGTGTTAAAGGATGGCTCTGACTCCGTCGGGGCGCTTGGAGCTCTTAACCGCGTCTATCTTAACATCGGCCTTTATAGCGAGGACTGGCTTACGCATTTCAATCCGTTTTTTGGCGGCAAGCCGATCACGCCGATCCTCATCAAGGATGCCCAAGCCAATTCAGCCTATTGGCGCGCGACAGAGCTTGGCACCCCTGACATGGCGAGCTATCTCGTCAAGACGGGCAGGCCCGACCGCCTGAAGGATGCCCCAGGCGGCAGTAAATATCTCACAGCTGACGAGGGCACGATTGAGCGTGGGAAGGTCGTTTTTGCCGAGACCTGCGCGCGCTGCCACTCGAGCAAGCTCCCGGATTTCGCCTGGAAGGCGCTTGATCCTGGCGGCTGCTCAGGCCCCGATTATCTCAAATGCTGGAAGCGTTACTGGGATCTGACGAAGACCAGCGCATTCAAAGAAAAGATGCGGGAAATCGTTCTCGCGCCGGATTTTCTCGAGAACAATTACCTTTCAACCGATGCGCGCGTGCCTGTGACGCTGCTGCGGACCAATGCCTGCAGCCCGCTCGGAACAAATGCAATCCGCAACAACATCTGGGATAATTTCTCCTCTTCCACCTATAAGAGCCTTCCCTCTGTTGGCACGGTGACAGTTCAAGATCCGTTCACGGGAGAGCGGCGCCCCTATGAAATGCCAGGCGGCGGGCTTGGCTATACCCGCGTGCCATCGCTCATCAGCATCTGGTCAACGGCTCCTTTCCTGCTCAACAATCAGCTAGGCCCATTCGACGAGGATCCTTCGGTTGATGCCAGGATGGCCTCCTTCCAAGCCTCGATCGAGCAATTGCTATGGCCTGAAAAGCGTGTCCATGACGAAAACTTCGAGGGTTTCATCGCACGCACAACTGAACGCAGTTTCGTCGAGATCCCCAAGCGCGCGATACCGGTTCAGCTTTCCAATCTTCTGGGCTCCTTGCCAGAGCCTTACGCGGTGAAACTCAAGGAGCCCATTTCGCGCCTCTTCGACAAGGATGGCAATTTCCAGCTTGGGCCGATCCCTAAAGGATTCCCAATCAATTTGGCGTCGAATTACCAGCCGGTGGCGGATATCGAGACCGCGGCTGGCAAGGTGGAGCATGGCAAGCATTTCCTGGAACTGCTTGGAAAACTGGCAGCGAATTTGCCGCTTCCGGGCGCTGACGCGAGCGACGAGGAGATTCTCGGCTGGCTTAAGAATCTCCGCGAGCCTCTGTTGAAGATCAGCAAGTGCCCTGACTTCGTCGTCAACCGCGGGCATTATTTCGGGACGAAGCAATTCAACGAAACAGAAGGACTGAGCGAGGACGAAAAGTCATTTGGCCTAGAGCCCGTGCTGAGTGACGGGGACAAGCGGGCCTTGATCGAATTCCTGAAGACGTTTTGAGGAATTCTGCGTGGCGCCCGGAGCAAACTATGACTATGTGATCGTCGGCTCCGGCGCAGGCGGAGGCACGCTTGCAGCGCGGCTTGCGGAAGCTGGCATGCGCGTATGCGTATTGGAAGCGGGGAGCGATCCTTATGATGAGGGCGCCGGCCTCCCAGAGCAATATGATGTGCCGGCATTTCATCCTCTCGCTTCCGAAAACCGCGGCATAAGCTGGGAGTTTTTCGTCCGCCATTATTCGGACGCCAAACGGCAGAGGGCCGACTGGAAATGGCGGCCCAATCCCGACACCGGAGAGCCAAGCATTTTTTATCCCCGTGCTGGCACGCTTGGCGGCTGCACAGCGCATAATGCGATGATATTCATCGCCCCGAATGACTCCGACTGGGACCATATTGCCGCGCTCACGGGAGATGCCTCGTGGCGGGCAGACAATATGCGGCGGTATTTCCAGCGCCTCGAGGAATGCCGCCACCGGACTCTCAGGCGCCTGCTCAAAAAGTGGTTTGGCTCTGATCCTTCAGCGCATGGCTGGGATGGCTGGCTTCCTGCCGAGCGCGCGCTGCCACGGCGGGTCCGCGATTTCCAGCTTTTCCGCACGGTTCTCTCTTCTGCGCTGACGGTTATCTTTGAAGCGCCAGACTGGACAACTGCGATCCGCCGCCTGATGCGGGGCGAGGCCGATCCGAACGATTGGCGCCGCCTCCGCAAGCGCGCGGAGGGGCTTTGTTATGCCCCTCTTTCAACGGATTGGCACCAGCGCAAAGGGACACGCGAGCGCCTGATAGAGGCTGCGCGCAAGCATCCGGACAAGCTTCACATCGAGCTCGATGCGCTCGCTACAAGAGTTATCTTCGGCGAAGGGAACCGTGCTGCCGGCATCGAATATCTCAAGGGCAAGCATCTCTACCGCGCGCATCCGGAACCGCGCAGAGAGACGGGCGCGCCGCGCGAGATCCACGCCGCGCGCGAGGTCATTCTCGCGGGCGGCGCCTTCAATACGCCGCAGCTTCTCATGCTGTCGGGAATAGGGCCCCGGCACGTCCTTGAAGCCCATGGCATCGAAGTGCGGTATGATCTCGAAGGCGTCGGGAAGAATCTGCAGGACCGCTATGAAGTCGTCATCGTCCACCGCATGCGCAAGCCTTGGAAATCGCTTAAAGACGCAAGATTTGAGCGTGACGACCGCCTTTACAAAGAGTGGAGCAGGCACCGCAAGGACTGGCATGGTCACGGCGGAGGCATGTATATCGCAAATGGCGCCGCTCTTGCCTTTTCGCGGCGCTCTTCCCCAGTGCTGCCGGAGCCAGATCTTTTCTGCATGGCTCTACTTGCCCCATTCAGAGGCTATTATCCAGGCTACGCGGCTGCGGTCTGCGAGCCCCATGATGTTCCAGAGCATTCCGATTATCTGACTTGGGCGATTTTGAAAGCTTATTCTGGCAGCCGCGGCACAGTCACCTTACGTTCTTCCGATCCCCGGGACCGCCCAAATATCGAGTTCCGCTATTTCGAGGAGACCGCGGGCAGCGCAGCCTCGGATGATGCTAAAGCTGTGGTTAGTGGCATAAGGCTTGTCCGCAAGATTACGGCGCGCCTGAAGAGTCAGGGGCTCATCGGCGGCGAGGAGCTGCCGGGCGAAGCGCTTCAAAGCGATGAAGAGCTCGCCCAGCATGTGCGCGACACGGCCTGGGGGCATCACGCATCCTGCACCTGCAGCATCGGGCCGCCATCAGACAAGGGAGTCCTGTCCAGCGATTTCAAGGTTCATGGCACGCAGAACCTAAGGGTCGTTGATGCATCCGTGTTCCCGCGCATCCCCGGATTCTTCATCGCTAGCGCGGTTTATATGATCGCCGAAAAGGCCGCTGACGTGATCTTGCAAGATGCGGCTTGTTTTCGCGCCGCACAAGACAAGGGTTGAGAAACGCGCGGCAGAATCATTAGGAGGGTTCTTTCTTGAAGGGCTGCGTTTAATTTTTGCTAGAAGCGGTCAAAAATTTGTGCAATTCTCACTTTTGCCAAGCGGAATTAAATAGCGTCATGCGCGCATAAAGACTTGGCAGTTGGCCAGCCGCCGAAAGAGGGGGATCCGCAATGGCCTATGACGTTCCTCAACTGCTGAAAATGAGCCAAAAGGAGCTGGACGATCTTTTTGCAGCGTCCGAAGCGGGGCCGATCCCAGACGGGCAAGCCGATGGCACAGCGATCGTTGCAGCAGGCACCTCCTTTACCGATGAGATCGCCAAATTCATCAACCTTTTCGCCTGGCAGGGGAAGGTCTTCGATGCCAAAGCCGGCTATTTGAAGAACCGCATTGGGCCCTTCGGCCTCAACGCTATCATCGCGAAAGTGTACAAGGCGCCAAGCTGGCTCGACGGCAAGGAATGCATTGTCCTCGATTATTCGGACACCTCCCTTGTCGCGCATTGGATACGCGATGAGATCAGGCTTATCGCCCCAAACCTTTATCTCGGAAAAGTCTATTGGGATGGAAAGCCACTCATCCATTTTGCGCTTAAGTTTTGAGCCATTTCTACTGGCCCGCGAAAAGTGACTCCGCAATCCAATTTTATGATTGCAGCGCCGATTCTCCCCGGGCGGAAGGAGGAGTTGCGCAACCTTCTCTTGACGATGAACGAGGCGCCTGGACTCGCTGACCCTGGCAACAAATTGCTGCCTTTTGGCGAATTCGACACCCTTCATTTCGCCCGTTTTGTAATCCTTGATGACGAAACAGCTGGCGATCTTGAGAAATATTATGGCCCGGAGGCAGCTTTTCCAGATGCGCCGGTCTACCTCGCCTTTCTTGGCGACTGCGATGGGCCGGCCGATGAGCTTCTCGCGAAATTTGCATCCCGTGCAAAATCGGGCCTCAATCAGATTTTCGCTCATTGTGAGGGCTTCGAGCCAGGCTGTGACCTTCTGCAGTGGATGCGCGCCCATTCGGTCAAGGCTGCTGCGAGCTATGTTCATTGGATCGGGCGGACGGTCGTCCAGATCCGTGAGGAAGCAGCCTTGCATGAAGCGCTCCGCAATCATCTCAAGAGCCATCCGGTTGACGAGGAGCCACAGCAACTGCGCCGCGCGCTCGCCGTAGCTATTCGCGAAAACGGCCCAAAGCTCACGCCTCCTTCCCCAACACCGTTGAGCTGGCAGCTTCGGCGCCTTTCTTATCTTGCGGCCGCCGCAGTGGCCTTGCTTCTTGCGCTCTTTCCCTTCCTCACTCTAGGCCTTTGTTCAGCATTCATTGTTTATGGCGTTTTTTTATCCGCTCTCGCAGCAGCCTTCACCGTATTCCTTGTAAAGCTGCGCCGGCATGAGCAAACTGATCCCGAAGTCCTTACGCCGCCAACCGACGCGCATTTGATGAAGCTCGGCGCGATTCAGGATTTCGATGTCACAAACCCCTATAATGCTTTTGGAACCGTCAAGCCTGTCCCATTTTGGCGGCGGACGATGACGGTAATCTGGGCGCTTGTCGATCTTGCAACGCCGGTCCTCTACCCCAGAGGCAATTTGGCTCGCGTGATAACGATCCATTTCGCGCGCTGGGTCTTCCTCGATAACAAGCGCCGGGCGTTCTTTGCGAGCAATTTTGACGGAAGCTCCGAAGCCTATATGGACGACTTCGTCAATAAGGTGCCATTCGGGCTCAATCTCACCTTCGCCCATGGGATCGGTTATCCAAAGACGCGCTTCCTGATTTTCGGCGGCGCTGCGCGCGAACAGGAATTCAAGAACACGCAGCGCCGCCACGCGGTGCCGAGCCTTGTCTGGTACAAGGCCTATCCTGGATTGACGCTGTTCGACATTGCGCGCAACTCGCGGATCCGTCAGGGACTGGAGAAAAAAACCATGACCGATGCGGAGATCCGGCGCTGGCTGGCAGAGATATAGGACGGCCGATGGCGCTACCGAAGGACGAGTTTCAAGACATCCAGGGCATTATCCGCTCGGGCTATGGCCGGCTCGGCGAGGCGTGTTTTCTGCTCTTGGAAATTACAGAGGCCGCCGAGGCCAAAGCCTGGCTCAGAGCCGCGGCAGGCGATGCCGCCCCAGAGACCGGCTCACTTTCCTACCGCGTCACACATGCGGGGGAGCTAGGGACAGGCCAGCATCAGGAGCAGGCCCTTCAACTAGCCTTCACCGCGCAAGGGCTGCGCAAACTGGGGCTGCCGGCCTATCTGTTTCAGGCCTATCCCAACAATGATTCCTTCTCGCGCGAATTCTACCTTGGGATGACCGGGGAAGAAGCCAGAGAAGAAGGGCGCTTGCGGCGCCTTGGCGATGTTGAAGCAAATGATCCATCCTATTGGGAGTGGGGCGCGCCGGGGTTTATCCCTGACGTGCTCGTGATGCTTTATGCCGATTCGGCAAGCAGCCTTGCCGCTTTTCAGCGAATTGTCGTGGCCGACACCGCGCTTGGCTTTGAGGTGATGCAGATCCTTGGCTCACCTGGCTCTGCCGAGCATGATGGAAAGCTGCGCCGGGAGCCTTTTGGATTTATTGACGGGATAAGCCAGCCTGCAGTGGATTGGGCTGAGAGCCGGACACCCGGCACCGGAGCCGATCTCGAATACGGCAATCTGATTGCTCCAGGCGAATTTATCCTTGGCTACAAGAACGAATACGGTTTTTACACAGAGCGGCCTCTGCTTGATCCGCATGACGACCCGCTCAACCTGCTCCCTGAGGCGGAGGACAAGCCGGGAAAGCGCGATCTCGGCCGTAACGGGACCTATCTCGTATTCCGGCAGCTCGATCAGGACGTCGGGGGTTTTTGGCGTTTCGCGGCACGCCGCTCGCGAGTTGATAACGGCGTCAGCCTGGCGGAGGCGATGGTCGGCCGCAGGTTAGCTAATGGCGATCCGCTTGTCCCGCCTTCGAGCATCAGCATTCGCGGCGTTGGCCCCGAGGCCTCAGACCTGCGCCAGAACGGATTCACCTTTGATTCCGATCCGGATGGGTTTGCCTGCCCTTTCGGCGCGCATATAAGGCGCGCCAATCCGCGGACGGGCGATTTGCCCGGGGGAAGGCAGGGCCTTGTCTCGAAGCTCCTGCGCACACTCGGCTTGAAACGCGGGAGGCCGCGCGAAGACACTGTCTCATCAAGCCGCTTTCACCGGATTATCCGCCGCGGGCGGCCTTATGGCATGGCCGCCGACCGGGAAAGCATTTTGAAGGAAGAAGACCACGGGGTCAAAAGCGGCATTTATTTCATCGCTCTCAACGCAAATATCGCCCGTCAATTCGAGTTCATCCAGAACGCCTGGATCATGAACACAATCTTCAACGGGCTTCAGGGCGAGTCCGATCCCTTGGTCGGAAACCGCGTCCCCTGGCCATTCGGCCGGCCCTCGGATGGCTTCACCTGGCCTCAACCGAGCGGCCGAGCCTGCAAAATTTCGGGGCTGCCGCAATTTGTGACCGTGCGAGGCGGCGCATATTTTTTTCTTCCCGGCATCAGGGCGCTGCGTTTCATCGCCGGGCAGGAAGCAAAGGGCTGAAAGCGCGCGGGCCAAGAGCAGCCCAGCGGGCAGGTCACGCAAGCTGACAGGAGAAGAGCGCCATGGCGGGCGAGGCCGAGCGGGGCGATCATGGCTTGACAAGGTTCAAGAGGCTCGATGAAGCACAAGGCGAAGCTCTTTGGCTTCAGAAGACCGTTCTCGAAGCCGAAACCGATGCCATCAAGGCGCGCCGCGCTTACATAAAGGGCAAGAAGGAGAGGGATAGAACATCAGCCCCTTTGACGGGTCTTGCCCTTTCGGGCGGCGGGATCAGATCGGCATCCTTTGGGCTTGGAGTCTTGCAAGCGCTGCATGTCACCTCTGGCATTGAAGGGATCGACTATATCTCCACGGTTTCAGGAGGCGGCTATATCGGCTCTTCTTTGACCGCAACGATGCAAAAAACCGGAGGGGCCTTTCCCTTCACTAATCCTGTGAATTATGACGACACAGACTCTGTTCGCCATATCAGGGATTTCTCCAACTATCTCATTCCCCACGGCATCCTCGATGCTGTCACCGCGCTTGGCATCATCGGCCGGGGGCTCATAGCGAACATCCTTATCATCCTGCCCGTTCTGCTTTTCTTTGTTTGGCTCACGCTTGTAATTCACCCTACCATCGAGTCTCTCGGCGAGCCTGCCTTCTCTTTTTGGAATTTTGAAAGCCTTGTGAAACAGCTTGGGCTTGAAGATTTGCATGGCTACTGGTTCACGGCCATTCTGGCGGGAGCAAACATTGTCTTTCTCATCATCTGGGCTTTTGCAAAATCCGTTTCCGTCTCACGGTTTTGGCAAAACGGGTTCGCCAAACGCAGAAGGCCCGGCGACAGCGCGGAGCTGCGCGGCGGACTCGTGACGTTCTCAAAGTTATTGTTCTTTGTGACGGTCATAACCGCTTGGCTTGAAACTCAGCCTTTCATTCTCTATGCGATCGCTCAATCCTCAGGCAGCTTGGCTGCTGAGGCGCCCCCCGCGCTTCTTTCTGGCGCGGCCATCGGGAAAATTCTGCAAGGCTGGTTTTCTTATTTAACGCCAATACTTGCTCCTCTCGGAGCGGTCTTTGCATTTTTTTCGAAGTATTTCGTAGACATTGCGGGGCTGGCGGCGCGCGATCCGAGGTGGCAGGCCAGGATCAAGAAGATCCTTGCCATGGCTGCCCTATGGTTTGCGGCGGTCATTATTCCCTCGTTTCTGTGGCTTCTTTATCTTGAATTCTCATTCTTTGGCCTTGCAACATCGGGCGGCGCTTATCCAAATGCGCCGGCATGGCTGGTTTCTCTGGCGAAAGCGGCTCCATTCCAGGGTCTTTGGCAGAAGGCCGGAATGACGGCCGCGGCTGGATTTTATTTCGATGCCTTCCTTGTCACAGGGCTGGTGGCGCTTTTCATCAACCCCAATGTGACGTCACTTTACCGCCTCTACCGGGACCGCCTCAGCAAGGCTTTTCTTTTCGACCCCGACGGGCGGCCGGCAAGCCGCGACAAATACGGCGACCTCCAGCCATTTGAGCCAAAGCTGCATGAGATTGACACAAGGCTCTGCCCCTATCCGGTCATCAACGCCGCTTTGAATCTTGAAGGGTCGCAATACGCCAACAAGCGCGGGCGCAATGCCGACTTTTTTATCTTCACACCTGAATTCACCGGCAGCGACGCGACGGGCTATGTCGGAACACGCCGGATTGAGGCCGAGGAAACCGCGCTTGATCTCGGCTCGGCAATGGCGATTTCCGCAGCAGCCGTATCCTCCAATATGGGCTCGGCGACGATCAAGCTCATCTCTTTCACACTGGCAATCCTCAACGTCCGGCTCGGCTATTGGCTGCGCAATCCGCGTCAGATCACCGGCCGCCCTGCATGGTATAGCCGCATTTTCGACATCCGCAGCTTCCTTCTGTTCAAGGAGATGTTCAGCCTCATCGACGAAAAGAGCCCGACCGTCTATTTGACGGATGGAGGCCATATCGAAAATCTTGGCGTCTATTCGCTTTTGAAGCGGGGCTGCAGAGTGATCATTGCGGTCGATGCGGAAGCCGATCCGATGATGACATTCCATTCCCTCCTGCGGCTTGAGCGCTATGCAAGGATTGACCTTGGCGTCATCATTAACCTGCCATGGCAGGCGATCCGGGATTGCTCCATGAGCGTGAACAAGGCCTTTGCTGAGGCCGCAAAAAGCGGGGGCGGCATCCCTTGCTCTCCCGGCCCCCATTGCGCGGCGGGCGAGATTCAATATGGCCCGGGCGAAAGCGGAATCCTCATCTATATCAAGGCGTCGCTGAGCGGCGATGAGGATGATTACATTCTCGACTACAAGCGCCGCAACAGCGCATTTCCGCATGAAACGACAGGCGATCAGTTCTTCGACGAGGAGCAGCTTGAAGCCTACCGCGCTCTAGGCTTCCACATCGTGAAAGGCCTGCTGCGAGGCGAGACGCCGCTTGCTGTGACCATGGATCCGAAGGAGCCCGAGAGCAAGAAACAAGCGCGGATCCTCAACGAGCTGCGCGCCGCGCTGCTTGGGATCTAAGCGGCGTTATTCCGCCGCGGCCCGGCTTACGCCGCGCGGCTGGCAGACCCGGCAGCGAGGGATCCGGTCATAGGGGAACTGGAAAGGCGCTTCTCATAAATCCTGTGAACCTTGTCGATCCTGCCGCCGAACATCTCGATGGGGCGGCGCATGGCGAGATTATCTTCGAGAACCCAGCCAACCTCGAGATGCCTGATAGAGGCGGAAGCGCCCCGCCGGCGCATTTCCTCGATCATCGATACAAGGATTGCGCCGCCTGTCGCGCTGCCCTGGAGCGTCTTGCGCATTCCAAGGAGAACGATGCGCGCTGCGCGGAACTTATGAGTCCTGATGCGTGAAATAAGCCTTGGCAAGCCAAGGGGGAAAAGCCTGCCGTTCAGATCCTGCGTGATTTCATGCAGATTGGGCAAAGCGATGACGAAGGCCTGGGGGATCCCATCAAGCTCGACGATGATGCCGAATTCTGGCGGCATAATGAATTTAAGCATATCGGCGCTCGCGTTGAACTCGTCGAGCGTGAAAGGGACGAATCCCCAATTGGCGCTCCAGGCGTCATTAAAGAGATCAGCCATCAAAGCCGTCTCGCCATGCTTCAATGCGCCGAGATTGAGCGGGCGCATTTTCAGGCGGCCGCGCCACTCTTTGCGTATCGACATTCGCGGTTTTTCATCCAGCCCGAAGCTTACGCTGTCGAAGCAATAGGAAAGGAGATCACGCGCCTTGACATAGCCCAGCGCCTCGAGGTGGCCTGAAAGATAGGGAGGGTTCCAGGGCATGAAGATCATCGGCGCTGCCTCAAAGCCCTTGATAAGCACGCCGAGCTCCCCGTTGATGCTTGGCGAGAAAGGGCCGTTGATCCGTTCAGCGCCGCGCTCCTTAAGCCAATCCTCGGCGGCGCGTGTGAGCGCCTCTATCACCTCAACATCGTCGATGGCATCAAGAGCGCCGAATTGCGCCCGCGAAGCCCCGACTGGGGTAACGCCGGGTTTATAGATCTGAGCCGCAATGCGCCCCACCCACCGGCCGGAGCGCCGGGCGAGAAACTTCTGCTCCGCAACAAGCTTGTAATGGGGATTAAGCAGATGGGCGAAGTTTGCCCAGCGTTCGGCGTCAAGCGGCGGCGCAAAGCCTTTCGTTCCGGCGTAGAGAAGGCGCGGAAGCTTGCAGAAGACAGAAAACCTTCTCACCCCGCGCGCCGGAACAATTTCGATTCCCGTCATGGCCTTTGCCTGTCTGTGCGGCCCCCGTTAGGGGAAGCAACAATTTTACCAAAATGTTTCAAGTGAAAACCTTTTGTCCGGTTGCGGGGCAGAATCTTACAAAAAGCCTTTGGCCGGCTGTCAGGAGCCCTGCACATCACGGTGATGACGTGAGGATCATTGCCCGGCAGCCGCCCCGTTCTCGGCCTTGATGTCGAAAGCCGCCGCAAAAAGCGCACGCGTATAGGGGCTCTGCGGCTTTGCGAGAAGCTCCCGGGCCGCACCGCACTCCACCACCTTGCCGTTGCGCATAACGATGATCTCGCTTGCCAAAGCCCGGACGACTTTGAGATCATGGCTGATGAACATATAGGCTAGGCCGCGCCGCTTCTGCAAATCGCGCAGAAGGTCAACCATCTGGGCCTGCACCGACATATCGAGCGCCGAGGTTGGCTCGTCGAGAACGATAATTTTGGGCTCGAGGACGATGGCGCGCGCGACCGCAATGCGCTGCCTCTGACCGCCGGAAAATTCGTGCGGATAGCGGTCCATCGCCGAGGGGTCAAGGCCCGTGTCGGAAAGAGCCTGGGCCACGATCTCGCGCTTGCGCTGGCCGGATAAGCCGGGAAATTGGACGCCGAGGCCCTCGGCCACAATATCGGCAATGGTAAGCCTAGGGGAAAGCGAGCCGAATGGATCCTGAAACACGATCTGCATGCCGCGCCTGAGCGGCCGCATTGCTTTAAAATTCAGCCCATCGATTCTCTTCCCGAGATAGACGATTGCGCCCTCAGAGCGGATGAGCCGGAGAAGAGCAAGCCCGAGCGTTGTCTTGCCCGAGCCAGATTCGCCAACGACGCCAACCGTCTGCCCCTCGCGCAGGCTCACCGACACGCCATCAACGGCCTTGATGAAACCGATTGTCCTGCGGAAAAAGCCGCGTTTAACCGGAAACCACACGCGGACATCCTTGGCTTCGAGAATAGTCCTGGCGGCAGGATCGAGGAGCGGCGGGGCGCCTTTTGGCTCAGCCGCAATGAGCGCCTTAGTATAGGGATGGCTCGGGGTTGCGAAAACCGAAGCAACCTTGCCGGCCTCAACGATTTTGCCCTTCTGCATCACAGCCACATCGTCAGCGATCTTGCGCACGATCCCGAGATCATGGGTGATGAAAAGCATCGCCATGTTGTGGCGCGTCTGGAGCTTCTTCAGAAGCTCGAGGATCTGCGCTTGCACCGTGACGTCAAGCGCGGTCGTTGGCTCGTCGGCGATGAAAAGGAGCGGCCTGTTGGCCAGAGCCATCGCGATCATGACGCGCTGGCGCTGCCCGCCCGAGAGCTGGTGGGGGAAGGCCGGGAGCCGCCCCTCAGGGCCGGGGATGCCGACCTCCTGCAGAAGCTCGATGATCCGCGCCTTGATATTCTGTGTTCCGCGCATTCCATGGAGCTCAAGAATCTCGCCGATTTGCCGCTCGACCGTATGCAGCGGATTGAGCGATGTCATGGGCTCCTGGAAAACCATTGTGATACCCGCGCCGCGAATCTCGCGCAATCGCGCCTCCGGGCAGGCCAAAAGGTTTTCGCCATTGAACAGCACTTCGCCTTTGACAATCGCCGAACGCCCAAGCAGGCGAAGGATTGAAAGGGCAGTGACCGATTTGCCCGATCCCGATTCGCCAACAAGACCAAGGGTGCGTCCTCTTTCCAAGGTGAAAGAGACGCCATCGACGGCGGGCGTCACTGCGCCGCCTTGATGGAAGCGGACATCGAGTCCGCGAACGTCAAGGAGTGGGGCATCAGCCACGAATGATCTCACAAAGGTGAAGAGCGAAGCGCCGGTGACAGCAGCGGGAAAAAGCGCTGCTAGGAAAACGTCTTGCGCGGATCAACGGCATCACGCACGGCTTCGCCGATGAAAACAAGAAGGGAAAGCATGAGCGCGATCACAGTAAAACCCGTGATTCCAAGCCATGGCGCGGCCAAGTTCGACTTTCCCTGCAAGAGGAGCTCTCCCAGGGAAGGCGAGCCAGGCGGCAGGCCAAACCCGAGAAAATCGAGCGCGGTCAATGTCGTGATTGAGCCGTTCAAGACGAAGGGGAGAAAGGTGAGCGTCGCTACAGTCGCGTTGGGCAGCACATGGCGCAAAATGATCTGCCTGTGGGAAAGCCCGAGCGCGCGTGCCGCGTTCACATATTCGAAATTGCGCGTGCGCAGGCACTCGGCGCGCACGACATGAACGAGCGACACCCAGGAAAAGAGCAAGAGAATGCCAAGCAGCACGAAAAAACCCGGCGTAATGATCGAGGATATGATGATCAAAAGATAAAGATGCGGAAGCGACGACCATATTTCGATCATGCGCTGGAAGACGAGATCTGTCCAGCCACCGAAATAGCCTTGAATAGCGCCAGCGGCGATGCCGACAGCCGAAGATATCCCCGAAAGAATGAGCCCGAAGAGAACCGAGAGGCGGAAGCCGTAGAGGAGCCGGGCGAGCACATCGCGCCCTTGATCGTCGGTGCCAAGCCAGTTCCATTCGATGTCGCTGCAGGTGCCATTGGGCTTCTTCTCATAGCGCAGCACGGCAGCGCGGCATTGCGCCTCGGTCAGAAGCCAGGTGGGGGGCGATGGCGCGGGCACCGGCAGCTGGCGGTTGATGGTCCGGTAGGAGTAGCGGACGGGGGGCCAGAGGATGAATCCATGCGCAGCGATTTCATTGGCGATCACCGGGTCGCGGTAGTCCGTCCGCGCCAGAAAGCCGCCGAACTTCTCTTCGGGATAGTCGTGCAGGACCGGAAACAAGAGCTCGCCCTTGTAGAGAACCAGCAACGGCTTATCGTTGGCGATGAGCTCCGAGAAGAGCGAAATAACGAAGAGAGTCATAAAAATCCAGAAGGACCAGAAGCCGCGCTTGTTGGCTTTGAAATTGGCGAGGCGGCGCTGGTTGACCGGGGTCAGGTGGAACCGCCGCCGCGGGGAAGGAGGGGGCAAAGGCGCCAGAGCGGCCGCGCGGGAGACAGGATCATGCACGGCTAGACCTCCCGCGTCTCGAAATCAATGCGCGGATCGATCCACATGTAGGTGAGATCGGACAGGAGATTCACAACAAGGCCAAGCAGCGCAAAGATGTATAGATTGGCAAAAACCACGGGATAATCCCGGTTGACGATCGATTCGAAGGAGAGGAGCCCAAGCCCGTCGAGGGAGAAGATGGTTTCGATGAGAAGGGATGCGCCAAAAAAGGCCGCGACAAAGGCGCCGGGGAACCCCGCAACCACAATCATCATCGCATTGCGGAAGACATGGCCGTAGAGCACGCGCCGCTCGCTCAGGCCCTTCATCCGCGCCGTCTGCACGTATTGCTTTCCGATCTCGTCAAGAAAAGAATTCTTCGTCAGGAAGGTCGAGGTTGCGAAAGCGCCAAGCGTCATGGAAATGACGGGAAGAGTAATGTGCCAGAAGTAATCCGTGACCTTGCCCCAAAGGGAAAGCTCTGGCCAGTTCTCGGACGTCAGGCCACGAAGCGGAAAGATCTGCCAGAAAGAGCCGCCGCAGAAGAGTACGATAAGAAGAATGGCAAAGAGAAAGCTCGGAATGGCATAGCCTGTGATGACAACGGCCGAGGTCCAGACATCGAAGCGCGAGCCGTCGCTGACCGCTTTCTTGATCCCCAAGGGAATAGAGATCGCATAAGATAAAAGCGTCATCCAAAGGCCAAGCGAGATCGAGACCGGCAGCTTTTCCTTGATGAGCTGGAGCACGGGCACATCACGGAAATAGGAGCGGCCGAAGTCGAAGGCCGCGTAATTCTTGAGCATGATGAAAAAACGCTCGTAAGCGGGCTTATCAAAGCCGAACTGCCGTTCAAGCTCGGCAATGAACTTCGGGTCAAGCCCCTGAGCGCCCCGGTATTTGGAGGAATAGTCGCCGCCGGCCGCGATGCTCGCCTCGCTCCCGCCGCCAAAGCGCGCCGTCGCCCCCGCCTCGGCCCCTTGCAGCTGGGCGAGGATGCGCTCGACCGGGCCGCCCGGGGCAAATTGAACGATGACAAAATTAATGAGAAGGATTCCGAGCAAGGTCGGAATCATGAAGGCGATGCGGCGCGCGATATAGGCAAACATGAAACGCCCTTCAGCGGCCCGCAAAGCGAATCATTTTGGCCTTTTCCTCGTCGTACCACCAGGTCGAGACCACGCCCATGTCGTATCGCGGCCCGCGCTCCGGCCGGCCGAAAATATCCCAATAGGCGACGAGGTGATTGGGCTTGTTCCACATCGGAACCCAATAATGGCCTGCGCGCAAAATCCGGTCGATCGCCCGGCAGATGAAAGTAAGCTCCTCGCGCGTTCCAGCAACAAGGGCTTTCGCGATGAGCGCATCGACCGCTTTATTGGCGATGCCGGATATATTCCGCGAACCTGGCATGTTTGCCGCTTCCGAGCCGAATGCCGACCACATGCCTTCGCCTGGCGTCAAGCCGAAGCCGAAGCGCGAGGTCACAACATCATAGTCGAAGCTGTCGAGGCGGCGCTTGTACTGGGCTGCATCGACCACGCGGTATCGCGCTTCGATTCCGAGAAGCTTAAGGTTCTTGATGAAGGGCGCTGTATGCGGCTCGAGCGCGCTGTCGAAATCCAAAAACTCGATTTCAAAAGGCTTGCCGGACGGCAGTGAAAGGCTCGTTCCCGAGCGCGTGCATCCCGCCTCCGAAAGCAGGATAGAGGCGCGGCGCAGAAGCTCTCGGTCCTGGCCGGAGCCATTTGAGACTGGCGGCACATAGACATCTCCAAAAACAGAAGGATCGATTTCGCTGCGGAAGGGCTCAAGCAGCGCTATTTCCTCCGGCGAAGGCCTGCCTTCCGCAGCCATTGGCGAGTTCTGGAAATAAGAGACGGTGCGCGAATAGACCCCATACATGATGTTGGCGTTGGTCCATTCGAAATCGAACGCAAGCCCGATGGCCTCTCTGATCCTGGGGTCCTTGAACTTATCGCGCCGCGTGTTCAAGAACCACCCCTGTGTGCCCATAGGCGACTCGTCAGGGATCACCGCGCGTTTGACCCGCCCATCCTTGACAGCAGCAAAATCATAGCCTGTCGCCCAGACGGCGGAGGTGAACTCCTCGCGGAATGTGAAGACACCGGCTTTGAATGCCTCAAACGCGACCTTGCGGTCAGCAAAATATTCAAACCGGATACGGTCGAAATTGGCCTGACCGGCGTTCACGGGAAGGTCTTTTCCCCAATAATCGGGCACGCGCTCGAAAGTGATGTAATGGCCCTGATCGAAGGCGCCGACCTTGTAGGCGCCCGACCCCAGCGGCGGCTCAAGCGTTGTCTCGTCAAAGGGGCGCGTGGCGTAATAAGCCGCAGAGAAGATTGGCTGGCCCGCCACGATCAATGCCGCTTCGCGGCTATGATTGGGTTTGAGACGCACCATGACAATATCGTCAGCCTCGGCCTCGGCGGCATCAAGATCCCGCAGCGGCTGCCGGATCGAGGGGTGGCCCTTCTCTTTTAAGATGTTCAAGGAAAAAGCGACGTCCTTCGCGGTGAGAGGCGATCCGTCGTGAAACCGCGCCTCTTTCCGCAGAAGGAAGCGGTATGTCCTCTTATCTGGCGAGACGCGCACCGCCCGCGCAACGAGACCGTAAAGCGAATCCGGCTCATCGCCGCTCCCGGCCATAAGGGAATCAAAAATGGCGCTCATTCCGGCCGCGCCATCGCCTTTTAAAATATAGATGTTGAGAGTGTTGAAGGTCGTGAAATTCTGATTGCCCAAAGTCGAGCTCACCTGGAGCGAGATCTCCCCGCCCTTGGGCGCGTTGGGGTTGACATAGGGAAAATGGGTAAAGCCAGGGGGCAGAGCGAGGTCGCCAAAGACAGAGAGGCCATGGGTTTCGGTCTCCAATCCGTCTCCAGCTTCCGCAGGAGCGGGGAAGCGCGTCAGAGCTGCTGCCGCAAGCCCAACCTGCAATGCCGCGCGGCGCGTGAGCCCGCGGCCCGGCCGTGTGAATGATCTAGCGGTCAAGGTAGCCCTCTAAACGGCTATGCCTTTGCGCCTGCACGGATGCGGGTTGATGCCGCAGCAGGAAAACGGCAAAAGCGATGCACTTGCCGCGATATAAGCACAAAATACCCCAGCGCGAGAACCCTCCGCCGCCGCAGCCGCTGCCGCGGAGCCTTCATTTTGCTGCGAGTGGAGCAGACCGGTCAATGAGCTCTTGCAGGAAGTGTAGGGTGCTAACCCGTTTAGCAGGGTGCTGCCCGCCAGCATAAGCCTTCCTCCGGCCAGCGGCATAGGCCTTGGGGCTGGCAAGGAGAGAATCGATATCATCTCCGGTCTGCGTGCCTCCAATGCCTTCATAGCATCTGGATCATCGAACCTGGGAGCCGGGCACAGCTAACAGGCCTTGGTGTCCGCTTCACCCTGTTCCGCACTGGCCAATGCCAGCCTCTTCACGATGGGCGGAACAGCGGCTAGGCTTGCCGCGGGGGGCGGGAGCCGCTGCCTCTTTTGCTGAGGGCAGATCATAGCCGGGCCTCGTCAGCCTCGGGTGAGTGAAGATCGCGGCTGAGATGACATTGAGCGCCATCGCAAAGAGCAGCGCGCCGAGAAAGGCCCCGGCGATCTTGGTCAACTTGAACGCATTCAAGCTCGCACCTCCGAAACTTAAGGACTGGCGTCTTGTCCGCGGCGCCGGCGGGTTCTGCACAATTCTGCACAATTGTGCACAGGCCAGCTGCCGCATGCAGTTTGTGCGCCAGCAAAGATGTAATGAAGGAACAATGATTCGGGGGATAAAAGGCGCGCGGCGCATTGTCGCGAGAATCCCGCAATCCGCCTTCCCGGAGCGCGGCATTGTGCCGCGCCACCCAGCCTGTCCTTCAAGGGAAAGGCCCCGCTCAGCCCGCTTGTTCACCCGCTTTAAGCTTTAGCCCTTGAGCTTCTTCCAGCAGGGCGCGGAATTGGGCAAGGCAATGGTCACGGTCGAAGATTTGCGCGAGCTTGCGGCCGTCTCCCAGCCCGGGGTGAGAGCCTTTATTGACCAGGGCGGCGATCTCGCGCGCCATCGCCTCGGCGTCGCCAGCAGGGACAAGGATGGCAGTTCCCTTCAACACCTCATAGAGCTCGGTCCCCGGGTCAGCCGTGGCCAGCACAGGCTTGCCGCTCGCCAGCATGCCTCCAAGCTTTGAGGGTAAGACGAGGTCGGCCGCTCCGCTGAGCTGCGGCAGCAGATGAAGGTCGGCCAGATTGAGCAGCTCGCAAAGCCGTTCTTCCGGCTGGAGCGGCAGGAAATGCACATTGGGCAGACTGGCGCAGATCTCGACCAGACGCGCCTTTTCTGGCCCCTCCCCTGCGATGACGAAATGCACGCGCTTCAAGCCGCGAAGGATGCGTGCGGCACCGGCGACGACGCTCAGCGCTTGCTTTGCGCCGATATTCCCAGCGTAAAGGACGGCAAAATCGCCTTCGGTCAGCCGGAGCTTATCGCGAAAGCGGTTTGCGCCCTGAAGCGGCTTGATCTTCGCGAGATCGACCCAATTGCGGATCAGGTAAATCCTTTCCCTCGGAACACCCTTGGCAATAAGCTTTTCCCGCATCTGCCCGGAGATTGTGATCACCGCGGAAAAGCGGCGCAGCAGCCAGGACTCGATCCGCAGAACGGCTGGCTTGAGGAGGCCGCCTTTGAGATGGCCAACAGCAAAGGCCGCATCAATCTCGAGATCCTGCACATGGAGAATGACGCGGGCACCGGTAAGCCTAGCAAGCAAAGCCACGGGAGCGGCGAAAAAGGTCGGCTCGATGCAGAGGACGGTGCCGGGCCGATGCGCTATCACCATCCAAAGCGCAAGGGGCGCGGAAGAAAGGGCAAAGCTTAATGGCGCGATAAGACGCCAAATTCCATGCATCTTGGCGCGCAGCAGCAAAGGGCAGCGCCAAATCTTCACGCCATCGCGAATTTCCCTCGAATAGCGCGAAGCGCGGTAGGGCGGCGCGGCCTGCCAGCCTGGATAATGCGGCGGAGCCGTAATGGCGCTGACGTCAAATCCGTTGGCGGCAAGATAAGCGCCGATGTCACCGGTGAAGCGGCCGACGCCGATCATCTCCGGTGCATAATTCATTCCGTAAATGAAAATTTTGCGCTGCCGGCTGGGTCTTGAAGGGGATTGCGGCATGGAAACGAGTAAGAAAGGGGATGCGGGGTCCCTGCCGCGGCCGCGGCAGGGAAGCCAGAAGCCTTCCGTAGCATGCGCCCAGCCAGAGCGCCATCGCAGCCACCGGCTGTTCTGCATAGCGGCTCTCAGAGGGCTGCCGGAAAAACAGAATTCGAGCCTTCAAGCGTGCTCCTGGCGGTTCTTTAGGCCAAAGCGGCTGCGTTCACACCCTGAAATCAGATTCGCAGCGCTCCGGCTCGCCACTTTCAAGACACACTGCGCTCAAGGAGCAGTAACGACGGCTCCCGGTAACGTGTGATAATGGATCGCCGCATGAGTAACGGGGACGCCCTGGATCGCCGTCTGAGTCCCCACAGCCGCCGACATCGTGAGATTGACAAATTCCAGGAACTTCGAGAGATCAACCGAGAGCGCGTTGGCGATGAAGATGATGTCATCGTTGCGCATCTGCATCCTTGTGGCGAGGAAATAGCCGCCTGGATCGGCGAAGCTCACGGAGAAAATGACGGGAACAAGCGGGCCATC
>DASRYK010000077.1:0-17989 GCA_035687205.1 Methylocella sp. | reverse complement strand
GCAGCACGCGCCGGACGCAGAGCCGGGAAAGCGTATCCCCCGCGCTGGATCGCATACGGGAAGCAGCAAAACGGGACAAGCGTCTCCGGTTCACGGCGCTCTACCATCACCTGACCGTCGATTTGCTACGCTGGTCGTTCTTCCAACTGAAAAGGAAGGCGGCGGCGGGCATCGACGGGGTGATGTGGGACCAGTACGAGGCGGGTCTTGAGATTCGTCTTGCCGAGCTGCACGAACGCGTACAACGGGGCGCATACCGGGCAAAACCGTCGCGGCGGCAGTACATACCCAAGCCGAACGGCCGACTGACCTTCCCCCGATTTTGTAGACACCGGATCAAGAGGCGCGGCGTTCTGCCTGTTTAGGGGTGATATAGCCGAGGGCAGAATGAAGCCGCAGGCGATTGTAATATCCTTCGATATAGGCAAATAGGCCGTGCCGGGCAGCGTCCCGGGTTGGATAACAAGCTTCATGCACGTGTCCGGTTTTAATCGTGCCAAAGCAGCTTTCCATCGGCGCATTATCCCAGCAATTTCCTTGTCCTTCTCATGGATTGGATCATCCCGGCTGCGTTGAGAACCTTGCGGTAACCGGCGGCGGCATATTGGCTGCCGCGATCGGAGTGGCGGATGAGACCAGGCGGCGGCTTTTGGCGCTCTATGGCCATAGTCAGGGCGGCGATGGTCAGTTCCGCCCGCATGGGGTCACGCATCGCCCAGCCCACGATCTTGCGGGTGTAGAGATCGAGCACCGCAGCCAGATAGAGCCAGCCTTCTCCGGCTGGCACATAGCTGATACCAGCGAGCCTGACCTGATTGGAGCGTTCGGCGGCGAAGTTCTGATTGAGCCGGCTGGGGGCGATCGGCCAATCGTGACGGTTGTCCGTGGCGCATGCCCGGAACCGCCGCGGCGTTATTGCCTGGATACCGTGATGACGCATGAGGCGTTCAATACGGCCGCGGCTTGCCAGCAGCCCCGCCGCTTCCTGTTTGAACTCATCCGTATATTGATGCCGTGACATACCCATGAAACACCTTCCTGCTCCTTCAGGAGCTTATCAGAGGTGTCCACCATTTCGAGGGAGGGTCAGGCGCGGCTTGCTTAGGTGCGCCGGACGAGGCCGCGGCAGCGATGAATATGTTTTGCCAGATTCCTCGTGCGCTCCAACGCGCTAAGCGATTGTAGATCGTCTTGTGCGGGCCATACTCGCTCGGGCAATCCTTCCAGCGGCAACCCGCCTTCTGCACGTGCATAATGCCGCTCAAGATGCGCCGGTCAACCTTGCGTTCAGGACCGCGCTGGTTGGCCGGCAAATGCGGCGCCACCTTCGTCCATTTCTCGTCGTCGAACCAAAACAAATCAGCGCTCACCGGTCTGGCCTCCGAATCGTTTGACCAAACCTTTGAATCCGAACACGATCAATTAGGTCCTAACCCTGGATTGGGCCGAAAATAATATCAGGTCTTCGCCACTATTCGCTTGACACTCTCGGAAAGCGTAGTCATTGGTTTCCAGCCGAAGTCGCGCGTGATTTGTTCGATGGACAATACGTTTCTCTCCACGTCAAAGGGACGGGCAGGAAGGAATTTGAGCGCAGGCTTTCTTCCAACAACATTGCTGACAATGTCAACTACGTCCAGAGTCGTGTGCCCGATGCCGGATCCAATATTCCATGTGTCATTGCGAGTCGCATTCAATGCAACGCGCAGGATTGCATCGGCAAGGTCATCCGCATCAAGATAATCTCTTACGAATTGACCATCTCCAAAAACTGGAAGAGGCACATTCGCGGTAATCGCTCTCAGCACTGTCGGCACGAGGCCTTGATGAGGGTTGCTGTGCCAACGGCCCACAGGATTTGATACGCGCAAGATTGCGTATCGTTGACCACGAGTGTCGGCACAAAACCGTATACAGCTCTCGCAGAGGCACTTGCCGAGCCCGTATGGGGAGACAGGGTGGAGGGGATGCGTTTCGGGAATTTTCAAAACCTGAGTGCGGCCGTATACTGTACCACCTGATGACAGATATACAAGCCGCGCTCCAGGATTGATCTCTGCAAGCTGTAAAAAGAATGAAAACGCTGGTTCGACGTTGTGCCGAACTTCATTGACGGGCTCCGTAACTGTGGTCACGGGAACCGAGTGGCTTACAAGATATACAACAGCAGAGGCTTTCTTAAGTAGGCGATTGAAGCTTTCCGAACCCACCTCAGATGCTGGGACTTTCCTTGCGGCCGGAGCATAGCGGCTAAAGAAATGCTGCTCGAATGTTCTCGATACAACCGTAAGCGGGATCCCGCTGTCTGCCGCTCGGGCTGTGAGATGCCGTCCAATGAAACCGTTGCTGCCAATAATCAAGAGCATTTCTTAAGCCTGACCGCCTTCGATCAACCACGCAAATAAGAAAGGATCCGCACTGTCTCACCGGTAGAGTGAGCATAGTTTCCGTCCCGTTTCGGAATAACGGTTCAGGGATTGTGGCCTTTGAACATTGACAAGGGTACGACGAAAATCCTGCGAAGTTGCGGTCACTCAATAAGACACTCGCGCATAATACGGCCATCAAATGGCTTTTAATGCGCGCATTTTGCGCAGCAACACTTGCAGCGAAATAGCAACGAGGGGGGAATGCTCATGCCCCACTGCTGCTATGCTGCCTTCCTAACGCCCATTCAAACCAGAGAATCCGAAGTCTAAATACCTTATACCGATTGACGGTGTGCAACGATTTCATTAATCTTGGTTATCAGTTTACGGCAGGATTCGTGCCAGTTTCTTGGTGCGACGGCTGCTGCCGCTTGATGCGACAGCCGCGCCAGCAAGGAGCGATCAGCCACAAGTGTTTCCAAGACCTGGGCCCCATCCCTTGCGAAGCGGTCGCACGACCCGCTCTCGATAAGAATGCCCGTCTCAAAATTATTGACAACTTCCTCCATCGCTCCCACCCGGGATACGATCGGGACGGCTCCCAGTCTCATCGCTTCCAACAGAGTGAGAGGCAACCCTTCCCAATATGAAGGAAGAATGAGCACGTCAGCCCATGCATAAAGGGCCGTTAGTTCAGCCTCGTCCGATACGGCGGGCTCGACTTTTTTCAGAAGGCCAGGAGGCAGCTCATCAGTATCTTCGGTGATCACCCGGCTACCGACGAGCCGCCACTCAACCGGCAATCCAAGCCTTTCGCACCTCTGGATCATTGCGGCCAAGCGATCTAAACCCTTTTGACGGTCAAGGCGGCCAAGAAAAAGCGCTCGCATATTCCTTAATGGGGAATTGTTTTTTTCACGGTTTGCCAGGATTTCGGCAACTTGCGGCGGCGTCAATGTGTACGACGGGGCGCAGGGCACCTCGATCAGCTTGTCCCGTGGCACGCCCATTGCGTGACACCATTGAAGCATCGATGCAGATCCGCAAGCGAATATATCGTAAGCATGTTCGTAGCCAATCGAATGGAAGGGATGGCCCACCTCGCGCCCGAGAATTGTAAGATCGTTGACCTGAAGAGATGCCGCCGTTGCGACTCCTCCCTGGCGCAATTCGCCCAATATCCGGTGTAAGGGAGCGGCGTGAAAACCAAAGACAGCATCCACCCCGACAAGCAGGCCCTTCAGCAGCCGGTCGTCGCCATCCCGATTCCATTTTGGATAGGGCGTTCCGAGATACTCTCCCCCGGACCAATGGTCAAAATCCTTCTCATGATAAAAGCTGATGGTTTCAAAGGTTCTCTGCCATTTTTCCGTCAACTGCGCCTGCGAAGATAAAATCAGAAGATGACAATGCCATCCCTGATATTGAAATTCGGCCGCAATGTTCAGTGCTACTTTCTCCACTCCCCCGTGAGATACGACGGGTAAAACGAAAGTGGCATGGCGTTGTTGACCCTCGCGCACAACCGGAAATAGCGGGCCGCAGCCAAAAAGCCGGCGCGGTATTTCGTTATCGTCAATACACGGGGAGTAAGACCGCTCCTTTGCAGAAGGCATTGCTGCGCTGCGCACCCGGGCGGCGCAATGAAGCTCCTCAAAAAAGCTAAAAAATTGACAGATTACCCCAGGGCAATGGAGGCTGGTCATAAGATCCTGGCCAATATTGATTTGTAAAACCGCCGCTCTGGGCAACGGTCTGGCCGTGGTCAGCGACCATATCCATTCATCAGAAGGATCATCCATGCATTCGTAAAGAGTGGCCTGCCGCATCGCAATCATGTGAAGAGGCCCTCTTCTGCCAGGCCAAGCAGCAGAATCTAAGATACGGATGCGCACTCCAGTGTGCGAAGGATCCGCTCGAAGCGCCACCCCTGCCACATGCAACTCGGTTCCGAAGGCAACTTGCACTTCGAGCCACCAGAAAACCCAGCGGTCAAGGCACAGCTTCGAGAGAACGCTCAGCGTTTCTTCGCTGACTGCAACAAT
This sequence comes from Methylocella sp., assembly GCA_035687205.1. Classification (GTDB taxonomy): domain Bacteria; phylum Pseudomonadota; class Alphaproteobacteria; order Rhizobiales; family Beijerinckiaceae; genus Methylocapsa. The sequence continues at coordinate 13,575 of DASRYK010000077.1, read as the reverse complement.
GAGTCTCGGCGCAACATGAAGAAACGGTTGTTGCCGCGAGATCACGATACGGTTGACCAATTCCCCAATAGTCAACTGCACATCTGTTCGAGCCGGGTCGGTGCAAAGGCGAACTACGGGGCCGCTGCTTACAAGAGCGTAGCGCGGAGCCCTTTGCGCTTCCAAGGAAACGAGAGAGTGCGCCCTAAACAGCCGCCGGTGCTTGCGGTGCATATAGGCGAGGACCGCCGAATGCTCGCGGGAGGCTTCGCTGAGCATGCTTTCCGGCCGTTTCCGGTAGCGAAGCCCGAAAAATGGCACGTGTTGACCGGTGAATCCGGCGGAAATACATTGCCACCAGAATTCCCAATCTTCATAGCCGAGCCGCATCGACTCATCAAAGCGGCACCCTTTATCGAACACCTCCCTCCGCACCATGCTGCCTGCTTCTGAGATATTTGCAGCCAAATGAGAGATGATGGAGTATTGTCCGCTATAATCAAAAATCCAGTCGTATTCACCAAACATTGCGATGTCCGGATATACCCAGCCGGTCTGGCGGTCAGACATCAGAACTCGGAAAGCCCTGCCGAGCGCGTTGGGTTCAATCCAATTGTCTGCATCGAGAAAATATATCGCGCGCACGGAAGGCCAGCGTGCCAAAGCATAAGAAACCCCGCTGTTCCGCGCAGCACTCAGTCCTCCATTGGTGCGGCGAATGTACTCAACCTGGCCAGGGAACGAGCAAGCGAGCGCCGTTGCAACCCGGTGGGTTTCAGCGTGGGGGCAGCCATCGTTCACAATAACGATGCGATGTGCAGGCGCGTTCTCTTGGGCAAGCGCAGATCCGACAGCATCGGCAAGGAAGACGCTATGGCGAAAAACTGGAACTATCACAGCAATTTGCGGAGCCTGGTCTTCGCCAAACGGGATTGCGGCGCCTTTAAGACCGCCAGCAAGAAAAGCTTCGCAGCAGCCCTCCATCGTTGCCTGTTCGCTCATTACGAGTCTTCCTGCTGGCAATGTTCAACTACAGCATTTTCGGAATGCGGGATGACTGAGCTTGCCATTGAGAGGTTCTTCGCAGGAACACGCCCGTCGCCGCCGCCGTCAGAAATTCTGACCGCGGCTTCTGGAGGGCGCCAATGGATGCCAATCTCAAGTCCTGTCCAGGATGCCCATCCCCACTTTTCGGATAGTCCTGCAGGCAGCCTCGTAGCTAAGTACAAACGCGAGTTGTGGGACAAAGGCCGGTCGAGAGTCAGAGAGAGCCGTGCTGCCTTCATTGGTTTCAAAGGCCGCCACTCTAAACAAGCATCCGCAGCATGCACCGATCCCTCACAGAATACATTTTCAGGAGCGACCCCCTCAGGTATGACGGCCATGGCATATTCGATGACGGAAGCCTGTTCATGCACGGTCATGCACACGGCGGAAACGAAAGTAGTGCCTTTCGGCAGAGCTTCCGGGCAGGCAGCAATCGTCACGGCGCCCTCGTGAGGATGAACGATCAAGCGCCCATGCTGATAAATAACGCTCTTAAAGTCTCGCTCCGGACTTGCGCTATACCGGTAATGGGTGGCGCGCTGAAAAGCGTTCGGGTCAGCAACGAGCCGCGGCGCAAAGTCTTGCTTACCCTCATTAGACACCAGCGTTGGAGGGCGGACGCCAGTGACGCCACTCCAAATCCGCATCGCCAGGCTACGCGATTGGCCTTCGCGCTCCTCGGGAACGGCGCCATATTGGCCATTTGCCCGGGGAGCGGCCAAAGCAATCCCGGGCGCGTTCTCTACGGCCGACCATTCAAGCTCAAGAATCACCTCATTCACTTCGGTTAGAGCAGGCCTTGGAGAAAAAGCCCGCCAGCCGCTGCTCAGATCGCCGTAGGGAATGACCCAAGTGTCATGACGGCGCCCTGCAGGCTCCAGGCGCATGGTAACGGTCAGTTCGCCGCCATCACAAAAATCTGTTGCCTCAAACAGCAATTCAAAAAATGATAGCTTATCGGACAAAACCGGCAGCACCTGCGTGATTCTACCCTCCCCACGCCTGGGCCTCCAAAAGGTGAGATTTTCGATTGCAGATTCGTGGCCGTTTGCCGATTCGTAAAGGAGTACAGGATTGTGCAGCTTGTTGGCTGTGACGAAATTTTCAAGCCGGCTGAAGCCAGTCTGAAGCACCGAATACGAGCGCCTGAGCTGCATATTCTGCATGATCAGCTCGCGATTTTCATCCGCAATCAAATTGGCAATTGCAGCAATCCGCCTGAAGCTCCAAGACATCAGCGCTTGCCGCCGCCGCTCGATGTTCTGCTCATCAGCCAGGGCGCACACATCAAGCTCGGCGCCGCTTGCGCTCAACCACCAAGACTTGAGCTCTTCCAAAAGCGGCGCCTCTCTTTGAGTTGCCGCAAAACCGAGGCAAACGGCTGGCGGCTGCGTAAAGCAATCCCTCTCCCCGTCTAACCATCCGACAACAAGCCTATCCCCGGCCAGCTCGATAACTTGCCCGAATTTCAAAGCTTCACCAAAAAAACAAGCCGTAAAGCGCTCCGCCCCCAGGCTTTCTATGTCATCGGTGAGAATGAACATTTAACGCTCTTTGATAGCCTGCCTTGAATAAAGACTAATCTACAATTTATATTCCTCGGTAGATATAAATTCAATCCCGGTGGGAGATTTTCGGCCAGGACCGAGCTTGCGCGCCACACGAAATTAGAGGAGAATCTTTGCCAGGATGAAAAAGAGCCTGCCACCCGGAGGGGAGGAAAGATCCGGTGGAAAGAACAAGCTTTCAGAGAAACCTCATTTTCGACATCGGCATGCATCATGCGCTCGACACGAGATTCTACCTCAATAAAGGCTTTCGTGTTGTCGCTCTCGAGGCCAATCCGGCTATGGTGAGCGCTGCGATGAAATCTCTCGAACAGGAGATTGCATCTCAGCATCTTGTTATTCTCGACAGAGCCCTTTGGTCGTCTCCGGACGAATCGATCTCATTTTACTTGAATGACGTGAAGGACGATTGGAGCAGCGTTTTCAAATCCTGGGCAGAAAAAGGAAATCATCCCTCAAAGGAGATCCAGGTTACGACTACGACATTGAACCGGATGTTCGACACCTTCGGCATTCCTTATTATGTCAAATGCGATATCGAAGGGGCGGATGAAATATTTGTTCGGCAATTGCTGGCCGACCATCGGCGCCCGCCGTTTATTTCCGTGGAGGCGATTTCTTTGGAAATCTTGGCGCTGCTCTTTGCCGCAGGCTACGACCGGATTCAGCTTGTCAACCAAGCCTTCAATCCTTATGTCACCCCCCCATCCCCGGCCCGCGAGGGGGTTGAGGTCCCGGTTCGCTTTAATGGGCATATGAGCGGCTTGTTTGGCCTGGAGCTGGACCCGGCGGCATGGCTTTCCTTCACCACCGCAGCGGAGAACTACCTCGGCTTTCTGCATCTCCAAAAAAGAAATGAAAAGCTTGCTCATGGCTGGCTCGATTTCCACGTAACTTCCTCGGCCTTTTTGAAGACGTCGCTGTGATGACGGTTGCCGGGATGGCGTAATTTTTCTCTCTTTCGTCCGGCAACAGGCGATGGAGCTGATCCAGGGTCACAACACAATATATCTCCAGCTGTGTTTCGGTTAGCCCGAGCCACGGCGAAGTTAGAATGCCAGAGCCTCGTAACTTCAACTTGGAAGCCCTATGCCATCTGCCAATAATTGTGTTCGTCCTTTTACGCTAGTTTGCCCAGCAAGATCAGGCTCATCGTTGTTGCAGGCAATTTTCCACGAGCATCCTGATTGCCAGACTCTCGGCGAGACGGCTGATCTTGTTTACTCGGCTTGGTATGGCCTTTGGGTATCTGAAAAGGTTGTCGTGCGTCCGCCAGATGCTGTCACGACTGAAGGTTATCTCCGCCGGGCTGGTGCGGCAGTCCGGGATATGCTTGTCTCCTTTTTCCCTTCGGACAAATTATTTTGGATGCAGAAGCCTATTGGCATTCCCCTGGTTCACTGGCTCAATCCAGCAAATCAGGGCTCGGACTTCGGAAACTGGTATTGGTCCGGTATGGAGATCATGTTCCCCGAAGGCCGCTGCTTCACACTTCTTCGAGACCCTCGTGATGTTGTATTATCTGCAATTTCGTATTTCAAACTTAGCGAAGATCAGGCCTGGGAGAATATAGGAAAGGTATATCGGCTCCTCAATCATGAACGAAGCCTAGTCAGGCATGCGATAGACTATACACTTCTCGTCGAGGATCCTGAGCGAGAGATGAACAAGTTATGCGTGTTCCTTGATATCCCTTTCATCCCCAGGTGCCTCGCCGCACTCAACTACAAATATGTCGAAACCCCGCCCGAGCCGGGTAAACCTTGGTCCTATCGCGCACTGCTGAGACCAGATGACAAAAAAATTTCCACTGGCTTTTCGCGCAAATCAGATTGGGAGTCGCTCCAGTTCGGCGAGGCAAGCCGGGCCACGCTCGCCGAAGCCTCACGCCTATGGGAGAAGTTCGGGATGCGCTTGGATTTTACTCCCTGACAAGCGTCCTCCTTCTTACGGCCGTGGCTCAGTTATGAGCGCGGGGTCAATGGTGAGCTCGCCACAATTCTCAATTGCAAAATTTGGGTGCGCGTCCCAGGTGAAATAAAAGGCGGCGGCGAGCCGCCTCTTATGCGCCGAGCGCTGAATGTATTCGAGACCGTCGAGGCTGCGGCGGTTCCGCTTGAAATCGAATCCGCATTCACTTCCCGGGGTCCTCCGGATTCCCCATTCCGTGATCCAGCATGGCTTGCCCCCGTTCCCGGGAGGCATGCACTCCTGGGCCGCAAGATCCATCCATTTTTGGATGCCGTCATGCTCGGCCTGCCGGCCTATATCAGGAGCCCATGGATAGACATGTATGGCATAGGCGTCGATGTATTGGCCCGCCCCGAGCCTGTCGAGTTCCTGCACCGCGTCAGCCGCGGAAATAAAGTAGCCGCCAACCTCTCGCACAAAGCGATTCGTCGTGTAGGCCATGCCAGCGGCGATCAACAAGCTATCGCCGAGATCGCCGCTTTCCCGGACAGCGCGCAGTATCTCTGAATAAGTCCTGAGACCGGCAGTCACATCCGCGCAGATCGCTTCCGCATCACACGGCGGCAAAGATAAAAGATGCGCGTCATGGGAAATGGGATAGTCTCCGTTGAACCCGGCGCCATTGATCTCGTTGCCAATTTGATAGGCAAAAACACGGGCGCCTGCTTCGCGTATGCGCTTGCGGTGCTCACTCCAAAAGGCAGAAAAGCGCGCAATATCAAGCTGTGCAAGCGGCCGCGACGCGAAGAGCCGATGGTTCCCTGGGCGCGGCTGGACGCCCGGGGGATAGAAGTCTTGCGCCCACACCGGAATGATGAGCACGGTCTCGATGCCGTGATCATTCGCGTAACGCACCATCGCCGGGACCCGTTCATAGGGGGGATCTGCCGTGGTGCGCAAATAGCGCACACCGGCCGCTGAAAGCTTGTCAATTGTTGCCTTCCATTGTTTCTCTGGAAGGGAGACGAGCGCTGGCCTGTTTACGCCGATGATGATACGGGGTCTTTCCTCAGCAGCACATCTCATCGTCAGCAAGACGGCGAGCGCTGCACCGGCCAGGCGCTTTAAAAAGCTTGGCTTTGTTCCGGGGCAGGACATCTTCTTTACTTCCCCGCTTTAGGTGCAATCCTTGAGGGCGAACGGCTGGCGCGTTAGGCTATCCCGTCATTTGGCAACGTCAACGATCAACCGGCCGGACTTTCCCGGCGAAGCTCCGCATTCTGGCGAAGGCCATCCTCGCCTCCCTGCAGGCGCTGATCTATGTGGAGCGCAGAGATAAACGCACAAACGTCTCTGGCGGCAACAAATATCGTTCAGATGCCGCAGCGCAGAGGGGAGGACGCTATAGCGGCATTCGAAGGCAAATAGGTTATCATGACCACCGGCGCAATCCAGGAAACCACCCTGGATTCCACGCGAATTTTTGCATGCCGAAGTTAAAGAACCGGCTCTGCGGCAAATCATAGCTGATCCAAAGATTCATTATATAGCCCAAAGCAATGACATGCCTCTGCCTGCGCCTGCGGGCCGCTGCACTACACGATGGGCTCCGCGCCCCGCCCCGTTGCTCCGTCGAGCCCTATGGGTTCAAATGTCGCCGGGACTCTCCTCATCGCTGGATGAACCGCGGGGTTCAGACCACAGGAAAGATTCCTTCGAACCGCTATTCTCCTGACGCATATAATTGTAATAGATTTTACAATGCGGCCCATATTGAGACTAATTTGTCTCGTTATTTCTTGTATGCGCTGTTCTTATTACATTCGAATTTTTATATGAGCTTCCTTAGCTTGACAAAATGATATATCGCCTTCAATATTTTTCAAATCACAATAGACGAAGAATATGAATATATGGCCGCTGCGGGCTCCGCTGCGGCGTTGAGGGGCTATTTCATCATATGACTGTTTCTGCTCACGAAATTACGGCACTGGCCGAGGCCCAAAGATGGGAGGATCTCGAACATCTGCTCGAAACGGCGCTGCCCCGCGCTGCTGGACAGACCCGCGTGGCCTATCTGGTGCATTTGGCGCGCGCCTATGAAGCGACAGGGCGGCGCGAACGCGCCCGTGAGACGGTTGCCGAAGCCGAGGACTACATCAAAGAATGCCGCGGCCTTACCCTTCCCCTCGGCTGGTGGATTGGGCTTGTCGCGGCGCATGAGAAACGCCAGGACTACGAAGCTGCTATCGCACTTCTTTCGCGCATTTTGGCGGAGCAGCCAGTTGGTGACAATGGCTCTGCCGCAGCACTGAAAATCAAACTTCTGCGCCTGAAGCATGCGCAACGCATTCACGCGCAATGCTCGTCTTTGCCCGTTCGAATCCTTGCTTTGGGGCAAAACTGCCTTCCAGACAATCTTATTGCACGCTGGGGCCTTGGCGCATTGTCTGTGGAAGGCCCGTTCCATGCAGGCGTTTTCCGGGGAGATGGCGTAGCTAAGGCGCTGGAGGAGGACTTCAGCGCCTTCTTTTCGCGGGCCAGCTACGTTGTGAACAAGACTGCATCCGGTGTCCCGGTTGCACTTCTTCCGGCATACAATACGTTATTCAATCACGAGACTGGTGACGCATGGGTGGACGGAAGCTTAATGCGTCTCCGCCAGCTTTATGCCAAGCGCATCGGTAATTTTAGAGACGCGCTTCAGCAAAGCCGGAAGGAAAGGCTGCTTTTCATTCACACGCTCCTTTCCAGCGCCTCTCCGGCCCGGCTTTTATATGCGTTGGAGAAAATAGCGCCGGGCCGGGCCAAGCGTCTGGTCGTCTTCGATTTCTTAAACTCTCATCAGGGCAGCGAGGATGCTTTCCCAGAGGGAGCCCGGAGAATTTGCACTGCCTATCCAAAGTTTGACGGCGGATATGTTTGGCACTGGCCTCACCACTATGACACTGAAACTGGGCTTGCGTTCGAGAAATCGCTGATTGATCCGGTTGTCCGGGAGATCGAGGGCCTCCGGCAATGAGCGGCGAGGCAGGCGGCTCGAACCGATTTCTTGATCCTCTTTTCACCCGCTGGCGCAAGAATCCATCCGCTTTGTTTGGCGTCGTTCATGAAGCCGGCGAATGGACCGAGATCCCGTTTGGCAGCCTTATGAATCGGGCAGCGCAATTTGCAGCGGTTTTGCAGCTTGCTGGCATTGTGCAAGGAGATATTGTCCCCATCGTCTTGCGTCATGGCCTAGACGCTTACGCGGCCTTCATTGGCGCGATGTTCGCGGGAGCAGCGCCAGCCTATCTTCCCTATCCCAACGTTAAACACGATCATCAGCTCTATTGGCGGCAGCACAGGCTGCTCTTCGAGCATCTGCGCCCCCGCGCGATCCTGGTTTACGACGAGCTTGCCGATGATATGCATACTTGCATGGCGGATCTCGATCTGCGGATCATCAAGCAATCTGCTGCGGATACGGCACTGCCGTCGCCAAACTTTACCTTGATGAGCGATAGCGCTACTGCGCTCTTGCAGCACAGTTCTGGAACGACCGGCCTCAAGAAGGGGGTTGCTCTATCCTATGGCAGCATCGTCCGTCAGCTTGAGGCCTATGTGGCGGCTCTCCGGCTGGAGTTCGCAGCGAAAATCACCATCGCCTCATGGCTGCCACTCTACCATGACATGGGTCTCATCTCCAGTTTCTGTCTCCCCCTTTGGCGCGGCATCCCAGTCGTCTCGATCGACCCTTTCGAATGGGTTGCGCGCCCTGCGCTGCTGCTTGAAGGAATCGAACGCTACCGGGCAACGCATGCTTGGCTGCCCAACTTCGCGTTCCTGCATCTTGCGCGCATGGTTCCACAGTCAAGGCACTTCGATTTGTCTTCGTTGGAGGCATTGATCAATTGTTCTGAGCCATGCAAACCATCCGCCTTCGATACCTTTCTGAAGCGGTTCTCAAAGAATGGAATCCGGCCCGAGACGCTGCAGACTTGTTATGCGATGGCTGAGACGGTTTTCGCAGTCAGTCAGAGCGAGCCGGGAAGAGCGCCGCGCCGCCTCGAAGTCGATCGCAGCTGTCTTATGAGCCTTGGAGCGGTGCGTTCGCCGGAGTCCGCGGAAACCAGTGTGGTGTTGTTGTCAAATGGCCTACCCCTTTCCAACTGCAGCGTTCGGGTCATCCGTGACGATCAGTTTATGGGTGAGCGTGAGATCGGCGAATTGGCCGTAAATGCGAACTACATATTTGAGGGGTACTTCAAAAATCAGGAGGCTACTAGGAGGGCATTCTATGGACGCTGGTACCGCACCGGCGACGTTGGCTTCATCGATGGCGGCGAGGTATTCATAATCGGCCGGATAAAAGAGTTGATTATTGTCAACGGCAAGAATATTTTTGCTCACGACATCGAGGCGGCCCTCCTCGGCACGCCTGGACTCAAGCCTGGACGCAACGTTGCGTTCGGCTACTTTTCGGAAACAGCGGGCTCCGAACTTCTTGTCGTTGTCGCCGAGCGTGACGAGAACGAGAAAAGAGCAACGACTGAGATCCTGAGCGATGTTAACCGGCGCGTGTATGAGGCTGTGGGTGTCCCATGTTCGGACATCCGGCTTGTTCCTCAAGGATGGCTTATCAAGACAACGAGCGGGAAAGTCAGCCGGTCCGAAAACGCGCTTAAGTATGCAGCAAACTTTCGATCGCCGCACGGGGTCCGGTCAATGTCAACTCCTTAAGGCGCCAATCATGACGGAATTCCCAATCGAACAAATGTATAGAATCATGCGTGATGTGCTTATGCTGCATGAGTTTGAGTTCAATACTTCTATGTCGGCAAAGGATGTGCCTGGTTGGGATTCACTTAACCATAGTATTCTAATGATGGAGCTCAGCAATGCAACTGGCCTCGAACTATCAGGGGAGGAAACTGCAAAGCTTGGCACTGTCGGAGAACTCCACGCATTCATCACTAGACAAATGAAGGCGCGCCACGTCTAGGCTGCGCGGGCAAATTTGATCTAGCAACGCGAGGTTGCGATGATGGATTGGAGCGGCGGAGGAAAAATACGAAATGCGTATCGGTCATTAACAATCTTTTCCGGCGGCGAGTTGTATGGAAAATTGTACGGGCATCGTGTAGCCCCCATTTTATGGACCGAATGCTATCATAAATATTTCGATGCAGCGGTTACTGCGTTGGCCGAAAACTACGACGGCAACCCAGCAGTGCGCAATATTAGCATCAACGGGCCATCGACACTTTTCGGGATTGAAACCAACTGGCCCATGCGGAAGGGATCGCTAAGGCCAATGACTGGCTACGAGTCAACATTCACACTGGACAGCTTTGTATCCGAGTTAAACCGGTCAATCGATCAATTCGTCACAAAATTCCCGCGCACTCAGCTTGCGCTTGCATTTAACGATTCAATCGCTATTGCACCGGATCATGAAGCAGCGCTCACCGCCGTGCGCGCAATCCATGACTATGCAATCGGCCGGTATGCCCATGGCACCCAGCGCAGCGACAAACGGATTATCGTTCGTCTTCTTGGGCTGAATGACTCCACCCCCCTTCGCTTCAAGGGCCCGAACGATTGCAGCGGCAGAAATGCCAATGACTATGTGGCTCTGGCCTGGGATCGCCGTGATGCCGCAAAGATCGCCTATGAATGGGGCGGAATCGCGCGCCGCTAACTCGACCTTCGATGATTTTGACGCCCACATTCCCCGGCAGAGTCATGAAGCAGACTCATGTGATGGGCGGAAGGACGGCGGATTTCGGCCGTCGACCCGGCGCATCGGGCGGTCCCGCTATGCCATCGCTGCCTTTTCGAGGCAGATCAGCCGCTTCATATTGTAGACGATGTTGGCCATCCCGATTTTCAGCGTGGCGCGGGCGATGCCGATCGTGCGGATCACGAGGCCCATTCTGGATTTCTGCTCGGCAAAGACATGCTCGATATGGCTGCGGATTTTCGATTTGCGGCCGTTTGCGATTGACCCTCCTCCGAAATGGTGGACACCTCTGATAAGCTCTTGAAGCAGCAGGAAGGTGTTTGATGGGTAAAGCGCGTTGTCAGTATACGGATGAATTCAAGCAGGAGGATTTGGGGCTTTTAGTGAGCAGCGGCCGGCTGTTGAGTCAGATCGCCGGGGAGCTGGGGATTCCCTGCGCGGCTGCGGGCTTGGCGGTACAGAAGCGGCGGGGGGCCAGGCGGAATCGCCGCGGCGTCCCAATACGCAGGCGGCGATCCCGCCTGCTGGCGTGGATTTGGCCGCCGAGAATACTCGCCTGCGGCGCGAGAACGAGCGCCTGCGCATGGAGCGGGAGATCTTAAAAAAACGCTGCGCATCTTCTCGGAACCACCGGAATGAAATTCCGCATCATCGAGGATCAGCGCAAGACGTTCCCGGTCCGCGTCTTGTGCGACGTGATGGGCGTCTCCGCGGCGGGGTATTATGCTTGGCGCACCCGGCCGGAGTGTCCACGCAAGGCGGCCAACCGCGCTCTGCTCACCGAGATCCGGCGGCTCCATTTGGCCCATCGCGGCCGGTATGGCGCGCCCAGGATCCACGCGGCCTTGCACGAGGAGGGGCACGCGGCGAGCCGCGGCCGTATTGAACGCCTCATGCGTCATCACGGTATCCAGGCAATAACGCCGCGGCGGTTCCGGGCATGCGCCACGGACAGCCGTCACGATTGGCCGATCGCCCCCAGCCGGCCCGGCCAGAAATTCGCCGCCGAACGCTCCAATCAGGTCAGGCTCGCTGGTATCAGCTATGTGCCAGCCGGGGAAGGCTGGCTCTATCTGGCTGTCGTGCTCGATCTTTGCACCCGCAAGATCGTTGGCTGGGCGATGCGCGACCCCATGCGGGCGGAACTGACCATCGCCGCCCTGACCATGGCCATAGAGCGGCAAAAGCCGCCGCCTGGTCTCATCCGCCACTCCGATCGCGGCAGCCAATATGCCGCCGCCGGTTACCGCAAGGTTCTCAACGCAGCCGGGATGATCCAATCCATAAGAAGGACAAGGAAATTGCTGGGATAATGCACCGATGGAAAGCTGCTTTGGCACGATTAAAACCGCACTCGTGCACGAAGCTTGTTATCCAACACGGGATGCGGCCCGGCACGGCCTGTTTGCCTATATCGAAGGATACTATAATACTATATAATACTATAATCGCCTGCGGCTTCACTCCACCCTCGGGTATATCACCCCTGAACAGGCAGAGCAAAAAGCCGCTTAAGCTGGTGTTCACAAAACCGGGGGAAGGTCATAGGTCCTTTCCGGCGACGGTGATTGTTTTTTTCTGATCAAGGTGAGGTGAGCCATGTTGAGCCGTTTGACAATCAATGCCGCTCAGACATGCAACCTCGGGTGTAAATACTGCTATGCGCTCGGTGGAGAATATGGCGGCCAGGCGATCGCGATCACACCCGAACTTGCTGTGAACAGATTTCGGGAAGCGGCGCAGGAGCACCGATTCATAAAAGCCATTCAGTTTATTGGCGGCGAGCCACTGCTCAACCTTCCTGCCCTGACGGCCGTTGCCGAAGCGGTGGATGTCTTGAGGCAAGACGGAATTTTGCTCAATAGGCCTTCCCTATGCGTCATTACGAATCTCACTTATCTGTCGAAAGAACATATCAAACTCTTCATGAAATATCGCTTCGCATTGCTTGTGAGCATTGATGGCCCGAAGGAAATCCATGATGCGCTAAGACCGACCAGAGGAGGACGGGGAAGTCATCTCAAAGTCATGAGCAATATTGAGATGCTTCGACGCGAGAAAATCCCATTCGACGTTTATTGCACCTACACGCAAAGACATCTCCAATCTGGCCTTTCGATCACGGACCTGCTGAGATACTTCAAATCCATAGGCGCTGGCGTGATCGAGATCGTTCCCGCGTCGACGGCGCCGCATGATGATCTGGGCTTCAATCACGATGGGAACTGGCGAGCCGTCGTGGACATGCAGATTGACGCGATAAATTTTTCCATTGATGAATTTGAGAAGGGAAATGTCATGCCCTACGGATTGCTCGGCGCGATAATCGCAGCGATGACCGTGCGGGCGACAGATCACATTTGTCCTGCTGGCGTTTCCAATCTTGCTATAGCAAGCGATGGCGATTTGTATACGTGTAATATGTTCACAAACAATTCGGCGCACCGGACATCAATCAGTGCTCAGACCGGTGTTTTGACGAAAGCGGATATTGCAGAGTGCCGGGACTGCCGGGTGCGGCCTTGGTGCCGATCCTGTCTTGGAGAAATGGAAATCAGAAGTCCTGGTAATCCGAAGCCATTTCCAGAACATTGCGAGACCCTGCGCAGAGGAATCGAAACGATAGAAAAACGGCTTCCGCGCGCGTCACGCCGTCGTCTTTTCCTTCAACAAAAAGGGGTGGCGTTCAGTCAACGACTCCAAGGAAGGTCAGATACGCCGCTCTAAATAACGGAATTTGAAGAAGAAATCCCGAGCTCTTGTCTGGCTGAACTCTGCAACTTGGCCCACGGACCGGTCGCTATGTCCCTGGTGGAACGGCTCACAAAGGCGGTAAGCTTTTCCTGTCCCGCCCGCTCGAAGGCGCTGCCAAACGGCCAAAAGGCAAGGTGGCTACGGTCGTGCTGTATAGCCGCCGTGCGCAAGCTGGTTGCCAGGGGAATAGGCGCGAGCGTGACATCTTTGCGCTGATCTTGAGACCGCTTGCGGCCGCGCACTTTATGCGGAACTGGCGCGGACAGCCGTCGAAAATCTGTAAGCGTTTAGGCGCGACCGCGGTTTTTTCGCTTGCGCGCGCGGTAGCGAAGTGATGCTCGTGTCCCGATCCGGCAACCAAGCCTTCCCGGAGCCAAGACTTACGTCGTCGTCTTCATCCTCGTTCCGCAGTGACGCTCCGCAAGCCGGACGGTTCTAGAAACCTCGCCATTTCAGCGAGATTTTGATTTAATGCCTTCGTTAGGACAGGGGGATGATGCGGGATGCGCGGTCAGCCGGGATTTTTCGATATCGATGAGCGGCTGAAGCGTCTCAGCGATCTTGGCGATCAGCTCGAGGCCTTTGCCGCAG
>DASRYK010000076.1:0-3080 GCA_035687205.1 Methylocella sp. | reverse complement strand
GTGCATGGCCGCAAAGGCATCGGCGGCGCTATGGCGGCGCGCGCCTTCAAGCAGATCGCGCACCGTGCCGTTCACATCCTCAGGATGCGTCTCGACAAAGCCTCCAATGGACACAAGCCGCTCAGCGAGCCAGGGGCCTTCGTAAAGAAGCCGCCCAATATCGAAGAAAGGGCGCGGGTCGATCTCGACGATTTCGGCGCCAAGCCCGTGCATTCTTTCAGCCGCCTCAGCATAGAGCGCCGCGTAATCCCCGTCGCCGTAAAATTCGCGCGCCCCGGGCGGAAGCACGCCTGCACGGAGCCTCGAAGGCAAGGGCTGTTGAAGCCCGCGCTGCGAGAATGGATCCGCCTCGTCATAGCCTTCGGCAACCCGGAGGACGGCCAAGGCATCGGCAGCGCTTGCCGCGCATATGCTCACGCAATCAAGGCTCCGGCACGCTGGGACAATCCCTTTGATGCTCACTAGCCCCGTTGATGGCTTGAGCCCAACGATATTGTTGAAGGCTGCCGGAACACGCCCGGAGCCTGCTGTATCCGTGCCAAGGGCAAAGGAGACAAGCCCCGACGCCACGGCAACGGCCGACCCTGAACTCGAGCCGCCGGAGATATAGGCGGGGTTGAACACACAGCGCGGCGCGCCATAGGGCGAGCGCGTGCCATTGAGCCCGGTCGCGAATTGATCGAGATTGGTCTTGCCCGCAAGGAGGGCGCCTGCGGCCTTAAGCCTTGAAACCACGGTTGCGTCGGATTCCGGGCGATAGGCGAAAGCCGGGCAGGCAGCGGTGGTCTCGAGGCCAGCGGCGTCAATATTGTCCTTGATGGCGAAAGGGATGCCCCAGAGAGGGAGCGCCGAAGGGTCCGGGGCGCGCTGCAAAAGCTCCCCTGCTTCGCGGCGCAGACTGTCAGAAGGCACGATCGAGATGAAAATGGCCGGGTCTCTTGCAGTGCCTATGCGCGCGAGGACGGCTTCTACAACATCCAGAACGGCTTTGGGGCTTTTCGCATAAAGCGCGCGCAAGCGGCCAATGGTCAACATCTGCGGCAGCATAGGGATCTCTCACGAGCTGGCCTTCACATGCTCCAAAGGCCGCGCGCATAAAGCGCTTTGGCGCGGCCTGCAGCCATGGCGCAAGCGCAGCGGCAACGCTGCAACTCTCCCCGTTTCCGGTCCTGGCCTCGCTCGCCTATGCCGGTCATGAGCGCTGTTGCGCAACCCTTACAACCGGTGCATTCTAAAACCAATTGATGCAGGGGTGCCAGTCTGGCGCGCAAGCGCGAGACCCGTCCCTGCGAAGAAGAAAATCAGCGAGGGAGGCTCGAATGACTGTATCGCGCATTCTCGCGGCGAAGGGAAGGGCCGTCGTGACCACCCAGCCCCACCGGACCTTGGAGGAGGCCGCCGCGCTTTTGACAGAGAAAAACATTGGCGCCGCCGTTGTCGCCGATGCGGAAGGGAATGTTCTCGGGATGATCTCGGAACGGGATATCCTTCATGCGGTTGGCAAAGGCGGCGCAGCCGCGCTCGGCGAAGCCGTTTCAAAGCACATGACAACGCCGGTCATCACGACTCACGAGAACGAATTCATCCATGAAGCCATGGAAAAAATGACTGTGCGGCGGTGCCGCCATCTGCCGGTCCTCAATGGCGGGAGACTGGCAGGCATCGTCTCCATTGGCGACGTCGTGAAACACCGTCTTGAACAGATCGAGCAGGAGCATCAGGCGCTGCGAGAGTACATTGCGACAGCCTGATAGCGGCTTGCCCGCTGCCCGGCTTACTCCGGCGCAGCGGCGTTCCCTGCGCCTGCGCAGGCGAGCTTATTGCCGCCGAGAGGCGGGGCAGAGGCATCAGCCGCATGCTCCACCGGGTTGCCGATTGCCGCAAGCACCGGCTCAGCAGGCGCCAGAGAAAGATCGGCGGCAATCTCCGGGATGAGCCTGCGGGTTGCTTCACGTCCTGCCGCGATGAGCTCATCGGCGCGATGGAAATCGAAGAGGCCGATCTTTCCAAGCCGTGAATTGATGAGAATGTCGGGCGGATCGCCCGCAAGGCGGGAGCGCGAGATCCGGCCTTGCGCAATGTTAAAGGCGTCCATCATGGCGATTGCGATGCCGGGCGCGCCGTCGTCGCGCCGCCCAAACACCCGGCGCAGATTGCCGCCAACGCCATCAAGGATCCGCGCCCCCAGCGTGCGGGCGGTCTCAGGCGGATCGAACCTCTTTTCGAGGATGGGCTCGAGCGAATCGGGATCCTGGATGGTCGTGCCGCGGAAGGTCGTGTCGCTGACGAGATTGGCGGCAATGACAAAATCCGCGCCTAGCGCGCGGCACAAAGTGACAGGGATAGGATTGACAAGCGCGCCATCGAAAAGCCAGCGGCCATTGATCTTGACCGGCTCGAAAATGCCGGGCAGCGCATAGGATGCCCGAATGGCATCGGGGAGCCTGCCCTTGGTGAGCCAGATTTCGTGCCCGGTTCCGACTTCTGTGGCAACCGTAGCAAATTTCTTGTGAAGATTGTCGAAAGTCCGGCCCAGAAACTCCTGCTCGAGCTCCTGGCGGAGCTTCTCGCCCATGAGGAAGCTTACGCCTGAGAAAGACACGTCCATCATGCTCATGACGCGTCTCTTGGTGAGGCTGCGCGCGAATGCCTCCATTTCCTTGAGCTTGCCTGCGGCATAGGCCGCTCCAACGACGGCGCCGATCGATGTGCCCGCAACCACCTCGGGATAGATCCCATGCGCGTTGAGCTCAAGCAAGACGCCGATATGCGACCAGCCGCGCGCCGCGCCTGCGCCAAGAGCAATGCCAACCTTCAAACCGGTCCGCTCGGCCGCATGGCTGCTGACATGCCTTGCGGCTGCGCCGGTCAAATTCCTGTTATGAATTGGCATTCTGTTCACTTGCCCGCTCCTGGCGTCGGCACGATGGCGCGAACGGTCGTGCGAGAGTGGGGCAGCTTCCGGCTCCTTGGCCTTGATGATGAACATGATGGCTGCTCCCGATTGTGACCCCGGCTGGTTGAAAATGCTTAAAGATAGGCGGCGTTCTCCTTGAACACATGGAATTGAACTTTCGCGC
>DASRYK010000075.1:0-36069 GCA_035687205.1 Methylocella sp. | reverse complement strand
TCCGCGAGGATGGGGTTTGGAATGGGCCCGTCAACTGCAACAAGGGCGATTGCCGATCCTCCCGGACGGTCACGTCCTAGAGCAAAGGTGGCAATATTGATCCCGGCATTTCCAAGCAGACTCGCGAACCGCCCAATAAAGCCGGGTTTGTCTTCATTGCTGACGTAAATCATCATTGGCGCAACAAGAGCGTCGGCTTCGATCCCGTTGATCGAAACGATGCGCGGCTTGCCGTCGTGAAACACGGTGCCCGAAAGCGAGCGCTCACGCTCTTGCGTCGTGACCGAAAGCGTGATGAGCGATTCGTAGTCTGATTCGGCAGCGCGGCTCACTTCGTCGATGGCGATGCCCCGCTCCTTGGCAATGCTGAGCGCGGAGACATCGTTGATGCCCGCGAGAATCGGCCGCAAGAGGCCCGCGATCGCAGAGGCGGTCAGCGCCTTCGTGTTCAACCCGGCGGCCTCGCCTTCGAAGGTGACGGACACCTTTTCGATTCCGCTTTCGGCGAGCTGGCCGGCAAAGGAGCCAAGGCGGTCGGCGAGCGCGATATAAGGCTTGAGCTTGAACGCCTCCTCGGCCGCAATGGAGGGGAAATTGACAGCGTTCACGATCGCGCCCCGAAGCAGATAATCAGACATCTGCTCGGCGATTTGCAGCGCGACATTTTCCTGCGCTTCTTTGGTCGAGGCGCCAAGATGCGGCGTGCATACGACGTTCGGATGGCCGAACAGCGGATTCTCCACCGCAGGCTCTTGCGTGAACACATCAAAGGCGGCGCCCGCAACATGGCCGCTGTCAAGAAAGGCGCGCAGAGCCGCTTCATCGACAAGCCCGCCCCGGGCGCAATTAATGATCCGGACTCCCCGCTTGGTCTTTGCGAGATTTCCGGCGGAAAGGATGTTTTTCGTTTGCGCCGTGAGCGGCGTATGCAGAGTGATGAAATCCGAGCGCTCAAGCAGGGTCTCGAGGCTGGTTTTCTCGACCCCGAGAGCAAGCGCCCGCTCTGGCGTCAGAAAGGGATCATAGGCGATGACCCGCATATGCAAGCCGATCGCCCGCGACGCGACAATCGAGCCAACATTGCCGCAGCCGATAATGCCGAGGACTTTGCCCGTGATTTCGACGCCCATGAAGCGGCTTTTTTCCCATTTGCCTGCCTGGGTCGAGGCGTCGGCCTGAGGAATCTGGCGGGCCAGCGCGAACATCAGGGCAAGCGCATGCTCGGCAGTCGTCACAGAGTTCCCAAAAGGCGTATTCATCACGATAACGCCTTTTGCCGTCGCGGCCGGAACATCGATGTTGTCGACGCCTATGCCTGCGCGCCCGATCACTCTTAGTCTTGCTGCACGCTCGATGAGTTTGGCAGTGACCTTTGTCGCGGAGCGGACGGCGAGGCCGTCGAAATCGGCAATCGCTGCGGCAAGCCTGTCTCTGTCCTTGCCGAGGTCTGGCTGGAAATCGGCCTCAATGCCATGCGCCCTGAAGATTTCAATGGCGGCAGGCGCAAGAGCTTCCGAAATCAACACGCGGGGTGCCAAGGAGCATCTCCCAAACATAGGCACAGGGGAGCGGCCCGCAGGCCTGCTTTCAGCAGTGGCTGACCGCCGCCCGGCTGGTCTTACTGGCGGATGATGAAACGGCTATTCCAGCGCCTCGGCGGTCACGGCTCAGGCGGCGAGCGCGAGAGCCGCTTTCGTCTTTGCAAAGGCAAAGTCGAGCCAGGGCGTCAGCGCCTCGATGTCGGCGGTGTCGACTGTCGCGCCGCACCAGACCCGGATGCCGGGCGGCGCATCGCGATAGGAGCCGATGTCGTAAGCAACGCCTTCCTTTTCCAAGAGATCCACAAGTGATTTTGCAAAGGCGGCCTGGCCAGCAAAGGAAAGCGCCGTGACCGCGGGATCAACGATCTTAAGGCATACGCTCGTATTCGATCTGACTTCCGGGTCGGGAGCGAGGAAATCAACCCATGGCGTCCTCTCTGCCCAGGCGCTGAGCGCCCTGGAATTGGCATTGGCCCGGGCGGTCAGCGCCTCAAGCCCGCCGATCGACTTGGCCCAGTTGAGCGCGGCGATGTAATCCTCGACGCAGAGGAGGGAGGGCGTGTTGATTGTTTCGCCCTCGAATAGAGCCTCATTGAGCTTGCCGCCTTCGGTGAGCCGGAAAAGCTTGGGCAGCGGCCAGGGCGGCGTGTAGGATTCGAGCCGTTCCACAGCGCGGGGGGAAAGGATCAGCATCCCATGCGCAGCCTCGCCGCCAAGCGCCTTTTGCCAGGAGAAAGTCGTTGCATCGAGCTTTGCCCAATCGAGATTTTGGGCGAAAGCGGCAGAGGTTGCATCGCAGATCGTCAAGCCCTCGCGGCCCTCCGCAATCCAGCCGGCATCGGGGACACGGACCCCGGACGTTGTTCCATTCCAGGCAAAAACGACATCATGGCTGAAATCGGCTTGCGATAGATCTGGGAGATGGCCGAAATCCGCAACGAAAGCGCGGGCGCCTTGGATCTTGAGCTGCTCTAGGACGTCGGCAACCCAGCCAGCGCTGAAAGATTCCCAGGCGAAGACGTCAACGCCGCGCGGCCCAAGCAAGGACCAGAGCGCCGCTTCCACCGCGCCCGTGTCAGAGCCCGGAATAATGCCTATCCGGTAATCCCCCGGGACCTGCAGCACCTCCCGCGTCAGATCGATTGCGTGCTTCAGCTTGGCCTTCCCGGGCTTCGAGCGGTGGGAACGGCCAAAAGGGGCGTCTTGCAGGCTCTGGAGATCCCAGCCAGGATGTTTGGCGCAAGGGCCGCAAGAGAAATTCGGCCGCGCGGGCCGGGCGGCGGGAAACGGCGTGAGCATGGTCCATCCTCTCAGATGGGTGCCTTTCGTTGGGGAAAGGTGTCCCGGTGCTTAGGTACGCCCTAGGGGATGGCTGGTCAAGACATGCGCTGCGCGCGCTTGCGTTAATTGCCGGGACCCGTTGCTGCGGCGCCAAGGGGCCGCTAGGGTGCGGTTGCCCCTCCGCAATCCGCAAAATGATGGCTGCCTGCCGTGCTTCAAATCTTTCTCGCTTTTCTCTTTGGCTATTTCTGCGGCGCCATTCCTTTTGGCATCATCCTGACGCGCGCGGCGGGGACAGCAGATCTGCGCGCGATCGGCTCTGGCAATATCGGCGCAACCAACGTCCTGCGGACTGGGCGCAAGGACCTTGCGGCGCTTACTCTTGCTCTCGACTTGCTGAAAGGAGCCGCTGCGGCCGGCATCACGGCCTATTTCGCCCCTGAAAAGCCGGCGCTATTCGCGGCGCTCGGCGCTTTTCTTGGCCATCTTTATCCGGTCTGGCTCGGGTTCCGGGGCGGCAAGGGGGTTGCGACCTTTCTGGGCTGTTTGCTTGCCATCGCTTGGCCGGCCGCGCTTTTTTTTGGCGCGGTCTGGCTCGCGGCTGCTTTCTTGACCCGTTACTCCTCGGCCGCTGCGCTGGCAGCGAGCGCTACGACGCCGGCCGTGCTGGCGGCAGCCGGGGAAAGCCAGGCGGCTGTCTTTTTCGGGCTCATGGCCGTGCTCTTGTGGTTCAAGCACCGCGCGAACATTGCCCGGCTTTTGGCTGGCAATGAGCCACGGATCGGGAAGGGCTGATGGAGCCATCTCTCTTATTTCCAAGCCCGCCTGTGAGGCTCGATGCGCGGGAGCGTTTTGACTGGCTTCGCCTTCTGCGCTGCGAAAATATCGGGCCGCAGACATTTCTGCGTCTGATTAGCCGCTACGGAAGCGCCGGGGCGGCCCTTGCCGCCCTCCCCGCGCTCGTTGCTGAAGGAAAGCAGGGGCGGACAATCCAGATTGCAGCGGCGGGGGAAATCGAGCGGGAGATTGAAGCTGTCGAGCGGCTCGGCGGCCGTTTCATTGGCATCTGCGAGCCGGAATATCCGGCTTTGCTGCGGCGCATCCGCTGGGCGCCGCCAATGATCGCCGTGCGCGGCCAAATCGAATGTTTCGCGCGGCCGGGCATCGCCATCGTTGGCGCGCGCAACGCCTCCGCCGCCGGGCTTTCCTTTGCCGCGCAGCTTGCGCGCGCAATCGGGCGGGCGGGTCATGTGATCGTCTCAGGGCTTGCGCGGGGAATCGACGCAAAAGCCCATCAAGCGGCGATCGAAAGCGGGACGGTTGCGGTTCTCGCCGGGGGGCTGGGAAAGATCTATCCTGCAGACCATGAGCTTCTGCTTGAGCGGATTCTGGAAATGGGTGCTGCTGTCAGCGAGATGCCCTTTGGCTGGGAAGCGAGGGGGCGCGATTTTCCGCGGCGCAACCGCATTATCGCAGGGCTCTGCCGTGCCGTGGTCGTGGTCGAAGCCGCGCGCCGCTCAGGCTCGCTCATCACGGCGCGGTTTGCGGCCGAGCAGGGGAGGGAGGTCTTTGCGGTTCCAGGCTCACCTCTCGATCCGCGCGCGGAGGGCGCGAATGATCTGCTGCGGGATGGCGCCTCCTTCTGCACTAAGGCGGAAGACGTCCTTGACGCACTTGCGCGCGAGCCTCTGCTGCCCGGGGGGCAAGATACTGGCGTCAGCGAGACGGGCCATGGGCCATTCGAAGGGGATGCTCTTTTCTGGGACGAGATGGATTTGCTCCTTGATTTGCCCCATGATTTCTCTGGAGCGGCTCGGCGTGCGGATCCCCCGGCATCGAGGAGCGAAGGGGCCAGAGGCGCAAAAGGCGGAAACACAGAACGTGAGGAGCCCGCTGCCGGTCCCGCCGTGCAGGCTGATGAGGATGTCGCAGTCAAGGTAGGGAAGCTGCTTGGGCCGGTTCCGGTTCCGGTTGACGAGCTCGCCCGCATGGCTGAGGCGCCTGCGCGGCAGGTCAGGATCGCTCTTGCAGAGCTCAGCCTTGCAGGAAAGGTTGAATGGCATGCTGGCGGCCTTGTGTCGTCTCTCCCTCCCGCCCTGCCCAGGCGTGCGCAAGACTAGGCGCTGCGCCGGGAATTGAAGGTTTTGCAGCGCTTTGCCGTGAGGGGCCTGCGGGGAAAGGTCAAAATCCGGTGGAGGGTCAAAAAATGCAGCTGGCGCGCTAATTTTGAAGCGCTCCATCTTGCGCCGTGCGCTGCACTGCGGTACGGATCGCCCGGCGCCTGGGGCCGTCGCGCCCGCTTCACCACCGTCCCGTCCAGACAGAGCTCTCTCATGCCGGATCTGCTGAGCCAATACCTGCCCCTGGCAGTTTTCATGGCCGTTGCCGCCCTGATCTCGGGCGCCTTGCTGCTTGCCCCTTTCATTGCTGCCTACAAGGCGCCCGATCCGGAGAAACTCTCGGCATACGAATGCGGCTTCAATGCATTCGACGACGCCCGGATGAAGTTCGACGTGCGGTTTTATCTTGTGTCGCTGCTCTTCATCATCTTCGACCTTGAGGTTGCGTTTCTGTTTCCCTGGGCTGCCGCCTTCCGGGAGGCCGGAACGTTCGGCTTCTGGTCGATGATGCTCTTCCTTGCCGTTCTGACCATCGGCTTCATTTACGAATGGAGGAAGGGAGCGCTGGAATGGGACTGAACTTCGCAAGTGAGCCCTCGGCCAGGGCCGTGGCGGACCCTTACTTTGTTTCGATCAACGACCGTCTCGCCGATAAGGGATTTCTTGTCACGACGGCTGACGAGCTCATCAACTGGGCGCGCACAGGCTCCCTGATGTGGATGACTTTTGGCCTGGCCTGCTGCGCGGTCGAGATGATGCAGGCCTCAATGCCGCGCTACGACATCGAGCGTTTTGGTTTTGCGCCCCGCGGATCCCCGCGCCAGTCGGACGTCATGATCGTGGCGGGCACGCTGACCAACAAGATGGCCCCGGCCCTGCGCAAGGTCTATGATCAGATGCCGGAGCCGCGATATGTGATCTCGATGGGCTCCTGCGCGAACGGCGGAGGGTATTATCACTACTCCTATTCGGTCGTGCGGGGCTGCGACCGGATCGTGCCTGTCGATATCTATGTCCCCGGCTGCCCGCCCTCGGCCGAAGCGCTCGTTTACGGCATTCTGCTGCTCCAGAAGAAAATACGCCGCACTGGCACGATCGAGCGGTGAGGCTTTTGCCTGGGCAGAAGCGGGGGAAGCCGGGCTGGGCGGTGCGCCACGGCATCGTTTTGCCAGGGGGGCGTTGAATCGAAGATGCGCCAGGAATTTCGATGATGGAACACAGTCTGCAACAGCTTGGTGAAGCAATCGCGGCAGCGCTGCCGGGGGCGGTGACGGATATTTCCACCGCTCATGGCGAGCTGACCTTGACGGTCGAAGCAGAGCGCCTCATCGAAACCGTGACCTATCTGCGGGACGATCCCAATTGTCTCTTCGTGTGCTTTACCGATCTGACCGCTGTCGATTACCCGTCGCGGGAGAAGCGCTTCGATGTTGTCACCCATCTTCTTTCCCCCAAGCACAACCGCCGGATCCGGGTCAAGGCCGCGGTGAGCGAGACTGAGCCGGTCCCGTCGCTGACAGCTCTCTTCCCGGCGGCCAATTGGTATGAGCGCGAAGCCTATGATCTCTTCGGCGTGATTTTTGCTGGCCATCCTGACTTGCGGCGCCTGCTCACCGACTATGGCTTCGACGGCCACCCTTTGCGAAAGGATTTCCCGATGACCGGCTATGTTGAGGTTCGCTACGACGATGAGCAAAAGCGCGTCGTTTACGAGCCTGTGCAGCTCACTCAGGAATTCCGGTCGTTTGATTTTCTTTCGCCATGGGAGGGCGCTGGCGGCTATGTCTTGCCCGGCGATGAAAAGGCAAGCAGAAAAGAGCAATAACAGGGCGGAGGGAGTCCTGGCCCGCATCAGCGTGACAGAGTTTCCATGAGCGACGATCCAGTCCGTAATTTCGCAATTAATTTCGGCCCGCAGCATCCTGCGGCGCATGGTGTTTTGCGGCTTGTTCTCGAGCTCGACGGGGAGATTGTCGAACGTGTGGATCCGCACATCGGGCTTCTCCACCGCGGGACCGAGAAGCTGATGGAAGCGCGCACCTATCTGCAAAATGTTCCTTATTTCGACCGGCTCGATTATGTCGCGCCGATGAATCAGGAGCACGCCTTCTGCCTAGCCATCGAGAAGCTGCTCGGGCTTGAGGTGCCGCGGCGGGGCCAGCTCCTCCGGGTCCTGTTTTGCGAAATCGGCCGCATCCTGTCGCATCTCCTCAATGTCACGACGCAGGCGATGGATGTCGGCGCCTTGACGCCGCCGCTCTGGGGCTTCGAGGAGCGTGAGAAGCTCATGGTGTTTTATGAACGGGCATCCGGCGCCCGTTTGCATGCCAATTACTTCCGCCCCGGCGGTGTCCATATGGACATTCCCCAGAAGCTTATCGACGACATAGCCGCCTGGTGCGACCCATTCCTGAAAGTTTGCGACGATTTGCAGACGTTGTTCATCGAAAACCGGATATTCAAGCAGCGCAATGTCGATATCGGCGTTGTCAGCCTTGAGGATTGCTGGCGCTGGGGCTTTTCTGGCGTCATGGTGCGGGGCTCGGGGGCGCCATGGGATCTGCGCAAGGCGCAACCCTATGAGTGCTACGAAGAGATGGAGTTCGACATTCCCGTTGGACGCCATGGCGATAATTACGACCGGCAAGTGATCCGCATGGAGGAGATGCGCCAGTCGGTCAGAATTATCAAACAATGCGTGGAAAAGCTTTCGTGCAAAGATGGCGCCGGCCCAGTCGCTGCCAGGGACGGGAAAGTGGTCCCGCCATCACGCGCAGAAATGAAGAGATCGATGGAAGCACTGATCCATCACTTCAAGCTCTATACGGAAGGCTTTCATGTGCCTGCGGGCGAAGTCTATTGCGCAGTTGAGGCGCCCAAAGGGGAATTCGGTGTCTATCTCGTCTCGGACGGGACCAATAAGCCATACCGGTGCAAGATCAGGGCGCCGGGGTTTGCGCATCTTGCCGCAATGGATTTCCTGTGCCGGAAATCCATGCTCGCCGATGTCAGCGCAATCCTGGGCTCGATCGATATAGTCTTTGGCGAGGTGGACCGGTGAAGGCAGTCTGGCTCAACACCGCGCGCGCCTGGCCATGACCCCGGAGTGCTAACTTATGTCCGTTCGCCGTCTTGCCGAGAAACAGCCAGAGCGCTTTGCCTTCACGCCCGAGAACGAGGCAAGATGCGCTGAGATCCTGAAGAAATACCCCAAGGGGCGCGAGGCCTCTGCTGTGATTTCCCTGCTCTGGCTTGCGCAGAAGCAGAACAATTACTGGCTGCCGAAACCCGCGATTGAGAAAGTCGCGGAAATGCTCGGCATGCCGCCGATCCGGGTGCTTGAGATCGCCACATTCTACACAATGTTCAATCTCTCGCCAGTCGGCAAATATCATATTCAGATGTGCGGCACGACGCCCTGCCTGCTCGCGGGCTCTGATGCCATTAAGGATATTCTCCGCAAGCGGATTGGCGAGCAGGGAGAAGTCACCGCAGACGGAACTTTCTCCTGGGTCGAGGTGGAGTGCCTCGGCGCCTGCTGCAACGCCCCGATGGTTCAAATCAACGAGGATTACTACGAAGATCTAACACCGGAGAACTTTGCAGCTCTGCTTGATGACCTTGCTGCAGGCCGCCCGGTGAAAACCGGGTCGCAGACGGGGCGCGTGACCTCGGAGCCTGCGGGCGGGCTGACGTCGCTTACATCGCTTTATGGCAGCGACGGCCGCAGCGGCCCTTTGAGCACGCCCGAAGCTGGCCAGATGTAGGACGAGAGAAAGATGCTCGAAGACAAGGACCGCATCTTTACCAATCTCTACGGATTTGGCGATTGGCGGCTGAAGGGCGCCATCGCGCGCGGCGCTTGGGATGGCACCAAGGCGCTACTTGAGAAAGGCCAGGAGTGGATCATCAACGAGGTCAAGGCGTCAGGGCTGCGCGGGCGCGGCGGAGCTGGCTTCCCGACTGGCCTCAAATGGTCGTTCATGCCGAAGCCAGACCCCTCAAGGCCATCATATCTCGTCATCAATGCCGACGAATCGGAGCCCGGCACCTGCAAGGACCGGGAGATCATGCGTAATGATCCTCAGCTCCTCATCGAAGGCTGCCTCTTTGCCTGTTTCGCAATGCATGCGCATGCCTGCTACATCTATATCCGCGGTGAATATATCGCTGAGGCCCGCCGTCTTGAGGCAGCCATTGCCGAGGCCTATGAGGCAAATCTTATCGGCAAAAGCAATGTTCATGGCTGGCCCCTCGACATTTACGTGCATCACGGCGCCGGCGCTTACATTTGCGGCGAGGAAACCGCTCTTCTTGAGTCGCTCGAGGGGAAGAAGGGCATGCCCCGGCTCAAGCCGCCGTTTCCCGCCAATATGGGGCTTTACGGCTGCCCAACCACTGTCAACAATGTCGAGTCGATTGCCGTCGTGCCCGCCATCCTGCGCCGTGGCGCGGCCTGGTTTGCGAGCTTCGGCGCCAAGAACAATGCGGGCACGAAGCTCTTCTGCATCTCGGGGCATGTGAACAAGCCCTGCAATGTCGAAGAGGCCATGTCTATCCCCTTCCGTGAGCTGGTCGAGAGGCACTGCGGGGGGATCCGGGGCGGTTTCGATAATCTTTTAGCGGTGATTCCGGGCGGCTCGTCGGTGCCTTGCGTTCCCGCGCACGAGATTGCCGATGCGGCGATGGATTTTGACACATTGCGCGATTTGAAATCCGGGCTTGGAACAGCCGCCGTGATCGTGATGGACAAATCCACTGATATTGTGCGGGCGATTGCACGGCTCAGCTATTTCTATAAGCATGAGAGTTGCGGGCAATGCACGCCATGCCGCGAAGGGACGGGCTGGCTTTGGCGGGTCGTTTCCCGCATGGCGGAAGGCCGTGCGCATAAGCGCGAGATCGACATGCTTTTTGAGGTTACGACGCAAATCGAAGGCCATACGATCTGTGCCCTTGGCGACGCCGCGGCTTGGCCGGTTCAGGGTCTCATCCGGCATTTCCGTCATGAGATCGAGCGGCGGATTGACGAATATGCGGCAAATCCGCACCCCGAGCCGCTCAAAGACCTCAGTGTTGCGGCTGAATAGGGAGGCGGAAATGGAATCGATGCCGGTTTGGCAGGGGGCGGCCGTAGTGATCTACATTTTTGTTTGTCTTTGGCTACCCCGTTGCCCTGATTTTAAGGCGTTTAGGATTTTCCGCTTGGCGGGTGATCGTTGCTTTTATCCCCTTGGTGAACTTGACCGGCCGAGGGGTTCTCTCATACCTGCGCTGGCCTTCGGAAGGGTAGAGATGCCAGAGGACCGTTCATGCGGCCATACAGGAGCACAGGATGGTGCATGCTCCCGGCTTTTCAGCATTGAATATCCGCAGCGGCTGGAAGCCGGGTTTGACCCTATGATAGACGGGCGGGTGATATCTGGGCGCGTTTGACTGCGATCGAAGAGAGGCGAGCGGGAAGGGATGTGGCGATTGCTAAGCTGGAATTGTCCGCCGCGGGCGTTGTCCGCTGCATCAGCCGTGCGGGCTCAAGGCTTGACCATTTTGAGAGGCGTCTTGACCTCGCCCGCCTTCCGCAATGAGAGTTTATGATGACACGGCTCATCGTTGACGATGTTGAGATCGACGTGCCGCCTGAGTACACGCTTCTGCAGGCCTGCGAGGAAGCCGGCGCCGAGATCCCGCGATTTTGCTTTCATGAGCGGCTTTCGATTGCCGGAAATTGCCGGATGTGCCTCGTTGAGGTGAAAGGCGGGCCGCCAAAGCCTCAAGCTTCCTGCGCCGTTGCCGTCCGGGATCTCCGCCCAGGGCCAAATGGGGAGCCCCCGGTTGTGCTGACCAAATCCCCCATGGTCAAGAAGGCCAGGCGCGGCGTGATGGAATTCCTGCTTATCAATCACCCGCTTGACTGTCCGATCTGCGATCAGGGAGGGGAGTGCGATCTGCAGGATCAGGCGATGGCTTACGGCGTCGACTCCTCGCGCTTTGCCGAAAACAAACGCGCGGTTGAGGACAAATACATCGGCCCGCTGGTGCGCACCTCCATGAACCGCTGCATTCATTGCACACGCTGTGTGCGCTTCACGGCGGAAGTCGCAGGCACCGCCGACATGGGGGCCATTGGGCGCGGTGAGGATATGGAGATAACGACCTATCTTGAGACCGCGATGCGCTCGGAGCTTCAGGGTAATGTCGCTGATCTTTGCCCGGTCGGCGCGCTTCTGCCTAAGCCTTATTCCTTCAAGGCGCGGTCCTGGGAGCTCGTCAGGACCGAATCCATTGATGTCATGGATGCGCTGGGATCAGCGATAAGGATCGACACGCGCGGGCGCGAAGTGATGCGCATCCTGCCGCGCCCCAACGATGCTGTAAACGAGGAATGGATCTCGGATAAGACGCGGCAGATCGTTGACGGGTTAAAATCGAAGCGGCTTGACCGGCCCTATTTGCGCGAGAACGGCCGCTTGCGCGAAGCATCCTGGCGCGAGGCTTTCGAGGCGATTGCGGAGCGCGTCAAGCGGGCGCGGCCAGAGCGGATTGGGGCTATTGCGGGAGATCTCTGCGCCGTTGAGGAAATCTTCGCGCTCAAGCTTCTCATTAACGGCCTAGGCTCAAGCTCGATCGACTGCCGCCAGGATGGCGCCAAGCTCGATCCAAGCCTCGGCCGGGCAAGCTATCTCTTCAATCCCACGATTGCTGGCATCGACGAAGCCGATAGTTTGCTCATCATCGGCTCCAATCCGCGCAAGGAGGCGCCGGTGCTGAATGCGCGCATCCGCAAGCGCTGGCTGCGGGGCGGGTTTCCTATCCGGGTGATTGGCGAAATGGCTGGTCTGACCTACGATTACACTTATCTTGGCGCCGGCCCAGAAACGCTTGCCCGTCTTGTCGAGGCGCCGCCGGATAAAACTCAAAAACCTATCGTTCTGATTGGCCAGGGCGCCCTTGCCCGCGAGGATGGGCGTGCGATCCTCACGCTTGCTGCAAAGGCGGCGGATGCTCTTTGCGTTTCGCCGGGCTCCTGGAATGGTTTCGCTGTTCTTCACACCGCGGCTGCGCGTGTCGGCGGCCTCGATCTGCGCGCCGTGCCGGGCCAAGGGGGGCTTGATGCTAAGGCCATGGCGAAAAGCGGCGCGCTCGATGTGCTCTTCCTGCTTGGCGCAGATGAAATTACTGCTGAGCCTGGTGCATTTGTGGTCTACCAGGGAACGCATGGCGACCGGGGCGCGGCGCGGGCCGATGTTATCCTGCCCGGCGCGGCCTATACAGAGAAATCGGGCATCTACGTCAACACGGAGGGCCGCGTGCAGCTTGCGGAGCGGGCAAGCTTTCCGCCCGGAGACGCGCGGGAGGACTGGGCGATCCTTAGGGCGCTTTCCGAAGTGTTGGAGCACCGCTTGCCGTTTGACTCGCTTAGAGCCTTGCGTGAGCGGCTTTTTGCGGAGCATCCGCACTTCGCGAGGCGCGACGAGATAGCGGTGCCTGGGCCTTTCTCCATTGCGAGGGCGATAACCGTCGAAACATCAGTCTCGAGCGCGCCTTTTGCTTCCACAGTTTCCGATTTCTATCTCACGAACCCGATAGCGCGCGCCTCGGCGGTGATGGCAGAATGCTCTGCTTTAGCGTCGCGGCTCGCATGCCAGGCGGCGGAGTAATGCCGATGAGCGAATTGGCATGGGCGGTGCCTTTGCTTGTGACGCTCCTGAAGAGCGTGGCGCTTCTTGCCGCCCTTTTGGTCTTTATCGCCTATATCCTTTATGCTGACCGCAAGATCTGGGCGGCGGTGCAGCTTCGCCGGGGGCCCAATGTCGTCGGGCCCTGGGGGCTCCTGCAAAGCTTCGCCGACATGCTGAAGTTCGTCTTCAAGGAGCCCGTCATCCCCGATGGCGCGAACAAGGGCATTTTCCTGCTCGCGCCTTTCGTGATGGGCATGCTGGCTCTTTCGGCTTGGGCGGTCATTCCGGTGAGCGAAGGCTGGGCGATCGCGGATCTCAATGTCGGAATTCTTTATATTTTCGCAATCTCCTCGCTCAGCGTCTATGGGATCATCATGGGCGGCTGGGCTTCGAACTCCAAATATCCTTTCCTCTCGGCGTTGCGGTCAGCGGCGCAGATGATCTCTTACGAGGTCTCGATTGGCTTTGTCATTATCACCGTTCTGCTCTGTGCCGGCTCTCTCAACCTCGGGGAAATAGTCGCCGCGCAAGATACGCGCTTCGGGCTGCTTGGCTGGTATTGGCTGCCGCTCTTTCCGATGTTTGTCATCTTTTTCATTTCGGCGCTTGCGGAGACAAACCGCCCGCCATTCGATCTTGTCGAGGCCGAGTCGGAGCTCGTCGCTGGTTTCATGGTTGAATATTCCTCGACTCCCTACATGCTCTTCATGCTCGCCGAATATGTTGCCATCATCACGATGTGCGCGCTGACGGCGATCCTGTTTTTGGGCGGCTGGCTTCCCCCGCTGCCCGTCTTTCCATTTACCGCAGTGCCAGGAGCCCTATGGTTCATTTTGAAGGTCTGCCTCGTCTTCTTCATGTTTGCGATGGCCAAGGCGATTGTTCCCCGCTACCGCTATGATCAGCTTATGAGGCTTGGGTGGAAAGTGTTTCTTCCGGCCTCGCTTGCGATGGTTGTTCTTGTCGCCGCCGTGCTTCAGTTTACGGGCTGGGGCGCAAGCGCGGCGCAATGAGAACCGCCTTAAGGGACGAACGGCAATGAAACTCGACCAAGCCGCAAGAGCCGTGTTCTTGAGCGAATTCGTCAGCGCTTTCCTGCTTTCGATGCGGTATTTCTTCAAACCGAAGCCGACCCTCAACTATCCGCATGAGAAGAATCCTCAATCGCCGCGCTACCGGGGCGAGCATGCGCTGCGGCGTTATCCGAATGGAGAGGAGCGCTGCATCGCCTGCAAGCTCTGCGAGGCGATCTGCCCGGCGCAGGCGATCACGATCGAAGCAGGCCCAAGGCGCAATGATGGCACCCGCCGGACCACCCGCTATGACATTGATATGGTCAAATGCATCTATTGCGGCTTCTGCCAAGAGGCATGCCCTGTGGATGCGATCGTAGAAGGGCCGAATGCCGAGTTTTCAACGGAAACCCGCGAGGAGCTCTATTTCGACAAGGAGCGCCTGCTCGCGAATGGGGCGCGGTGGGAGCGCGAGATTGCACGCAATCTCGCCCTCGATGCCCCCTACCGCTAGGAGCTTCCCGCGCGGAGCCCGAAAGGGAAAAAGCCAACCATCAAGGGCTAAAGAGGCTGAGAGATGAATATTCCTTCCTTGTTTTTCTATCTCTTCTCAGCGGTGATGATTGGCGCCGCCTTCATGGTGATTTCGGCGCGCAACCCAGTCCATTCGGTGCTATTCTTGATCCTCGCTTTCTTCAATGCAGCGGGGCTTTTTATCCTGCTTGGCGCTGAATTCCTCGCGATGATCCTGGTTGTCGTCTATGTCGGCGCGGTTGCTGTTCTCTTCCTTTTTGTTGTCATGATGCTTGACGTGGACTTTGCCGAATTCAAGCAGGGATTTCTGCAATATTTGCCTCTTGGGGCAACGCTTGGCGTGGTTGTCTTGATAGAAATAGCTCTTGTCGTGGGCGCGTGGACGGTGGGGCCCGTTTCGATAGCCAATGTGACGACCCCTGTTCCGCCTGGCATGACAAACACTATGGCGCTTGGCCGGGTGCTTTATACCCAATATGCCTATCTCTTTCAGGCGGCGGGTCTCATTCTTCTCACCGCAATGATCGGCGCGATTGTCTTGACCCTGCGGCATAAGGCCGGGGTCAAACGCCAGAACGTCGCGCTTCAGAATGCGCGGACTCCGGCCGAGGCTGTTGAGCTTCGCAAGGTCGCCTCAAGGCAGGGCATTTGAAAGCAGCATGCGCGGAATATCCGCTCGCAAAGGCTCATCATGACGGTCTCTCTTTCCCAATTCCTGATAACCGCGGCCATTCTTTTCACGCTCGGCGTCGCAGGCATCATATTGAACCGGAAGAACATCATCGTGGTTCTCATGTCAGTCGAGCTGATCCTGCTCTCGGTCAATATCAATCTTGTCGCCTTTTCGGCATTTCTTGGTGACCTCACGGGTCAAATCTTCGCGCTGTTCATTCTGACCGTGGCTGCGGCGGAGGCCGCAATCGGCCTTGCCATCCTCGTCGCCTATTACCGCAACCGCGGCTCCATCGCGGTTGAAGACATCAACATGATGAAGGGCTGAATCCGATATGTATGCAGCCATAGTCTTTCTGCCGCTCCTGGGGTTTCTCATTGCCGGGCCATTTGGCTGGAAGATCGGCGATAGGGCGTCCGAGATCGTCACCACGGGCTTCTTATTTGTGTCTGCGGTTCTGTCCTGGGCGGTCTTTTTTCAAGTCGCCCTGGGCACCGCCCCGGCGAGCGTTTCGGTTCTTGGCAATTGGCTCACCTCAGGCGGGCTAAAGGTTGACTGGGCTCTTCGAATCGATTCGCTGACGGCCGTCATGCTTGTCGTGGTTGGGACCGTCTCTTCGCTCGTCCATCTTTATTCTATTGGCTATATGCGCGAGGACCCCTCCCGCCCGCGGTTCTTTTCGTATCTTTCGCTTTTCACCTTCGCCATGCTGATGCTGGTGACGGCCGATAACCTTGTCCAGCTTTTCTTCGGCTGGGAAGGAGTGGGCCTTGCCTCCTATCTTCTCATCGGCTTCTGGTATGAGAGGCCATCCGCCAATGCCGCAGCGATCAAGGCCTTTGTCGTCAACCGCGTCGGGGATTTCGGCTTCGCGCTCGGGATCTTTCTCGTCTTTTATCTCACCCAATCCGTTGGCTTCGAACAGATCTTCGCCGCTGCCCCGGCTCTCGCGCATCAAACGGTGCATGTATTTGGCCTCGACGCGGATGCGATGACGATCGCCTGCCTCCTCCTTTTCATGGGAGCGATGGGGAAATCAGCGCAGTTCCTGCTCCATACCTGGCTGCCGGATGCGATGGAAGGGCCGACTCCGGTTTCAGCTCTGATCCACGCAGCGACCATGGTGACTGCAGGCGTTTTCATGGTGGCACGGCTTTCGCCTTTGTTTGAGCAGTCGGAAGCGGCGCTATCTTTCGTCACGATCATTGGCGGCACGACAGCGTTTTTCGCTGCAACGGTCGCGCTCGTTCAGAATGACATCAAAAAGGTCATTGCTTATTCGACGTGCTCGCAGCTTGGCTATATGTTCGTTGGCATTGGCGTGGGCGGTTACGCTCTGGGCATTTTTCACCTCTTCACCCATGCCTTCTTCAAGGCGCTTCTTTTCCTCGGCGCGGGCTCGGTCATCGATGCCATGCATCATGAGCAAGACATGCGCCAGATGGGCGGGCTTTGGAAAAAAATCCCATTCACTTTCGCCATGATGACCATCGGCACTCTCGCCCTTACCGGCTTTCCCTACACAGCTGGATTTTTCTCCAAGGATGCAATCATCGAGGCGGCTTATGCTTCGCATAACTTTGGGGCCTACTATGGGTTCATTTTGACGGCGCTGGCCGCAGGGCTCACGTCTTTCTATTCCTGGCGCCTTGTTTTCATGACATTTTTTGGCGCTCCGCGCTGGGCAGCGGCTGGGCATGGCGCTGCGGGAGGGCATGCGCCGGATGATGGTCATGGCCATGGCGGGCATGCTCATGCGCTCGACCCGCATGAGGCGCCTCTCACCATGCTGATTCCCCTCGGCGTTTTGGCGCTGGGCGCGCTCTTTGCTGGCGCGGTGTTTGCCCCCGAGTTTATCGGCGAGGGTTATTCGGAATTTTGGAAGGGGGTGCTGTTCCTCGGCCCTGGCAACCATATACTCGAAGCGCGGGAGGAAGTTCCAGAGTTTGCCAAATGGCTTCCGACGCTCTTGATGGCAGCGGGATTTGTGATTGCATTGCTGTTTTATGTTCTCGCTCCATCGCTTCCGGCACGGCTTGCAAGGAATATGCGCCCGCTTTACGAATTCCTCCTCAACAAATGGTATTTTGACGAACTCTACGATCTGATCTTTGTGCGCCCAGCGTTCCAGATCGGGCGCTTGTTCTGGAAAGGCGGCGATGGCGCCATCATTGACCGTCTCGGGCCTGACGGCGTTGCGGCGCGGGTCATTGATGTGACCGGGCGGGTCGTCAGGCTGCAAAGCGGCTATATCTACCATTATGCCTTTGCCATGCTCATCGGCCTTGCTGCCGTCATGACCTGGTATATGGCTGCGGGAGTTCGCTGATGTTTGGCTTTGGGATTTTGTCGGCTGTTGTGTTCTTGCCTCTCGCAGGCGCAGCCTTCATTCTGGCCTTGCGCGGCGATGACAAAAAGACATTGGACAATGCGAGATATGCCGCGCTTGGCACAACCGTTGTTGTTTTTCTGCTCTCGCTTTACGCCTATGCGCAGTTCGATCCATCTACACCAGCATTCCAGCTTGTCGAGGAGAAGAGCTGGTTCGGGCAAGGCCTGATCTACAAACTTGGCGTAGATGGGCTTTCCTTCCCCTTCGTTCTTCTGACCACATTCTTGATGCCAATCTGCATTCTGGCATCGTGGGAATCGATCCAGACTCGCGTCAAGGAATATTTGGTCGCCTTTCTGGTTCTTGAAACGCTCATGACCGGCGTGTTCTGCGCGCTGGACCTTGTGCTTTTTTATCTTTTTTTCGAGGGCGGTCTCATCCCGATGTTCCTCATCATCGGCATCTGGGGACATGCCAGGCGGGTCTATGCAAGCTTCAAATTCTTTCTTTATACGCTTGCAGGCTCGCTATTGATGCTGCTCGCGGTCATGGCAATGTATGGCGTTGCCGGCACGACGGACATTACGGTGCTGCTGCAGACGCATTTCCCGTCATCCATGCAGAAATGGCTATGGCTCGCCTTCTTTGCTTCGCTGGCTGTTAAGACTCCGATGTGGCCCGTTCACACTTGGCTGCCCGATGCGCATGTCGAAGCGCCGACGGCAGGCTCCGTGATCCTTGCGGGCATCCTTCTCAAAATGGGAGGATACGGCTTCATCCGTTTCTCTTTGCCAATGTTTCCAGAGGCATCGGACTATTTTGCCCCGCTCGTTTTCGCCTTGTCCATCGTCGCAATCATCTACACCTCGCTCGTCGCCCTGGTGCAGGAAGATATGAAGAAGCTGATCGCTTATTCCTCGGTTGCGCATATGGGCTTTGTGACGATGGGCCTTTTCAGTGTCACACCGCAGGGCGTTCAGGGAGCGGTGTTTCAGATGATCTCGCATGGCCTTGTCTCAGGGGCCCTCTTCCTTTGCGTTGGCGTCCTTTATGACCGGGCGCACACGCGAGAGATCGCCGCCTATGGCGGCCTCGCCGCGCGCATGCCTGTCTATGCAACCGTTTTTATGATCTTCACGCTTGCCAATGTGGGCCTGCCGGGAACATCAGGGTTCATCGGTGAGTTTCTGACGCTGCTTGGAACTTTCCAGGTGAATAGCTGGGTGACGCTTCTCGCGACCACCGGGGTCATTCTTTCGGCCGCCTATGCGCTTTATCTTTACAGGCGAATCATCTTCGGCGTGATCGACAAGCCCGGGCTTCTCACCATGCGCGACCTCTCCTGGCGCGAGGTCTCGCTCTTCGCGCCGCTTGTCGCCTTGACGATCTATTACGGATTCCAGCCTGGGCCGGTCATCGACGCTTCCGCGGCCTCCGCCACCGCGCTCATCAAGGGCTATGAGTCTTCCCTTGCCGCGAGCCAAGCGGCGGCATTCGCGTCTCGATAAAGGCTCATCCTATGGCTCCGCTACCGTCTATCCTCGCGCATTGCCTGCCCGAAGTCATCCTCGCAGCAGGGGCCCTTTCACTCGTGCTGCTTGGGGCAATCCGCGGGAGGGATTCCGATGGCCCCATCACCGAAATTGCTGCTGGCCTTCTTGCCTTGGCTATCGCGGTCATCCTGCTCGGCGCGAAGAGCGATGCGACCGTTCTTGACGGGGCGTTTATCGACGATGCCTTTGGGCGGTTTATGAAGGTGCTTGCCCTTTCTGGGTCTCTGGTGACACTCGTCATGAGCCAAGAATTCCTTGCGAGCGAAAAGATCGACAAATTTGAATTTCCCATTCTTGTGCTTCTTGCGACCCTCGGCATGCTCATGCTGATCTCGGCTGGCAGCCTGATCGCCCTTTACCTCGGCCTCGAGCTGATGTCGCTTCCCCTTTATGTTCTGGCGGCGTTTCAGCGTGATAATCTCAGGGCTTCTGAAGCTGGTCTAAAATATTTCGTGCTTGGCGCTCTTTCATCGGGCATGCTCCTTTACGGTGCGGCCTTGCTCTATGGTTTTGCGGGCACGGTCTCGCTTGCCGGCATCGCGGGCGCCATCAGCGGAAACGCATCTATAGGCGTGATTTTTGGCCTTGTTTTCGTCATGGCGGGCCTTGCCTTCAAAATGTCTGCGGTTCCGTTTCACATGTGGACGCCGGATGTCTATGAGGGCGCTCCGACTCCGGTGACGGCATTCTTCGCCTCGGCCGTGAAAATGGCCGCTGTTGCCATCACGCTCCGGGTGATCCTGACAGCCTTTTCCGGGGTCCCTGCCGAGTGGCGGCAGCTCGTCATCTTCATTTCAATTCTCTCCATGGTTCTTGGGGCCTTTGCGGCGATCGGCCAATCCAACATCAAGCGCCTCATGGCCTACTCTGCGATCGGCCACATCGGCTTTGCGCTTGTCGGCCTTGCGGCAGGGGGTGAAGCTGGCGTAAGCGGCGTCATCGCCTATATGGCGATCTATCTCGTCATGACCCTTGGCACTTTCGCGGGCATTCTGTCGATGCGGATCAACGGCAAGGGAGTCGAGAATATCTCTGACCTTTCGGGCCTTGCCCGGACAGACGGGACGATGGCCTTCTTCCTCTCGATGATGATGTTTTCCCTGGCCGGCGTGCCGCCGCTCGCTGGCTTTTTCGCCAAATGGTACGTTTTTAACGCGGCCATCCAATCGGGCCTCTATACGCTTGCTGTCATTGGCGTTCTTTCCAGCGCCGTTGCCGCCTTTTACTACCTGAGGGTTGTCAAGGTCATGTATTTCGACGAGCCGGCTCCTGCCTTTGACCGGCCCGCAGCCGCGCCGCGGCTCGTGCTCGCGGCAACAGGCGTAATGGTTCTGGCCCTTTTCGTTTATCCTGGCCTCTTCATGGAAACGGCCCGGGCGGCGGCGAGCTCGCTGTTCTGACCGGTCAGCAAATGGTGGACGTTCCTGTATTATTTGCCTCATTCAGCTGCCGCTAGAGCTTTCCGCCTGGAGACGTTCCGCGAAGTCACCTCGACCAATGACGAGGCGATAGCGCGCGCGAGAAACGGCGATGCCGGGCGGCTTTGGATTGTCGCCGGCACGCAGACCCATGGGCGGGGCCGCAGCGGCCGCTGCTGGGCCTCGCCATCCGGAAACCTCTATGCAAGCCTTCTTCTCATCGATCCGGCCCCGGCGCAGCGGGCGGCAGAGCTTGGCTTTGTTTGCGGGGTAGCGGCAGCCCATGCGTTGCGCGATATCCTCGAAGGGGACAAGCGCCTCGCGATCAAATGGCCGAATGATATTCTGCATAGCGGCGCCAAGCTCTGCGGAATTCTGCTTGAGAGCGCATTTCTTCCGGATGGGCGCCTTGCCTGTGCCGCTGGCATCGGGGTGAATTGCGCCTCGCATCCCGGAAACACGCCTTACCCTGCGACTGATCTTGCCGCAATTGCTGGCGCTCCGGCCGCGCCGCCGCTTGTGTTCGCCAAGCTCTCCGCAGCGATGGCGGACTGGCTTGACGTTTGGGGCGCTGGCGCAGGCTTTGAATCCATTCGCGCTGAATGGCTTTCGCTTGCCGCGGGCGTAGGCGCAAGGATCAGCGTCAAGCGGCCATCGCATACTGTGGAAGGGATCTTCCAGACAATCGACCCGAGTGGAAGGCTTATCGTCGCGCTGGACCAGGGGGTCTCTGCGATTGACGCGGGGGATGTATTCTTTTTGCCGCCATGCTCTGCCGCTGCCGCAGGTCATGGTTGATTGCTGGTGCATTTGCCGCTCCGCATTCCTGTCCGCGTGGCTCCGGGCCGCCTGAGACGCGGAGGCAGCAGCCCGCCGCGCCGGCGCGCAGCCTGTCGAGGAAAGGTCTTTGCAAATGAATAAAGGGAATGACGAGCTCGTCTTCCTGCCTCTTGGGGGGTTAGGCGAAATCGGCATGAACCTGGCCCTTTACGGCTTTGGCCCGAGGGGCCGCTGGAAATGGCTGATGGTCGATTGCGGGGTAGGTTTTGCCGGGCCCGATCTCGCGGGAATTGAGCTCGTGATCCCGGATGCGGGCTATATCGAGCGGCTGCGGAGCGACCTGACTGGCATCGTCATTACCCATGCGCATGAAGACCATATCGGCGCCTTAATCGACATATGGCCGCGGCTTGGCTGCAAGATCTTTGCAACGCGGTTCGCTGCAGCGCTCCTGGAAGCGAGAAGGCTGAGCGATCCGGGCGCGCCCGAAATCCGGATCACAACTGTCGCTCAAGGCGAGCGGGCTGGCATTGGGCCATTTGACGTCGAGTTTATTCCCGTCGCCCATTCCATACCGGAGAGCTGCGCCCTCGCCATCCGGACCCCAGCCGGCACGGTCATTCATTCAGGCGATTGGAAGATCGATCCCGTGCCGGGGGCTGGCAAGGCGACGGATGCGAAGCGGCTCGCAGCGATCGGCGCCGAAGGGGTATTGGCGTTGATTTCTGACTCAACCAATATTTTGCGCGACGGCATGAGCCCCTCCGAGGCCGAAGTGGCAGCGACCTTGCGCGAGATCATCACTCAGGCTCAAGACCGCGTGCTTGTCACTATATTCGCTTCGAACGTGGCCCGGATCCGGGCCGTGGCTGAGGCTGCCGCGGCAGCGGACCGTTTCGTTGTCCTTGCAGGCCGCGCGATGGAGAGGACGGCCGCCGTTGCGCGCGATTGCGGCTATCTTGACGGGATACCTGAATTCTTGAGCCAGAGCGCCTTTGCTCATCTTCCGCGCGACAAAGTGGTCGTTCTCGCGACGGGGAGCCAGGGCGAAAGCCGTGCAGCTCTCGCACGGATCTCAGAAGGCGCCCATCCCGCCATCACGCTCGCTCCCGGCGACAAGGTCATCTTTTCCTCACGCACCATCCCGGGAAACGAACGGGAGGTCGGGAGGATCATCAACAATTTCATTAGAGCGGGTATTGACGTTGTGAGCGGCCGCACAGCGCTCGTCCATGCCTCGGGCCATCCGCGCCGTGATGAGGTGGCGCAGCTTTACGCCTGGACCAAGCCGCGGATTGCGATCCCAGCCCATGGCGAGGAGCTTCATCTTGCCGAGCACGCGGCCTTTGCGCGATCGCTCGGCACCGAGCACATCCTTGCCGCGCATAATGGTGACATCGTCCTGCTTGCTCCAGGCACGCCCGGGATCATCGGCAAGGCGCCAAGCGGCCGCCTTTGCAAGGATGGCACGAGCCTCGTTTCAGACGCCGATGAGACATTGAAAACGCGACAGAAGCTTGCGTCCTCGGGGATTGTGACCATCGCTCTTGCGATTACCCCGAAAGGCGACCTCGCCGGAGTTCCTGATGTCGTCACGGCGGGCATACCGCCGCGGACAGGAGCCGGCGCCGCCATCGACGCCATCGTTGATGACGCGCTCTTTCAGACCTTCGATCATCTGCCCCGGGCGAAGCGCCGGGATGCGGATACTGTATCCGGGGCGATCGAGAAGGCCGTCCGCGAGGCGGTCGCGGCTGCTTGGGGGAAACGCCCCGCGGTGCATGTGCTCGTGGTTGAGGTATAAGGGCTCATAGGAGCAGCGCATGATCGGGCGCCTGACCCATATCGCCATTGCCGTTAGCAGCCTGGATGCTGCAATCGATATGTACCGCAAGGCCCTGGGCGCCGCGGTGAGCGAGCCTGCCGTGCTGCCTGAGCATGGCGTGAGAATGGCTTTCGTCGAGGCCCCCAACACAAGAATCGAGCTCATTGAGCCGGTTGGCGAAGGATCCCCGATTGCCCGTTTCCTGGCCGCGCATCCAGGCGGGGCGATCCACCATCTTTGCTTTGCCGTCAAAGACATTCATGCCGCGCGCGGCCAGCTTGAGAAGGCAGGGGCGCGCATCCTTGGCGATGGCAAGCCAAAAACAGGCGCCCGCGGAAAGCCCGTCCTTTTCCTCCATCCAAAGGACTTTGCTGGGGCCTTAATCGAGCTCGAAGAGGCTTGAGCCCCTGAGCGGGGCATCCTCAGGCCAGGGTGCCGCCAGTCTGCAACCAGCTTTATCCGGGATTTTTCTCCATCTTCTGGACGGCCATCCGCCGCTTGGTTTCATAATCAAACAAATCAAAGGTTGATCAATTCTCGCAATAATTGTATTATGGTTGCACAATCAAAAGTTGAAACGGGCCGTCATGATTCTTGGCTGGTTCCAGAAACGTGCCGAGCGGAGGGAGGCTATTGCCGCCGATGCCTGCCGCATGATCGAGACCTTTAAGGACCGCGCCTATTTCGAAGCGCGCGAGCGGACTTTGGGGCGCTGCCTCGATGGGCCGCGGTCTGCGCGCCATTGGATTGCGGTCAAGCTGGAGATCGCTCAGAGGCAAGGCATTGCGGCTGGGCTTGCCGGAGCCGATTTGCGCGGCTGACTGACCTCTGGTCACTGAGAGGGCAGATGCAGGGGGGGCTACGTCTCGCTTTGCCCGGGGTTCGAAGAGCGAGGGAGCGCCGAGCCCGCTGCTAAAGGCAAGCGCCGCTCTTCCTTCCCAAGAGGCAGCAGGGGGCGCCAAGCTTCCAGCCAAGGCGCCCAGGCTGTTTCGGCGGCACGCATCCAGAAAAGGAACGGATTTGCAGCCTCGACATAGCGGTTGAAGGCTTCAAAAGATGGCACTGCAAGCACGCTGATGGAAAGGCGCTCGGCCTGACCGCTTGGAGAGCGGCTATGAACGATCTCGATATCGAGATTGGGCAGTCTTGCGGTAGCCCGGGTCTCTTCAGCACGGGTTTCAGCCATTGCTCGCTCCAGTTCGCGCGGAAAGCGCATATTCCAGCCTTATGCCGGGATCATGGGCCTGACTCTTATCAGGCCATTGACCGCGCTGCCAGTGAGATCGGCGGACGCGGTTATGGGAGCGGCGCCTGCGCTGTTTTGTTTCCGCAAAAAACGGCCGGGCTATGCGCAAAAGCCTGTCGGCCGCTGGCCTTTTTGCGCGTTACAAAGCCGGAGGTGACGTCAGGGCATCGGCAACTAATCGGGCCGCGCGGCCAGGGAGGGCGCACCTCTTCGGCTGAAAGAGCTCGGACGCCCCTCCGGACGAGTGCAAGCCGATCATCTCCTCCCCGGCGGGCCGCGTGGCGGGCTTATGCCTGCCACGCGGCTTACCTCGTTTCATGACGCGGAATGCTGGATGTCATATCCTCGCTGATGCGCAGCCCCGGGAAATCCGATGCCGTGCCGCGGATGGGCGCCTGGATATGCCCTGGCGGCGGCGTATCGTTACGAAGAGGCATCTTCGCCGCGGCCGCGAAATAGGATTCCGGTATCCGCACAGCGGGCGGCGCGCCTGCTCCAATTTGCAGATCTGGGCGTTCAGGGGCCGGACGGCCTGCCTGCGCGATCTCAATATCCTCCTCGATCTCGGGGGGATTGGGCAGGCTGTCCCGCGGCGGCTCGGGGACGGGGCTTGGCCCCAGGGCAGGGCGGCAGATCCGCCGTGGGCCGTATGAGGTATTGCCATGCAGCGCGAGATCGACATGAATATGGTTATAATGGAAAATGTTTGCCCCGGGGCTCAGCACGGTCGTGAAATCGCGGCAGGCTCCCGCATGAACATCCTGCAGGAACGCCCGGGTCTGGCTGTCGCCGCGTGTCCAGTCTCGAACAATTGAAATCTCGCGCCCATCGGTGAGACGGAAGCCTCCGATATCGAGAGCGTTCCCAAAAGCATGCTCCGAGAGCCGCGCTCCAGGCATATTGTTCATCGTCCGGCAGCTGTAAGCGCCCATCGAGACGATTTCGGCGACCTCTTGCCCAAAACGGGCTTTGGCAGAAGGCTGCACCGTGCCGGCAAGCCACGCGTTGAGCGTGGCAATCATGGGGCAATCGAGGGTATAGGATGAATTGAAGCGCACCGCGCCATCAAGAAGGGCTGTCACCTTGAAGGGATAATAAAGGCCGCAAATACCGGGGCCATCGATTTCTTTTGCAGGCTGAATGTAGGGCGAGGCACGGACGAGACGCTGCGCGAGGCAAGCTCTTTCGGCCTCCCCCCGCCAGGCTGGGCGCCGGGGCTGCTCGTAATTCGAGCAGCCGGAGAGAGCAAGCATCAAAGCCAGCGACGCGGCAAACGGCAGGGTGCGGCACGCCATTGTCATCAAGCAACAAGACATGCGCGCAATATCTTAACTGGCGCTAAACCATCGCGGTTAACGGCGCGGCTTAGGCATTAGAAAGGGCGCCGCTAAGCGAAGGCCGTCGGTTTGAGCAGGAAAACTTATGCTTGCCCGTCCCAGCAGCTTTGGCACTGCTGGCCGCCAGGACGCAAAAAAGAGTCAGGCCCGCGAAAGCCTCTATCGTTTCAATGCCCTGCTTACTGTGCGGTGTCACGCAATCCTGACGAGCTAGAGCCTATGAGCGTCCTGCAGCGTGAACAGACGGGCCATCCCGGCGGCGATGACAGGTTCCGTGGCAATGCGCTTCTTCAAGCTTCCGTTACGGAAGCTTTCGCCCTGCTGGGCGCTGGTAAACGGCGGGAGGCCATAGCCCAAATCAGCCACTATTCCAGCATTGCCGCGCAGAGCAGCGCCGGATGCTACATCTTTGGCGTGATCTATTTCAATGCGGGCGAATTGCGTGACGCGCTCACATGGTTCGAACGTGCCACCGGCTTGCAGCCAGCTTTTGCGGAAGCGCTTTCGGCCAGGGCCATTGTGCTGCAGCGTTTAGGCCAGCCGCGGGATGCTCTGAAGTCCTTTGAAGCCGCCCTAGAACTCCGCCCGAAGGACGCCGAAACCCTTTTCAGCATCGGCGTCGTATTGCAAAGCCTAGGAAGGATCACAGAAGCGCTTGCCGCCTACGACAAGGCTCTGGCCGAGAATCCGTCGCATTGCGAGGCGCTGACCAACCGGGGCGCTCTTCTCGAGCGGTTTGGGAGGCTCGACGAGGCCCTTTCCTGTTTTGACGCGATTGACGCGATCCGCCCAGGCGATAGCGCAAATCTGTTCAACCGGGGCTCCGTCTTGCAGAAACTCGGGCGGCTCGAAGAGGCGCTTGCAGCCTATGAGGAGGCCGGGCGCTGCGGCCCGCATGATGCGGACACCGAGCTCAACCGGGGAAATGTCTTACAGCGCCTCGGCCGGGCGGAGGAGGCGCTTTCGGCTTACGATCTCGCCACGCAATACCGCCCCGGCTACCCGCAGGCCTTCTACAACAAGGGGATCGCATTGCAGTCTCTTTCAAGGCTGCACGAGGCTCTTGCGGCTTACGAGACTGCGCTTTCACTCAATCCTTCCTACTATGAAGCCTCCTGCAATCGCGGGAATGTGCTTTATGAGCTTGGACGCCATCATGATGCGCTGGAGGCATGCGCCTACACGCTGAGGCTCAGGCCTGGATATCTTCCCGCGCTCATCAACCGGGCCAATATCCTTCTCCAGCTCGAAAGGGCGGGGGAATCTCTCCTGTCCTGCGATGAGGTCTTGCGTCGCGATCCATCGCATCCGCTGTGTCTTGGTATCCGGGGCGCCGCTCTTCACAAGCTTGGCCGGCTCGAGGAAGCCCTTTCTTGTCTCGATGAGGCGCTCCGCCTCAATCCCCTTGCGCCTGAGGCATGGCATAACCGGGGCAATGTCTTGCAAGAGCTCAACCGGCACAGCGATGCCGCCGCCTCTTATCGCGAGGCATTGCGCATCAAGCCGGACTATCCTGAAGCGCTTTCGGGTCTTGGCGTAGCCTTGAAGGAGCTCGGGAGGGTGAGCGAAGCGCTCGCATCTTTGACTGAAGCCCTGAAGCATAAGCCAGCCTATGCCGATGCGCGCAACAATAGGGCTGGAGTTCTTCTGCTGCTTGGCTCCTTGCAAGAGGGTTTTGCAGATTTCGAAAGCCGATGGGGACGCTCAAACGCGCCGCCTAGGAGCCTAGTCT
This sequence comes from Methylocella sp., assembly GCA_035687205.1. GTDB lineage: Bacteria > Pseudomonadota > Alphaproteobacteria > Rhizobiales > Beijerinckiaceae > Methylocapsa. The sequence goes on along the minus strand of DASRYK010000075.1, from coordinate 9,005 downwards.
GCGATTTGCCAAACTGGGAGGGCCAGGAGCTTTCCGGACACAAGATCCTGGTTTGGGATGAGCAAGGTCTTGGCGATCTCATCCAATTCGCGCGCTACTTTATCTGCCTTGCCAGGGCAGGCGCGGAGATCACATTTGCAGGCCGCAAGAATATGCACCGGCTTCTGCGCAGCCTTCCCGTCCCCGTACGTTTAATAGAGACCTTCGACGCGGCGGATGGCTTCTCGTTTCAATGCGCCCTTATGAGCCTGCCATATGGTTTCCGCACGAGCTTGGAAACGGTGCCAGCGCCTGTGCCGTATCTCTTTGCTGAACCCGGGCTTGTGGCGAAATGGGCCGGGCGCATCGAGGCTGACGGCTTCCGGATTGGAATCGGGTGGCAAGGAAACAAATTTGTCGATCCGCACCGATCCATTCCGCTTGCTTCTTTCGCGCCGCTGGCGGCTGTTCCCGGCGTGCGGCTGATCAGCCTCATGAAGGATCAAGGCCCGCTTGAAGTTGAGGGGCCGCAAGGCTCCTTCCGAATCGACAGCCCGGGGCGCGACATGGATGCAGGCCCGGATTCTTTCACCGATTGCGCCGCAGTGATGCAAACGCTTGATCTCATTGTCACGGCGGATACCGCCATTGCGCATCTCGCGGGTGCCCTGGGGAGGCCGGTGTTCGTGGCGCTCAAGCATGTGCCAGACTGGCGCTGGATGCTCCAACGCGAGGACAGCCCCTGGTATCCAACAATGCGCCTCTTCCGCCAGAGCGAAAGGGGCGATTGGGACTCCGTGTTCCATCGAATCGCCGATGCTGTGAAAGCCTGCATGGAAGGAGCGCCGGGCCTTCCCGTCGCCCCTCGCAAATCCGCCGCTGAGATTTCCTTCCCTGGCACGGCAGGGGATCTCATCGACAGGATCGCCAAGCTCGAAGCCGAGGTTGAACGCCCTGGCGAGCCTTCAAGACTCGAAGCGGTTCATTGTGAGCTTGCCAAGCTCAAGGAGCTCCGGGCAAGCTGCGGCTTCAGTCGAGAAATTGCAGCCATCGAGGAGGAGCTGAGGTTGCTCAACCGCTCGATCTTAAATGCCGAGGCGTCTCTGCAACTTCATAAGGCATGGGCAGATTTTGGAACCGCCGCCGGAAGCTTGGCCCGGCAGCTCTGGAAAGACAATGCCCGCCGGGCCGCGCTCAAGCAGGAGATCAACGGGCTCTTTGACTCGGCGCCCCAGGAAGGGCGCGCGCAACATGCGAAGCCCCGCCTGGAAGCCTTTTAGGCAAACCTTGGCCTTTGCCGCCTTCGCGCGCGGCGGGCTTTGGGTAAGAAAGGGCGCGGCCTATGGAACGTCAGCGGTTCTCAATCGTGCCCTTCCAGCAGAATATAACCCATGAAATCGAAAATAACCCATGCTAACGCAATGAGGCCCGCTGAGCGGACGTAACCCCCTGCGGGGACTTTATGGTGCCGCTGCCGGACCCATGCGTTTGGGATGCCCAGAGCTTTCGATCTTTCTGTTTTCGAGCTGGAGCTTTTTATGCGAGCGACGATTCGCACGTGCATATATGTCATTGCCGCGTTGCTGTTCTTCCATTGGCTTCCGGCCGTGGAAGCCTTGACCTGCCGCGATCCGGCGGGCTTCGATGCTTGGCTTGACAAGTTTAAGCAAGAAGCCGCCGCGAATGGCGTTTCTCCTTTCGCGATCAGCGCGCTTGATGGGGTAAGCTTCGATCCAGGAATCGTCTCGCGGGATCACGGCCAGCGTGTCTTCCGGCAGAGTTTTGAGCAATTCGCAGGGCGAATGGTGAATGCCTACCGCCTGCGCAAAGGGCGCATGCTGCTCAAGCAATATGCTGGGACCTTTGCCAGGATCGAGGACGCCTATGGCGTGCCGGCGCCTGTGCTTGTGGCGATCTGGGGCCTCGAGACGGACTTTGGCGCGGTGCAAGGCGACTTTCCGACCTTGCGGGCGCTTGCCACGCTCGCCTATGACTGCCGCCGCACCGATATGTTTCAGGCCGAGCTTCTGGATGCGCTCAGGCTCATCCAGAGGGGCGATCTTTCACCGGATGCGCATGGCGCCTGGGCCGGCGAAGTCGGCCAAACCCAGTTCATGCCGTCGAGCTATCTGAAGTTTGCCGTCGATTTTAGCGGCGATGGGCGCCGCGATTTGATCCACAGCGCGCCCGACGCCCTAGCATCGACCGCCAATTTTCTCCACTCCTACGGATGGCAGCGCGGCGGCGGCTGGGAGCCGGGATCCGCGAATTTCGATGTCATCAAGCAGTGGAACAAGTCCGATGTTTACTCGCGGACAATTGCCTATTTTGCCACGAAGCTTGCTGCCGGCAGCGACTAAACTTTCAGCACCAATGCGCATTGAGTTCCCGGATGGGACGAAGGGCTCCGGCCTGCGGTCCAGCTACCTCCATGGCTGCGGCCCGCCATAAGCGGCGTCAAGCAGTTCAACCGTATGCAGCACGGGGACCTTTGTGCCGCTCGCAATCTGCACGATGCAGCCGATATTGCCCGCTGCGACGATATCGGGCGATGTCTGCATAATATTCGCGATCTTGCGGTCACGCAGCCGGTCCGCAAGCCCGGGCTCTAGAACATTATAGGTCCCGGCAGAGCCGCAGCAGAGATGGTTTTCCGGAATGCTGCGGACCTCGAAACCCGCCCGCCGTAAGAGCTCTCGCGGCAAGGAATCAATCTTCTGCCCGTGCTGCAAGGAGCAGGCGGAATGGTAGGCTACCGCGAGGCGCTGAGGTGCCGCAGGCTCCGGAAGATCAAGCGCAGCAAGAAATTCAGTCACATCTTTGGTTAGGGAAGAAATCTTTGCTGCCTTTTGCGCATAGGCAGGATCGTTGCGCAGCAAAAATCCATAGTCCTTGATCATCGAGCCGCAGCCCGAGGCCGTGACCAGGATAGCATCAAGTCCGCGTTGCTCTATTTCTGCGGTCCATGAATCGATATTGGCGCGCGCCTCGGCAAGCGCTTGTGCGTCCTTGCCCAGATGGTGCGAGAGCGCGCCGCAGCAGCCTTCCCCTTCCGCTTTCACGGTTTCCACTCCGAATTTGTACAGGAGGCGGGCCGCTGCGGCATTGATTTCCGGGCGTATGACCTGCTGCACGCAGCCGCGAAGAAGGGCTGCCCGCGCAACTAGGCCGCGCAGGGGCGCATCCGGTCTGCCGGCTTGAGGGCCCATTGGAGGGTTTCGCCCGGGCTCTGGTGCAAGCTGCAGCATCGCTGCAATGCGCCGCCCCGTGCGGCCAAGCCGCAGAAAGAGAGGGTGAAAAGGCTTGACCGTCGAGGCTGCTGCAAGCGCTAAGCGAAATCTTGACGGGTAAGGCAGAACAGCAGCGAGAAAAGCGCGCAGCACCCGGTCAGCGAAAGGCCTGCGGTGCGTCTTTTCAATGTAGCTTCTCGCGTGGTCAATGAGATGCATGTAGTGCACGCCCGACGGGCAGGCGGTCATGCAGGCCAGGCACGAGAGGCAGCGGTCGACATGCCTCACAGTTGTTTCATCCGCTGGGCGGTTCTTTTCGAGCATGCCCTTGATGAGGTAGATGCGCCCGCGAGGGCTGTCGCGCTCGTCGCCCAGAAGCACGAAAGTCGGGCAGGTGGCCGTGCAAAAGCCGCAGTGGACACAGGCGCGGAGAATTTTCTCCGATTGAGCGGTCACAGGGTCTTGCCGCTGGGCTTTAGAGAAGCTCGTCTGCATGTTTAAAACTCTGAGAGCAAGCGCCGGGGCTCCAGGATGCCGCAGGGATCGAAAGCCTCTTTTAGCCGCCGCGAGAGGGCAAGAACTCCGCTGGATAGCGGCTCAAAAACCGGAATCTCCGAGCGCAGCTCTGCGGGCGCGCGGATCAATGTTGCGTGGCCTCCTCCCGCTTGCGCGACCGCCTGCCGGATCAGCGCGGCGGCTGCATCCGCACATGGATCGATGGCAAGCCAAATGAGGCCGCCGGACCAGTCGAAAAGGGCCTCGGCTTGATGCACGCGCAAGACCGCCTCCGCGATGAGGGGGCCAGCAGAGGGGGCGGCCGAAATCCGCCAGATCAGCCTATGGCGCGGCTGGGCAAGGGGCTCGGCATCGCGGATCGCGCGCCAGAGCGCTTCTGAATCTTCAGCGCCAAGCCTTGCCATTGGCGCCATGGTCTTGAACTGCGACTCCAGAATCTCCAGCCGTTTTTTGACGGAAGGCGCAAAACCTTCGATTCGCAATGCAGTGATTGGATCGGAATATCCCTGCTTGCGCGCGGCGAAGGAGGGGAGATGGGCCGCGCCTGAGACGTCGCAGGGCGAGCCCATCGCCGTGCAAAGCGCCTTGATGGCTTTCGCTGGATCAAGGCCAGCAAGGAGGAGCGTTGCGGCGGTTTCGGCGCGGGGTAGAACTTTGAGCGTGATCTCGGTTGCGGCCGCGAGCGTCCCGAAGGAGCCAGCGAGGCCGCGCGAGAGATCATAGCCGGTGACGTTCTTCACGACGCGGCCTCCAGCTTTGAAAGCCTCGCCGCGCCCGGTGACGGCTTTAACACCTAGAATGAAGTCGCGCACGGCACCCGCTTTGATCCTCCGCGGGCCTGATAGATTGGTCATGAGGCTGCCGCCGAGCGTCCCCGGCCCGGTGCCGTAAAGCGCGGCAAATGACAAAGGCTCGAAGGCGAGCTCCTGCCCCCTCTCCGCCAGGGTTGCGCTGATGGCATCAATAGGCGTGCCCGCTAGAGCCGAGAGCACGAGCTCTTCAGGCTCGTAGAGGGTGATTCCCGAAAGAGCGGAGAGGTCGAGCACGCCTGTGTGAACGGCTGGCCTGCCGAGCGCTTTCTTCGATCCGAGCCCGGTGATTGAAAGCCCAATGCGCTTGGCGGCCGCCTCCATAACCGCTTCTGCAACTTCCGCGGGCTGAGCCGGGGTGAAAGAGAGCATTTGGTCTGCGCCCGAGCAGGGCTGGAGATTCCAGAAGGCCACCGGCTACCATGGCTGGGGGGCGGAAGGAAAGCGCCAATGCGGCGTGCTCATGCTCCACCCCGGTTCACAATCAGTGAGCGAAGACGGCCAGGGGACGGCGCTAGGCCAGCTGGCGCGCGGCAGCCACGGGATGGCCGTCTGGAAACAGAAATCCGTAATCGGGCGGCTGCGGCTTGTTGATGAGCCACACGCTAAGGAGGATGAGAGCCGCGCAGCCCGCGATCACAAAGGCCCTGCGCACGCCGCGCACGATGTTAACGATCTCCAAGTCGGAATCCGGCTTGCGCGCGCTTGTGAAATAGGTAAGGAGCCCAGCGGCGCCCAAAACCCCCGGCAGCAGCTTCAGGAAGAACGCCACATCCATGAAAAAAAGAACCGGTTTTGCAGCGCAACAGCCGCCTGCTCGATGAGGTTAATCCGAATCATAGTTTCATTTTGAAGAACCGTCCATAAGACGCATAAAAATATGCGGCATTGGCGGCTCTAAGCCGTGTTGCTGCGGCGCGCAGCGCTTTGCCCTTCGCTTTTATCACCGGGGCGAGGATTGCGAAGCATTGGCGCGGCGGGAATGGTAATCTTTTTCGAGCATCGAAAAAAATTTGCCTAAGCCAGACCCGCCGCGCCTATGGCTTACCACATTCCCTGGCGCCAGATGTGGCGCTAGCGAAATTTGCCACAATTATGGCGATTCTGCCACAGTTCCGTGGCTAGGCGCAGTTGAATTTTGCCGCAACAAAGAGCAGAGCCTCCCAAATCCCTGCGGGTGCAAGCCCAGGCGCGGCTTTGCTGACCTTCGCTCACGCCCATCGCGGGGCATACCATGTCATGCCGTTCCGCTGCCCGCGCATAATGTCATTTATCTGTCATTCCGCTGGGCTCTGGTTGCAGGCGCGCGTCTTTTGCGTGATGGTTGATCCCGGCGGCCAGATGACAGCCATTTGTCCTCGAAGCCCGCACGCTTCTGGCTCCATGCTTTGAGCGGCTTGCTCCGGCTCCTGCCCCAGTCTGCCTTGCATAGAGATGGTCTTGATAAGGTTTGTCCCGTGGCAACTGGCCCTCGAAATCTGATCGTTCTTTCCGACGGGACGGGAAATAGCGCGGCAAAGGCCAATAAAACCAATGTCTGGCGACTTTATCAGGCAATTGACCTCACCAGCGGAAGACAGATTGCTGCCTTTAGTGACGGCGTTGGCACCTCAAGCGTCCGTTTATTCCGGCTGCTTGGCCTTGCTTTAGGGATCGGGGTGAAGCGGAATGTCCTCGACCTCTACAAGTTCCTTTGCCGCAATTACAAAGAGGGCGACCGGATCTGGGCCTTTGGCTTCAGCCGCGGCGCTTTCACGATCCGCGTCCTCGCTGGGCTGATCTACCGCGAGGGCCTTATCGCCTGGGAGACTGAGGCAGAGCTGAACCGGAATGCGCTTGCCGCCTACCGGTCCTACCGCCGCAAGGCGTTCAAGACCAGGCTTCCTTGGGTCATCGCCTTACGCTGGATCAGGGACGGCGCAGTGTCGGTTTGGAACACGCTGACGCAGCGGCGTTCTTACAAAGAAGTGCAAAAGAAAACGGTGGAGCTCGGGAGGGCGCAAAAGCCCGTCTATTTCATTGGCGTCGGGGATACCGTCGCCGCCTATGGGCTTCCGGTCGATGAGCTGACGCAGGCTGTCGACAAATATGTCTGGCCGCTTACCTTCGCGAGCAGGGATTTGCTGCCGAATGTCGAGCATGCCAGGCACGCTTTGAGCCTCGATGACGATCGGCGGACCTTTCACCCCATCCCCTGGGACGAGGACGCCGAAACAGCTCTCGTCCGGAAGGGAGCGGTTAAGCCGGACCGGCTGCTTCAGGTCTGGTTTGCGGGCGCGCATGCCGATGTCGGCGGCGGTTATCCCGATGACGGCCTCTCGCTCGTCGCGTTGAACTGGATGATCCGCGAAGCAGCGGCCATGGGCTTGCGCTTTGCGCCGCCGGTGGCTGCGGAATTTGAGGCGCTTGCCGCGCCGACCGGGCGGATTTACGACCCCCGGTCGGGCTTCGGCGCCTTGTGGCGCTACCAGCCGCGCGATGCCCAAAAGATCCTGGGCGAAGGCGTTACCCCCATTGTGTATTGGAGCGTGATGACCCGTATCGTCTCCGGCACGGAAGGATATGCGCCCATCTCGCTCCCGGAGGGGATCAAGGTATTACCGCCCCATGGCCCGCCCGTCGCCTTGATCTGCCCTGCAGTGGCGCAAGCTCTGGCGCAGGCCAAAACCGGCGCGGCTTCCCTTCCTCATGCCGCCCAGCAAGAGCAGGAGCGGGCGCTCGAGGATGCTTTGCAGGCGGCAGCGGATGTCAGCAATGTGCCGCAGCGCCCAGAGCGTCTCGATCTCGTTCTGGACACGGTGTGGTGGCGCCGCGTCAACTACTTCGTATCGCTGTTACTGATCTTGACTGCTGCCGTTTTTCCTTTGGCCGCGGAATACATTCAAATTGGCGGCGTGACCCGGACGCTGGATGAAGCGGCAGGCGGCTCCATTGGCTGGATCATGAGTGCGGCCAGCGGCTTTTTGCCTTCTTTCGCTGCGCCCTGGGTGGATGCCCTTGTGGCACATCCGGCGGGAGCAGCCATTGTGCTTCTCGGGCTTTATGCGAGCCTGCGCGTGAGCGCGAGCCTCCAGCAGCGGATCTGCGACCGCGCCCGCGCCTGCTGGGTTCCGCCAGCCCGCACGCGCGTGCGCCTCCTTCAGCCCACGGGCCAGCGCGGCGCGCTGCTGACGGCGGCCTTGCTCCTTGCCGTTTTTGCCGGGTTCGTCTTGTCTACGCCCGCAATCCCCCATGCTCAGCAATGGCTGGAATTCTTTCTGGCGGGCATCGCTGTTTGCGGCGCGGGCTGGGCTGTGAGGAGATTTTACCTTCCGCCTTCCCCGGTCGATCCGGTAAAGCCGGGGCTCCTCCTGGGCCTCGCGCGCCGGCTACGGAAGTCCCCGGCAGCCAAGAGGCTTTACGCCTTTATGGCGGGAAAGGCGCTGCCCGCCGCCTCCCTCTTATTGACAGCGGCTGCGGTACTTTTCGCCGGCAACCGCCTCGCCTTCGATCTGTTGAGCGCAGGCGGGATGTTCTGCGCTGCCTCCGCGCCCGCAGATGGCGAGCAACTCGATGCTTCGGCGCAGTTCGGGACTTCCTCGCTTTGCCAGGCAACCGGCATCCGGCTGGTCAAAGGCCGCAAATACCGTATCCGCATCGAAATGGGCGAAGGGCCGGACGGCGAATGGTTCGACAAAGGAATCCGCACTGATGTGGCCGGTTTTGGATCGGACGATGCCATGCTCCTCATCGCCTCGCCGCTCAAGCGCTGGTGGTTTGAGAATTGGTTCGCGCCCATTGCCCGGATCGGCCATGCCGGAAATTACGAGCATGCGTTGAGGCCGGCAGCGCCTCTTCCCGCGGGGGATTTCGAAAAGTGCCTCACGGGGAAGCAGAAGGAAGCATGGCAAACCGATGTCGTGTCGCCCGCGCCCGGTTCTTACAAATCGGCACAAATTGCATGCGAGGCGCCGGAGGGGCGGCCAAGCCGCACGCTCATATCGGATATCTCCGCCAATGCGACGGGTGAGCTCTTCCTTTATGTCAATGATGCCGTCCTGGCTTGGCCAAGCCTCGCGGACCTATTCTACCGGAACAACAGCGGCACAGCAAAGGTCATGGTAAAGCGCATCGTGGCAGAGGAAATTATAGCCCCCGCCTGCAGCGCGTCAGGCTGCAGCGCTCCGTGAAGCCCTGACGCCCTGCGTCGCGTTAGCGCTGGATGGCGCAAGATCGGCTCTGGCTCAAGCCAAATGTTTCACGTGAAAACATTTTGTCCGGTTTTCAGGGCGAACCGGACAATCTTCTTGATAATGCGCTTTATCTGGACATGCGCGCAAAGATGCTCAATTGGACGGTTCTAGAAACCTCGCCATTTCAGCGAGATTTTGATTTAATGCCTTCGTTAGGACAGGGGGATGATGCGGGATGCGCGGTCAGCCGGGATTTTTCGATATCGATGAGCGGCTGAAGCGTCTCAGCGATCTTGGCG
>DASRYK010000074.1:0-65595 GCA_035687205.1 Methylocella sp. | reverse complement strand
ATGTCGCGAGTGACGCAGGTGTACATGGATACGCTATGGCTGCTCAACGTTCCCGGCCATCCGGGAAGTTGCAATTTAGCACAGCAAGCTAAAGCAGGAAAAGTCCCCCGTTTCATCGCCCTTCACGAATCTGGCTGCATGCTCAATGCTTGGCCTATTTTATTCCGCCCTCGCTCTGCATCCCGCCGCAGCGGCCGGAGGAAAAGCTTGGCTGGCTGGGGTTTCACAAGATTCCCAATCCCCATGGGGCTTGAAGCGGCCAAGCCCGGCAATCCGCGCTTTCTTGCCTTCGCTGCTGCAAAAGACGTATCCCAGATCAATAAGGCCCGGCGAAATGGCAGGGCCGGGCTGCCTCATGTTCAGGCCTCTTAAGCTCCTGGCGCCTGCTTGCCTCTCTCGCCAGCCAGTTCTATCTGAGGCTTGCTCCAAAGACCGCGAGAGGCCGTTGCGACATGTTTCCCCGGCTGGAACAGTCTCGGAACATACTTTGTGTCTTTCCCCGCTACGCCCCTTCCTTCGGCACCTTTGAATATGCCTATCCGCTCATGCATGGGGTGCGCGCTTTTATGCCCCCACAGGGGCTCCTTGTGATCGCGGGCGCCCTGCCAAAACATTGGGATGTCCGCTTCCGCGACGAAAACATCGCTCCTGCAAGCCCTGAAGATTTTTCCTGGGCTGACGCGGTGCTGGTCAGCGGAATGCACATCCAGCGCGCCCAAATCATGGATATTTGCGAGAGAGCCCATGCGCATGGCAAGGTAGCCGTCCTTGGAGGCCCCTCGGTCTCGGCATGCCCCGGCGATTATCCTGGTTTCGATTATCTGCACCTTGGCGAATTGGGGGACGCGACAGACTCGCTCATCGAGATTCTCAAGCGCGACATCTCGCGGCCTCCTAGGCAAATCGTGCTGCACACGCGGTCCCGCCGCGATCTTCGCGATTTCCCGCCACCCGCCTATGAGCTCGCCGAGATCGGCCGCTATTTTCTTGGCAGTGTTCAGTTTTCGAGCGGCTGCCCCTATACTTGCGAGTTCTGCGATATTCCGGGCCTCTACGGCCGGGTTCCGCGCCTGAAAACGCCTGACCAAGTTGTCGGCGAACTCGACAAACTCCTGGCCTGCGGCGTCAACGGCTCAGTCTATTTCGTCGATGACAATTTTGCTGCGAACCGGCGCGCGCTCCGTGAGCTTCTGCCACACCTCATCGCATGGCAGAAACGCAATGGCTATGCGATCAGTCTTTCGTGCGAAGCCACGCTGAATATTGCACGCTCCCCGGACATTCTTGCAATGATGCGCGAGGCGGCTTTCGACACAGTGTTTTGCGGCATCGAGACGCCAGAGCCAGATGCCTTGAGGATCATCGGCAAGGCACACAATATGATGGTTCCCATTCTAGACGCTGTGCGCACAATCAACCGGCATGGAATCGAAGTCGTTTCGGGAATCATTCTAGGTCTCGACACCGACACGGAAGACACGGGTGAGCGGATTTTCGATTTCCTTGAGCAGTCTAAGATTCCAATGGCCACGATCAATCTGCTGCAAGCGCTGCCGCGAACGCCGCTGTGGGAGAGACTCAAGACGGAAAACCGGCTGCACGAAGATGACCCTGGCCGTGAGTCCAACGTGGATTTCAAGCTTCCCTATGCCGAAGTTCTTGCGATGTGGAAAAGATGCATGGCCAAGGCATATGAACCAGGCAATTTGTTCGCCCGCTATGAGCATCAGATGCGCGCGACCCGGCCGCATCGAATGAGGCGGCCCTGGAGCAGGCAGCGCCTTTCGCCGCGCAACATCGCCAAGGGTCTCATAATTCTCCTAAGACTCATTTGGATCGTTGGAATCCGCGGCGACTACAAGCATTATTTCTGGATATTCACGCTGCGCCGTCTTATGCGCGGGCAGATCGAGCCGGTTTTGAGCGTTGGGCTTTGCGCCCATCATCTCATCATGTTTGCGCGCGATGCTTGCGCTGGCCGGAGCAATGCTTCGCATTATTCGGCGAAGACTTCTGCGCTTGCTATAAACTTTCAGGATCCTGTCCATCCGGCCCTTGCCGGGAGTGACGCCGCCAAACCCCAATGATTTCGCAAAGAACCGTGTTGACCTTCCCGTTACAGCGCGCCTCACAATGGAAGGCCGGGGCTTCTCAGACAGGCTTTTTGGAATTCCCCTCCATTCCTTCTCCTGCGAAAGGATCGCAGATGCCATCAATCAGATTAGCCTTGAGCAAATTCGCGCATGAGAGCGCCCGGCGCAACGGGCGCAGATGCCCGGCAACCCCCGCAGCTTCGTCCTCGAGCGCCAACAGCGCCGCCCGCGCCTTTGCAAGGCTCACAGCCTGGAAGCGGCAGCTCTCGCCTGGCCGGAGCTGCGCGAGCCTGCCGATGTCGGCGCGGGCGACATGTCCGAGTTTTGGATAGCCGCCCGTCGGCTGGCGGTCGGCCATGAGAATGAGCGGCTGCCGGTCGCCCGGGATCTGAACCGCCCCAAGCGCAACACCGTCGGAGACGATGTCATGCCCCCGCGCATGCGCAATCTCCGGCCCTGCGAAGCGGTAAGCCATGCGGTCGGCCGCAGGCGTCAGAGTGAAAGAGCCCGCAAAAAATATGCTGAGCGCTTCGGGCGTGAAATGGTCATCCTGCGGTCCGAGCACCACGCGGAAGGGTGAAGGGTCCTGCGCGAGCCAAGGAGCATCGATCTCCGCCTCGAAACCCGCGCAGGGCGGGGCTTGCGAAGCAACCGGGAGCGCATCGCCCGCCCGCAGGCAGCGCCCCTCTATGCCACCCATGGCCGAGCGCAGATGCGTTGCCTGGCTCCCCATGACGCGAGGAACGGCGAAGCCGCCTGCCGCAGCGAGATAAGTGAAGGCGCCAAAGGCAGCCGGCCGTGCCGTGAGCATTTCTCCAGGCTCAAGGAGAAGCCGCGCCGCTGCAGGAAGCTCGGCGCCATTGCGCCGCCAAAGGAATGCGCCTCCGGCGAATGCCACAGCAACAGGAGCGGTTTCGCAAAAGAGATCAATGCCGCCAACGCCAATCTCGACGGCCGCTGCATCCGCCAGGTTGCCGAGCGCGAGATTGGCCGTCCGGAACGCAACCCAGTCCATCGGCCCCGCAGGGGTCACCCCAAAGCGCAGATAGCCATGGCGCCCGCCGTCCTGGACCGTTGCTCCCGGGCCTGCAAAGGAAACCCGTAACGAGCCCGCCATCTCACGGCCCCTCCTGGACAGTGTCCCAGGCAACAATCTCTCCCGCAGACGCCGCAAGGCTCAGCGCCTCGAACGTGCCCGCGCCGATCCGCTCAAAGCAAATCCCGTCGCCCGCCGCCGCGAAGAAAGCACGCTCACGCTTGGGGTTAAACATTTTGACGGGCGTGCGGCCAACCGCATACCAGCCTGTCGGCATGGCGCAGCCCGCAATCAGCGCCTGGCCGCCCGCGATGAGCAGCGCGCCCGGCTGCGCCGGAGCACGGGGCACCGCCCGGCGCGGAACCGCAAGGCGCTCGGGCAGTCCGCCAAGAAAGGTCCATCCCGGCGCAAATCCATACATGTAGACGCGGTAACTGGCGCCGGCGTGGAGGTTGACGACCTCCGCCGGATCGATCCCGAGAAGTGCCGCGACTTCTTCTATGTCCTCTCCATACGGCTTTTCGTAGCAGACCGGGATGCGCCAGCGCCGCCGCTGGGAGGCCGGGGGCGCTTGCGCCATATCAAGCCGACCCAAAGCTTGGATGAGCGCCTCCGTCGTCAAACGGCGGGGATCGAAATGAATCAACAAAGAGCGGTAGGTTGGCACCGTCTCAATCACGCCATCCAATTGCGCAGCCGCGACCGCCGCATCAAGCGCCAGCACGCAGTCATGCACGCTAGGATCGATCCGGGTTCCGAATTCAACGGTAAGCGCTGATTCGCCTGCGGGCAGATAGCGCGGCTTGAGAGGCATCCCCCGCCCGGCGCTCATGCCCGCACGAAAGGAGCAAGCGTCATACCCGCCTCTTCGAGGCGGGCACGCACGGCGCGCGCGATCTTTACCGCTTCCGGCGTGTCGCCATGGACACAAACGGAATCGATACTTACGGCCAAGCGCGCGCCCGACGCCGTGATGATTGCTCCTTCCAAGATCATGGCAAGGACCCGGCCAGCGATTTCCTCAGGGTCATGAAGCACAGCGCCATGGAAAGACCGGTCCGCAAGAAGGCCAGATTCCGTATAGGCGCGATCGGCGTAGATCTCGCGGGCAACCGGCAGTCCCTGAGCCAGGCCCGCGGCCTCAAGCTTCGTTCCTGCCGGGGCAAGAAAGGCAAGGTCCGGCCCGGCAGCTTTGACAGCCCGCGCAACGGCATTGGCGACCGCTTCCTCCTCCATGGCGATATTGCTTAGGGCCCCATGCGCCTTCACATAAGCGAGCCTTGTGCCGCAGTAAGCGGCAAGAGCGGCCGCCGCGCCAGTCTGATAAGCGACGATCCGCTCGATCTCGCCCGGCGAAAAGGGAAGCCTCCGGCGGCCGAAGCCCCAAAGGTCCGGAAATCCGGGATGCGCGCCAACAACAACCCCCCTCGCCTTTGCCATTTTGAAGGTCTGCGCCATGATCTCCGGATCGCCGCCGTGAAACCCGCAGGCGACATTCGCGCTTGTCACGATCTCGAGCATTGCCGCGTCATTGCCCGCCCGGTAGGGGCCAAACCCCTCGCCGCAATCGCAGTTCAGATCGATCCGGCGCATCGCGCGGGCACCTCAGGACGGCTCTCAGCTTCAAGACGCTCCTGCCCGCACGGCAGAAGGGCTTGGGCAAGCAGCAAATTCGGCGCGCTCGTAGCCTTGCGCATAAAGCAGCGCCGTAAGATCGCTGTAATCGACACGCGCCTGCGCGGCGGCGGCAACTTTCGGCTTGGCGTGATAAGCAACCCCGAGACCCGCCGCGGTGAGCATGGAGAGATCGTTGGCGCCATCCCCGACGGCGAGAGTCTCGCTGCTCGAAAGGCTGTGCTCTGCGCAGAGCCGCAGGAGCGCTTCGCGCTTTGCCCCGGCGCCGAGCACAGGTTCTGCAACGCCGCTCACTCGCTCATCTTCGTCAAATAGAAGCTCATTTGCCTGATATTCATCAAAGCCAAGAATTTGCGCAACGGCAGAGGCGAAAATGGAAAATCCCCCTGAGATAAGCGCCGTATAGGCTCCGTTGGCGCGCATTGTCTGAACAAGGGCGCATGCGCCTGGCGTCAATGTAACTCTCTTAGCAAGCACTTGCGAAACAACGGAACGGCCGAGACCTTTTAAAAGGGCAACGCGCTCGCGCAGAGCTGGCTCAAAAGCGATTTCTCCCCGCATGGCGCGTCCGGTAATGGCCGAGATCTCGGCCCTCTTGCCCGTCTCAGCCGCAAGCTCGTCGATACATTCCTGCCCGATCATGGTTGAATCCATATCGGCCAGCAACAGCTTCTTGCGCCGGCCCTCCTGCCTCTGAACGATGACATCGACGGCCGCGCCCCCTAGAAGAGCGCGGATCTCTTCCGACGCTACGGCAGCATCGAAGCCCGCCCGGGGCTTGAAGGAAATGTCCGCCGCTACGCCAGGGCTCAGCCACCGCACCTCTGACGGCAAGGTCAAGCTTCCCATCACGCGGCGGATTGTCTCTTGTGTCACTATGGGAAATGCCGGATTGCAGATCAGCGTCGCGACATGAGTCATTCAAAATTCCGGGTTCGATTGATGGGCGGGCCCCTGCTCTCAGGCAGAAAAGGCGTCTTGGCTCTGCCATCGACCGGCGTTATGGCTTATCTTGCGGTAATCGCAAGCCGGTGCAGAAAGGGACATAGGGCATGAGCTTGACGGAGCTGCCGCGCGCATGACAAGCCGTCTATTACCGCGCATGATAAGCCGTCTATTACGATGAATATCCTCCGCGTGATCGCAACGGTTAACCCGGAATCGGGCGGGCCGATCGAAGGGATTGCCATGTCTGCTCCGATTTTAAAGGAGCAGGGATGTCATCAGGAGATTGTGTCTCTCGATTCGCCACTCGACCCCTGGGTTCAGACTTCGCCTTTGCCGGTTTATCCTTTGGGAATCCGCAATCCGCGGTACCTCGGCTTGCGGCAGAAGATTCCCTGGCTGCGTTACGGCTACACGCCCCATTTCGTGCCATGGCTCAAGAAAAACGCCAGCCGCTACGATGCGGTCATCGTGCACGGCCTTTGGAATTATGTTGCGCTCGGCTCCTGGCGCGCCCTCCGCAAAAGCCAAACGCCCTTTTTCGTTTTCGCCCATGGCATGCTCGATCCTTATTTCAACCGTGTCCATCCGCTCAAGAGTTTGGCCAAGCAAATTCTCTGGTGGTTCAGCGAAGGAAGGCTCATCGCCAATGCTCGCAATGTGCTCTTCACCACCGAAGAGGAGCAAAGGCTTGCGTCCAAATCCTTCTGGCCTTTCCGGGGCAAGGGCCGTGTCGTTGCTTATGGGATACGGGATATCCCCCAGGATGCGGAAGCGCAGATCGCGGCCTTCCGTTCGGCGCTCCCGCAGCTTGGCGGGCGGAGGTTTTTCCTGTTCTTGAGCCGCATACATCCGAAAAAAGGATGCGACTTGCTTCTCAATGCATTCGCCAGCATCGCCGCTGAATATCCAGAGATCGATCTCGTCATGGCAGGCCCTGACCAGAAGGGATGGGAGAAGACCCTGCGCAAATTGGCCGGAGACCTTGGAATAGCGGGCCGCGTGCACTGGCCAGGCATGCTGAAAGGTGATTTGAAATGGGGGGCCTTCCGTGCCGCCGAGGCTTTCGTCTTGCCATCCCATCAAGAGAATTTCGGCATCGTGGTCGCGGAGGCCATGGCCTGCGGCACGCCCGTCTTGACAACGGACAAGGTCAATACGTGGCGCGAGGTGCAAGCGTGCGGCGCAGGCCTCGTCGCTGACGACAGCGTCGAGGGCATCACAGGGCTCTTGGAGCAGTTCCTTGCTCTTCCGCCTGCCGAGCAGCAGGCGATGGCGCGGCGGGCCCGGCAAGGTTTTGCCGAAAAATTCGATCTCGCCGCCCTCGGCCCGCAGCTCCTGAGCGCCATCGGCGGGAGTGCTGCAGCATGAAAATCTATGGCGCAACAGCCAAGAATCCGGTCGAGGGCGGGCCCACTTATCCCCTCAGACACCGCGTCTTCCGGGCGGTTTGGAATCTCACTTGGCTTCTGCTCGCGTCCTGGACGCCGCCGCCCCTGCATGGCTGGAGGCGCTTTCTACTAAGACTCTTCGGCGCAAAGGTGGCGCCTACCGCTTCTGTCTATGGCAGCGCCCGGATCTGGTATCCGCCGAATCTCGAAATCGGCAAGCTTGCCTGCATCGCCGCCAATGTCACCGTCTATTCGGTCGCAAAGGTCACCTTGCGCGAATACGCGACCGTTTCGCAAGGCGCGCATCTTTGCACGGCCGGGCATGACATCGAAGACCCTTATTTCCCAACGGTCGCCAAGCCCATAACGATTGGGCCAAGGGCGTGGGTGGCGGCGGAAGCCTTTGTCGGCCCGGGCGTGACGGTCGGCGAGGGAGCCGTCCTAGGTGCAAGGGGATGCGCCTTCCGCGATCTCGAGCCATGGACCGTGTACGCTGGGAATCCGGCTCGCCTATTGCGGAAGAGAACGGTTCAGGCAAGCCTCATCAGCCCCGGGGCAGGAACCCCGGAGGAGGCGCTGTGAGCCGCAGCGCGAAGAGCATTTGCTTCATAACGGTGAGGTCAGGGCGCAACGGCCCAAGGGCTGGCGCTTTGCCGGGCCTCAGATTCTCATGAAATTGCTGCGCGTGATTGGATCGGCCCATCCGGAGGCGGGCGGACCGGTCGAAAGTATCTTAATTTGGGGCGCCGTTCTCAAAGAGCATGGCTGCTCCATCGAGGTTCTCTCGCTAGATTCGCCCCTTGAGCCATGGATTGAGAGTTTCCCCTTGAAGCTCTATCCCATGGGCCTGCGCAATCCCCGCCATCATAAATGGCAGAAGAAAATTCCTTGGGCGCGCTACGGCTACACCCCCCATTTCGTGCCATGGCTTAAGGAGAATGCAAGCCGCTACGACGCCATCATCATTGATGGATTCTGGGAATATACGGCGCTTGGCTCATGGCGAGCCCTCCGCAATAGCCAAACGCCCTTTTTTGTTTTCGCCCATGGCATGCTCGATCCTTACTTTATCCGCACGCATCCCGTGAAGGCGGCCGCGAAACAGATCTTTTGGTGGCTTGCCGATGGACGGCTTGCTGCCCATGCCGAAAATGTTTTTTTCACCAGCGAGGAGGAGTGCAGATTAGCGCAGCGCTCCTTTTGGCCATTCCGCGGCAGAGGGCGCATCATTCCTTATGGGATCGCGGATGCGCCTGGCGATGCCGCCGCACAGATCGAATCGTTCCGGGCCGCGGTGCCGGAGCTCGGCGGCCGCCCCTTTCTCTTGTTCTTGAGCCGCATTCATCCAAAAAAGGGCTGCGATCTGCTGATACGGGCTTTCGCGGAAGCAGCAGGACGTCACCCGGGCCTCGATCTTGTCATGGCTGGGCCCGATTCCGTGGGCTGGGCTACTGATCTGCGCCAAATGGCGGCGAAGCTTGGCGTCTCGAACCGTATCCATTGGCCTGGCATGCTGAAGGGCAGCTCGAAATGGGGGGCATTCCGCGCGGCCGAGGCTTTTGTCCTGCCGTCGCACCAAGAGAATTTCGGCACTGTGGTCGCCGAAGCCATGGCCTGCGGAACGCCGGTGCTTACGACGGACAAAGTAAATATCTGGCGGGAGGTCGAGGCCAGCGGCGCAGGCTTGATCGCTCAAGATCATCTTGAGGGAGTCAAGCGGCTTCTAAACGAATTCCTCTCCCTGCCGGCTGCGGACAAGATGGCCATGGGCGCGCGCGCGCGGCAGGGGTTTCTCGGCAACTTCGACCTTGCCGCGATGGCCCCACAAATCTTGCAGGCCTTAAAGGCGGAGCGAACCCCGCTTGGCCTTTTGTGAAGGGGTTGAAGGGTTTTTCTTGCTGTAACGCGGCTCAATAATATCAATATTTAACTTTTTTATATTACTTTTAAGAAAGAAACATATCCAAATTATACTTGATTTCTATAGTTTAGATGGGCAAGCGTTGAGAACTTATTCAAGTTTTGCCGCTAGGAAGGATCCCCGCGAACGCTCCCTCGCATTCGCAGGACGGCGGGTCATTTGTCCCGCGGCCCAGCCCTCAAATGCCGGAAAGCTTTGCAGGAAGCGCTGCTGAAAGCTGGCCGGATGCTCAGGCGCTTTCCTTAGCGCGCTGCGCCCGCTTGCGCTCATTTGGGTCAAGGAGCGCCTTACGAAGTCTGATCGATTTTGGCGTAATCTCGACGAGCTCGTCATCCGCAATATAGGCGAGTGCCCTTTCGAGCGTCATTTTCAGCGGGGGAGTCAACCTGACCGCCTCGTCCTTGCCCGCAGCGCGGATATTAGTGAGCTGCTTGCCTCTTAAAACATTAATCTCAAGGTCGTTGCCGCGCGTGTGCTCACCGACGATCATGCCGCGATAGACCTTGCAGCCAGGCTCGATCATCATCGGGCCGCGGTCTTCGAGCTTCCACAAAGCATAAGCGACGGACTCGCCATCCTCGCTCGCGATCAGCACGCCATTGCGGCGTCCTGCAATCTCGCCTTTCCATGGCACATAGGAATGAAACAGGCGGTTCATGACTGCAGTGCCGCGCGTATCAGTCATGAGCTCGCCCTGATAGCCGATGAGGCCGCGGGTCGGAGCATGAAAAACAAGGCGCAGGCGGCCGCCGCCCGACGGGCGCATTTCGATCATGTCAGCTTTTCGCCCGGTCAATTTCTGCACGACAATGCCCGAATGCTCCTCATCGACGTCGATCACGACCTCCTCGACGGGCTCAAGCAGCTGGCCCGTGGCGGAGTCCTTTTGGAGCACGACCTTCGGCCGCGAGACGCCAAGTTCAAACCCCTCACGGCGCATCGTTTCGATCAAAATGGCAAGCTGCAGTTCGCCGCGACCTGAGACGATGTAAGAATCGGAGCCAGGCGAGTCCTCTACCCGCAGCGCAACATTGCCTTCGGCTTCCTTGTAGAGACGGTCCCGGATCACCCGGCTCGTGACCTTGTCACCCTCGGTCCCGGCAAGAGGGGAATCATTGACCATAAAGGTCATCGACAAGGTCGGAGGGTCGATGGGCTGCGCCTGTAAAGGCTCTGTCACCTCCAAGGCGCAGAGGGTGTCGGCCACGTTGAATTTCTCCAGCCCAGCAATGGCCACAATGTCGCCCGCCTCTGCTCTTTCGGCAGGCAGGCGCTCGATTCCGCGGAAGGCAAGGATTTTCGAGACCCTGCCCTGCTCAACGGTATTTCCCGCGCGGTCAAGGACTTTCACATTCTGGTTGAGCTCGACCGAACCAGAAAAGACCCGTCCGGTAATCAGCCGGCCAAGATAGGGGTTGGCTTCGAGCAATGTGCCAAGCATGCGGAAGCCGCCTTCTCCCGTCTGCGGCGGGGGGACATGTCTCACGACGAGATCAAAGAGCGGGGCCATGCCTTCTTGCGGGCCATCGGGGCTTGCAGCCATCCATCCCTGTTTCGCCGAGCCGTAAAGAATAGGAAAATCGAGCTGCTCGTCGGTTGCGTCAAGCGCGGCAAAAAGATCGAACACTTCATTGACGACCTCATTTGGCCGCGCATCCGGCTTGTCGATCTTGTTCAGCGCAACAACTGGCCTCAACCCAATCTTGAGCGCTTTGCCGACAACGAATTTCGTCTGCGGCATCGGTCCCTCGGATGCATCGACAAGGACGATCGCGCCATCCACCATCGTGAGAATCCGCTCCACTTCACCGCCGAAATCGGCATGCCCAGGCGTATCAACGATATTGATCCTTGTGCCTTTCCAGGCGACAGACGTCACCTTGGCCATGATCGTGATGCCGCGCTCTTTCTCTAAGTCATTCGAATCCATGACCCTTTCGCCAACACGCTGGTTCTCGCGGAAAGCTCCGGATTGCTGCAGCAGACGGTCGACAAGCGTCGTTTTCCCATGATCGACATGCGCAATGATTGCGATATTGCGAAGCTTCATCCCCTCTCGCCCATAAAATTCCTGCCAAAATTGCCGCGCGGGACGGCCCGTCAGCCGTACCGCAGAGACACGGCATTTCGTTGAGAAATCGCCAGTCATCCCCTGATATGGGGTGGCGCCTTCGCAGTTGCAGCATCCATATATCAACGGCTGGCTCTTGAAAACCGCTCCGCTAATTTGCAGAGAGAGGTCCTCGGCCCGTCAGAGGCTCCAAAGATCATAGAAATGATTTACTGGGCCTGGGCCATGCCCCGCGCTCAATGCATGGGCGGCTTCGAGCGCGCCAGTGAGATAAGATTTCGCAGCGCCAATAGCATCACAAAGCGGCTCGCCCTTTGCCAAATAAGCGGCTATTGCTGATGATAAAGTGCAGCCTGTGCCACGTGTATTGCGGGTTGCAATACGGGGCGCAGAAAAAACTTTGCATCCGCCCGGATCAAAGAGAAAATCATCTGACGTTTTCCCCTGGAGATGACCTCCCTTGATGAGAACGGCCGGGGCGCCGCTCGCCTGAAGGACGCCGGCTGCCCGGTGCATCCCGCTGCCGTCTGGGGCGATCTCCTGACCCGAAAGCCGCGCCGCCTCGGCGGCGTTCGGCGTGACCAGCGTCACGAGCGGCAGCAGATTTCTCAGAATTGCCTCGGCAGTCCCTTCTGCGCTTAAGCTCTCCCCGCTCGTCGCTGAAAGGACCGGATCGAGAACAATGATGCTGGGTTTGTGAAAAGCAAGCCTTTCGGCCACGGCCTCGACAACCGCTGCCGAGGCCAGCATTCCGATCTTTACCGCGGCGACATGGACGTCGTCGAGCACGGCGTCAATCTGTTCCGCGGCAAAGCTCGCAAGCGGCACATGCACCGAGCGGACTTCATGCGTGTTCTGTGCTGTCAAGGCCGTGACAACAGCCATGCCATGGCAACCAAGCGCGGCAAAGGTCTTGAGATCCGCTGCGATGCCGGCACAACCGCTCGGGTCGAAGCCCGCAATCGAAAGAACATTCGGAATCATTCTCAAACCCGACGGTCGCGGCGCCGCGCGCCTCGCTCTTGCTGCAAAAAGCCAGCAGCACAAATTTGAGCGAGGCAGTCATTGAGCTTCAGGTGGAGCGCATGGGTGCTGCTGGCAAGCGGCAATACGCGCTTGGCGCTGCTGAAAAGCCAAAAGCTTAGATAACGTTACCGCTGCCTCCGCCGGGAGCCGTTGCGCCGCCGCTTCCGAAGTAGATGTTCCAAAGCGGCGCTGTCCCGAGCCCGGACACAAAGGCGCGGTGGCTTTCCAAATCCTCCCCTTTGAGCCGGGAAGGCAAGGGATGCGGACGTTTTAAAAGCAATGATCCGCCCCTCGCAGTCTGAGAAGTTCCAGCTTCGTCAAGCATGAGCGCAGCCTGCCGCCCGCCAAGGAGCTCCGCATAGACTTCGGCAAGAATTTCCGCATCAAGCAAAGCTCCATGCCTGGTCCTGCGGGAAGTGTCGATGCCAAAACGCGCGCAAAGCGCATCGAGATTGTTCGGCCCCCCGGGGAACCTCCGCCGGGCCAGAGCAAGAGTGTCCACCACGCGTTCTTTTGTGATAAGCTCCATTCCGAGAAGGGCAAGCTCCGCATTGAGAAAGCGCAAATCGAACTCCGCATTATGCGCCACAATCCTAGCTTCGCCGGTGAATTTCATGAAATCAGCGGCGATGCTGGCAAAGCTTGGATGGCCAGCAAGAAATTCCGCGGAGAGCCCATGCACGCGGAAGGCCTCTTCAGGCATATCCCGGCCGGGGTTGATATAGGTATGAAAAAACGCGCCGGTTGGAATTGTATTCAATAGCTCGACGCAGCCGATTTCGACGATTCTGTGCCCTTCAGCAGGATCAAGCCCGGTTGTTTCCGTGTCGAGAACGATTTCCCGCATCTCACCCTACTGCTGTGGAATTAGACCCGGCTGTGCCTCCGGATCTCGCGCGATCCTCAGTGTCTCATAAGCCAAAGTCATTTTTTAGCAGTGATCCACATAATGGAAACTCCCTTGCCTTATTTCGATGAAGGGCGGCTTGGCAGGGCCATTCAAACCTTGTTTCTCGCCCCAGCGAGAGCCCGCAAGATCCCCCGCACCTGCCGCCCAGCTGCCACAAAGCCGCGGCCCGTGTCGATGAGGAAATGGGCGCGCTTCCGCTTTTCGGTGTCGGGCATCTGCCTTGCCATGATGACGGCAAGCCGTACTGGCGTCATGCCCGGCCGCTTGCTTACGCGCTCCCTTTGCACCGGTTCCGGAGCCGTCACGAGAACCACGGCATCGACCAAAAGCTCACCTCCTGTCTCAAACAGCAAAGGAATGTCGAGGACCACGATCCCAGCGCCGCTTTTTGCAGCTTCACTCAGAAAAAGCGCGCGATCTTTGGCGACAAGCGGATGAACAATCGATTCGAGCCGCGCCAGAGCCGCTCGATCTTCGAGAACGGCAGCCGCGAGGCGGGCCCGATCTACCACGCCATCCCGCGTGGTGCCCGGAAAGGCAGCCTCGATGGCGGGAACCGCTTCGCCGCTGTAAAGAGCATGGACGGCAGCATCGGCATCAAACACAGGGACCCCTTCGGCGCAAAACATGGCGGCCGTTGTGGATTTTCCCATGCCAATCGAGCCGGTCAGCCCGAGAATGAACATCACCGCCCTGACGAAATATTTGCCTCCACGAGACGGCGGAGCTCTGCTGTAACGCTCGGCTTTACCCCAAACCAGCGCTCAAATCCGGGCACGGCCTGATGCAAGAGCATTCCCACTCCCCGAACTGTTCGCAGTCCTCGCGCCGCTGCAGCTTTGAGCAATGCCGTTTCCGCAGGGACATAGACGATGTCATTGACCACTGCGCCCTTTGGCAGCGGCGATAGATCAATATCGAGCGGCGGCTGGCCCTGCATACCGAGCAGTGTCGTGTTGACCAAGAGACTGGCGCTAGTAAGAGCTTCTGGGAGGCGGGAGAAATCCGCTGCCCGGGCTTGCGGCCCAAAGTCTCTGGCAAGCGCTGCTGCCCGTTCCAAGGTTCGGTTCACGAGAACGATTTCTTCTATCCCTCTCGAAATGAGACCAAACAGAACAGCTCGCGCTGCACCGCCGGCACCCAGGATCACTGCTTTGCCGCCCGCCGCATCCCACCCTGGCGCCTCTTGGTCCAAGGCAGCGAGAAATCCCGGCACATCGGTGTTGTCCCCGAGAAGCCTTCCCCCTTCGAGCCAAAGCGTGTTGACGGCACCAAGGCGGCGGGCAGTCTCAGTCGTGCCGGCGCAAAGCTCAAAGGCTCTGCGTTTATGCGGCAATGTGACATTTGCCCCTTTGTACCCTGCCTGAGCAAGATTCTCGATGAAACGGTCAAATTCACCAGGGGGGATAGCCGCAAGCTCGTAAGTTCCGGCAATCTTGAGCTTCTCCAGCCAGAACCTATGGATCAGCGGCGAGCGCGAATGAGCGGCGGGCCAGCCGATGACACATGCCCGCGGCGGCGGCGGAGAGCCGCCTGTCATGTCAAAACGCTCCCTTCGTCTCGCAGGAACTTAAGGAGTGGCAAGAGGGGGAGGCCTAAAATTGTCGTGTGATCCCCTTCGATTTTTTCAAAAAGATGGATCCCCAGCCCCTCGATGCAGTATCCCCCGGCGCTCTCCACGGCTCCCGTCTCCGAGAAATAGGCCTCAATAAATTCCGCAGAGAATCGCCTGCAGCTTAGCCGCGCAATAGCCACACCACTGGAAAGCACGGTATCATCCCTTGCCACGCAATAGCCCGAATAAAGCTCATGCGTCCGGCCCGAAAGGAGCGCTAGCTGTTCCTTTGCTCTTTCAATCCCGCCAGGCTTACCAAACAGGCGGCCCTCGAGGCTGAGCACTTGATCCGCGCCCACAACGAGGCGCCCCGGTTTTGACTTTGCAATCCCAAGCGCCTTTGCCCGCGAGATCTCAAGCGCGACATCGCTTGCCGAGCCGCCTCCCCCCAGCACCTTTGCCTCAATTCCCCTCTCATCAACCCCTGCCGGACATGTCTCAAAGGGAATGCCCGCCGCGGAGAGAATCGCGCCGCGCGTTTGGCTTTGCGAAGCAAGGATGATCGGCAGCCTGCCGCGCCATAAAACGCTCATGAGGAGGTTATGAATTTTAGCTGGTGGACTTTGTAGAGATCAATGACGGCTGCTGCTGTTTCCTCGATGGACCGGTGCGTCACGTCAATCACAGGCCATCCGTGCTCGGCACAAATCTTACGTGCCCGAGCGACTTCGCCCGCGACAAGCCTTCGGTTCACATAGGGCGAATCGGGATCAGCATTAAGAGCTAGTAGCCGGTTTTCCCGGATTTGAACAATCCTCTCGACTGAGGCCACGAGCCCCACAACCAGCGGGTTCCTCAAGGACAGAACCGGCCAGGGCAGCGGCACATCCGGCACAATTGGAATATTCGCCGTCTTGATCCCGCGGTTTGCAAGATAAATACTCGTCGGTGTCTTCGATGTGCGGCTCACCCCGAGCAAAACTACGTCAGCTGCTTCGAAATTCTCGACTTGCTGGCCATCGTCATGCAACATTGTGAAGTTCAGGGCTTCAATTCTCTTGAAATAATCGGCATTGAGCACATGCTGCGCGCCAGGACGGGGCCTTGAAACCGAGCCGATATAGGACTGAAAAAGGTCAAGGATCGGCTGTAAGACCGAGAGACAAGGCACACTTAGCTCTTTGCAGCCAGCCTCCAGACGGCTGGCCAATTCCCGATCGACCAGCGTGAAGAGCACAATCCCCGGCGCCGCCTCGATCTCTGCAAGAGCCTTATCGATTTGGCCGTTGCTGCGCACAAGCGGATAGACATGCTCGATCGAGGCAACCCCTTCGTATTGCGCGGCAGCCGCACGGCTGACGGCAATCAGGGTCTCCCCCGTCGCGTCGGAGATTAAATGCAGGTGAAAGTAATGACGCCCCAAGAGCGATGATTCCTTTTGAAATGATTCAAGAGCAAGCCGGGTGAGGTTGTGGATAACTTCCGCTGCTGACTGTCAGCAACAATTTTCTTGCGAAACCACCGCTATCCTTTCCACCGGAAACACAAGCTGGACAATTTATCTGCCGCACTTGTGAATGCATGGGATCAACTGCAAGCTGTTGATATATGCGCGGGAGAAGTGTTTCTTCCCCTTGAAATCGTGGAAAGATGAGCCTCAGCCGTTCCCGAGAGCCTGCCCTGTTGAGAATGGGAGATTCCTATTTTCCGGCTGCGGGCTTGTGCATGGCTGCGAATACGCCTAACTGGCCCTTCAAAGAAGAAAAACAATCTTCTTAAGAGAAGTTTCTTGATTGATGAGGATTTAAGCGCATTGGATAAAACCTCTAGCATCGAGACAAAGCCATTTCTCAGGGTCCTGTCCGGGGAAAGGCTGTTTCCGCCCCCCGTTTGGCTCATGCGGCAAGCCGGGCGCTATCTTCCGGAATACCGGGCACTCAGGGCGAAAGCCGGGACTTTTCTCGAGTTTTGCTACGCGCCAGAGCTTGCAGCTGAAGCTACGCTACAGCCCGTGCGGCGGTTTGGCTTCGATGCTGCGATTTTGTTCAGCGACATCCTGGTTGTGGCCGATGCGCTCGGCCAGAAAGTCTCATTCGAATCCGGGGAAGGGCCAAGGCTCGCCCCCATTTCGACAGAGGAGGATTTCGCGAAGCTGGATTCGAGGCTTAGCCGAACCCGCCTAAGCCCCATCCTCGAGACCGTGGAAAGAGTGAAGGAGAAGCTTCCTAAAGAAACGGCGTTAATTGGCTTTTGCGGTGCGCCATGGACGGTGGCCTGCTACATGGTTGCGGGCAAAAGCACGCCTGATCAGGCGCCTGCCAGACTGCTCGCCTACCGCAATCCTAACCTCTTTGAGCGGCTGATCGACCGGCTTGTGGAGGCCTCGATTGATCACCTCTCCTGGCAGATCGAAGCCGGTGCCGATGCTGTACAAATTTTTGACACCTGGGCAGGCGTGCTCCCCGCTTCAGAGCTTGAGCGCTGGTGCCTCACGCCTCTTGCCTCAATTGCCTCAAAACTGCGGCAGCGCCATAAGAAAGCTCGTATCATCGCTTTTCCGAAAGGAGCCGCCTTTGCGGTGCCGGGAACGGCAGCTTGCGCCGGCATCGATGCCCTTGGGCTTGACAGCGCGGCCGATCCTTGGCGGGCTGCAAAGGGATTCGAGCATCGACTCGTTCTCCAGGGAAATCTTGATCCGCTGGCGCTCGCTGCCGGCGGGAAAGCTCTTGAATTTGGGATGCGTAATATTCTCTCGGCCTTCAAAGAGCGGGCGCATATTTTCAATCTTGGCCACGGGATTGTGCCCGAGACACCGGTTCGTCACGTTGAGCGCATGCTGGAAATCTTGCGGTCAGGCTCCTTATCATGAGTGAGCCCTATCTATGGATCAAAACCCTCCATATCCTTGCCGTCATTTCTTGGATGGCCGGGATGCTCTACCTGCCGCGGCTGTTTGTCTATCATGTCTTATCAGCAGGGGAGCCGGGGCAAGCTCGAACCTTTATTGTGATGGAGCGGCGGCTCATGCGCATCATCATGCTGCCGGCGATGCTCGTGACATGGGTGACCGGGCTTTTGCTGGCGGTCAAAGGGGGCTACCTGGACACAGGATGGTTTCACGCCAAGTTTCTTCTGGTCATCTTTCTCAGTGCACTCCATGGCTATTTCGCCAGGATACGGAAAAGCCTGGAGGATGGGACAAACTGCCACGGCGCGGGTTTTTTCCGTATCATCAACGAAGTCCCCACAGTTCTCATGGCAGGGATTGTCTTTTTGGCCGTTTTCAAGCCATTTTGACCGCGACTGAAAATCCTTGGCGCCCTGAGGCTTGTCAAAGCCATTGAATTGATCTATTTAATTGTTATCCCCCACGTATGAACTCACCAAAGTTCTGGCGCTGCCTGCGCGCCTTGTTCAGAGCGTTTGCTCCGGCCGACAAAGCTCCGGAAGCAGCATTCGCGAAATCTCACCGCACCGCCAGATCTGCATTAAGCGTCCAAGGACATCATTAAGATGCAGGAAATCAAACTGCAGGATTTAAAACGCAAGTCGCCTACCGAGCTGCTTGCCTTTGCGGAGGAGCGCGAGGTCGAGAATGCCTCGATCATGCGTAAGCAGGAGTTGATGTTTGCAATCCTCAAGCAATTGGCAAGCCGCGATGTCGAGATCATCGGAGAAGGTGTCATCGAGGTGCTGCAAGATGGCTTTGGCTTTCTCCGGTCACCAGACGCAAATTACCTTCCCGGGCCAGACGATATCTATGTGTCACCTTCGCAGATTCGCCGGTTTGGCTTGCGGACTGGCGACACCGTCGAGGGGATGATACGCAGTCCGAAAGAAGGGGAGCGTTATTTTGCGCTGCTCAAGGTTAATTCAATCAATTTCGAGGACCCCGATAAGATCCGGCACAAGGTGCATTTCGACAATTTGACGCCGCTCTATCCTGATCAGCGGCTCAAGCTCGAAGTGGATGATCCAACGAAGAAGGATTTATCGGCGCGGGTGATTGATATTGTCGCGCCAATTGGAAAAGGCCAGCGCGCCTTGATCGTTGCCCCCCCGCGCACAGGCAAGACCGTTTTATTGCAGAACATTGCACAATCGCTAACCGCCAATCATCCCGAGTGCTATCTCATCGTTCTCTTGATCGACGAGCGGCCCGAGGAAGTGACCGACATGCAAAGATCGGTAAGCGGTGAGGTCATTTCCTCGACCTTTGACGAGCCAGCCGTCCGGCATGTTCAGGTGGCTGAAATGGTCATCGAGAAGGCCAAGCGGCTTGTTGAGCACGGGCGGGATGTCGTGATTCTGCTCGATTCCATCACCCGGCTCGGCCGGGCCTATAACACTGTGGTGCCCTCTTCTGGCAAGGTCCTAACGGGCGGTGTCGACGCCAATGCGCTGCAGCGCCCGAAAAGGTTCTTTGGGGCTGCGCGCAATATTGAGGAAGGCGGCTCCCTGACAATCATCGCAACGGCGCTGATCGATACCGGATCCCGCATGGATGAAGTGATCTTTGAGGAATTCAAAGGCACCGGCAATTCTGAGATCATCCTTGACCGCAAGGTTGCCGATAAGCGGACCTTCCCGGCAATCGATATCGCGCGGTCCGGCACCCGTAAGGAGGAGCTGCTTGTTCCCCCGGATATTTTGAAGAAAATGTACGTTCTGCGGCGTATCCTCAATCCAATGGGCACAGTGGACGGAATTGAGTTTTTGCTTGGCAAATTGCGAGAGACCCCCAAAGGCAACGCCGCATTTTTCGAATCAATGAATACCTGAAAAAACGCTTCTCAGAAGGCAGGAGCCCGCTGGTCCACGCCTGAATTCTTCTTCAGCTTGTGCTCCCATGCTAAGGCTTGCGAGGCAATCACCTCCAGACCGGCATATTTTGGCTTCCATCCGAGAACAGACGAGATTCGGTCCGTGGCTGCGACGAGCGAGGCCGGGTCACCTGGACGGCGCGGCGCCATGCGAACCTCGAAATCAACACCCGAGGCTTGCTTCATTGCGCCGATGACTTCGAGCACTGAGAAACCAAAACCGTAGCCGCAATTGCAAATGATGTTTTCTCCTCCAGCCCTCAAATGGTTCAGGGCCAGGAGATGCGCATCAACAAGATCGGTGACCTGAACATAGTCCCTGATGCAAGTGCCGTCCGGTGTCGGATAATCGGAGCCATAGACTTCGACATAAGGGCGGATGCCGACGGCTGCTTGCGCTGCAATCTTGAAGAGATGCGTCGCCTTTGCTGTGGACTGGCCAAGACGGCCCCTTGGGTCGGCGCCGGCGACGTTGAAATAGCGCAGAATAGCAAATTTCAACCCATGCGCTGCTGCGGTATCCTGGAGCATCCATTCGGCAGCAAGCTTTGAGCGGCCATAAGGATTGATCGGTGCGAGGGAAGCGGTTTCGGGTATGGGCACAACTGCGGGTTCGCCATAAACGGCTGCCGTTGAGGAAAAGATGAAGTGCCTGACGCGGTTGCGCACCGCGCAATCAAGGAGATTCCGGGCCTTGGCCGTATTCGTAAGGTAATAGGGCAACGGAGCGGCGGTGGATTCTGGGACTATAATTTTCGCCGCAAAGTGAGCAATGGTGTCAATTTCGTATGTGGCACAGAGCTGGTCCACGAGACCGGAATCACCAACATCGCCCACAACGAGCTTGGCGGCTGCAGGCACTGCCCAGCGGAAACCTGTCGATAGATCATCAAGAACAATTACACGTTTCCCTGCATCGAGGAGCGCCAGAACCATATGGCCGCCGATATAACCCGCACCGCCAGTCACCAGCACCGTCATAACGCAGTCCTTATGAAGCTTTGAAGATATGTTTTCAAATTCAAGAATTCATAAAATCGAGCAGCGCATTAGGCTAAGGACGCTGCATTGAATAACCCAAGAAAACGGAAAGTCTCTTGCAGAAGATTTTATTGCTTCCCGCCGCGGTCATAAGCCCCTGCGGGCGGGTTCGCATATGATCATTGCCGCAAGAAGCCCGAGCACATTTTTTCTTTATGATTACACATGCAATTACAGTATGCGCATTCACGGCGGGCAAAGCTCTGACCGTAACTAAGAAAATGTTACGATATAAATCATCGTACATCAATATATTGAGGCAGCGAAACGTCAAGCGCCAATTAGGCATTGGAAAACCCTTCGGCAAGTCTAGCGAATAAGGCGGGGCCTGGCCGGAGCGGGGAAGAGACCGGAAACGCAGCTAATATTAATATTGATAATGACAGCGTTCTCCGGCTTTTGAATGACAGTGCTTGGGTTTGAAGGAGGCGGAGCCAAATCTTTTCTCCGGCAAGAAGCCTCGCGGATTGGTTCAGGCTTTTCCCGCGGCGCACCGGGCGGAGGCTGCCTCTCAGTGCAGCAGATATTGTTTATTAATGGCATGCCCGAGCCGGTCGTTATCCTCGACAAATGCGGTGAGGAACTCGTGCAAGCCGGTTTTGAAAACCTCACCGGTTGTCGCCGCGGAAAGGCGGGCAAGCACATCATGCGCCTGCTGTTGCGACGGGCCGGAGCGGCCGTAAGCGTTGCCGATCGCATCGAGGAAGTAAGTAATGCTGTCGTAGCAGGCGATCAGCGAGCGCGGCATTTCTTTCTTGAGAATCAAAAGATCAGCGATGAGCCAGGGTTTCACGCTTTCGCGGTAGACCCAATGGTAGGCCGTGAGTGAAGAGACCGCGCGGAGGATGGCTGTCCACTGGAAATAGTCCACAGAACCGCCAACGGTTTCGTTTTCTGGCAAGAGCACGTGATATTTGACATCTAAGATACGGGCTGTGTTGTCCGCGCGCTCAATATAGATTCCGAGACGTGAAAACCAGTAAGCATCATTGCGCAGCATCGTGCGCTCGACGGATCCGTCATAGTCAAGCGAGGTTTTTTGCACAAACTCAAAGAAATGCGAGAGTGACTCGCGATCATACCGGCTGGAACCGCCGCCGCCAGCCTCGAAGCGCCCAAGCTCTATCCAGGCGCCGTTGATCGCCTCCCACATTTCCGAAGTCAAAGCCGTGCGGACGGAGCGCGCATTCGAACGGGCATATTTGAGGCAGTTGCGGATAGAGGATGGATTGTCCGGCGCGAAGGCCAGAAAATCAATGACGCTTGCCTCCTCGGCGGCACCGCGCGTCGCGCGAAAGGCCTGGGCTGCGCCAGACGATTCGAGTGCGCTTTCCCATTCGGTGCCCGTTCCGGGATAGCTTGTCGGCAGGGTTGCGAGGCGTTGCGCTGCTTTGATGATGCGGGCAAGAAAATCGGCGCGCTCGATATAGCGCGCCAGCCAATAAAGACTGTCGGCTGTGCGCGAAAGCATTGGATGCCTCTAAGGATCAGTCATATGAGACAGAGCCGGTATGGGTGGAGCCGCAGGCCGGGCATCTGCCGCTCGGATTCTGCCACAATGCAGATTCTCTCAAAGAAAAGCCTCATCGAAGATCGAATCTTCGACAATCCATGTGTCCTTGGTTCCTCCACCCTGGCTCGAATTGACCACAAGGGATTTCTCTTTCAACGCTACACGGGTCAGCCCGCCTGGAACCACCCGGATCCCGGCCGTGCCGGTCAGCACAAAGGGCCGCAGATCGACATGGCGTGGTGCTATGCCGGCATCAAAGTAGGTGGGGACTGTGGAGAGCGCTAGCGTTGGCTGGGCTATGAAATTTTCCGGATTGTCGGATAGCTTCGCTGCGAAAGTCTCCCGTTCAGCCTTTGTGGCATGCGGGCCGACGAGCATTCCATACCCGCCTGAGCCGTTAACTTCTTTAACGACGAGCTCAGCCAAGTTGTCGAGCACGTAACGCAAAGCACTTGGCTCCCGGCATCGCCAAGTGGGCACGTTCTTCAAAATTGCTTTTTCGCCGAGATAGAACTCAATGATCTCGGGCATATAGGTGTAGATGGCCTTGTCATCCGCGATTCCGGTTCCAACTGCATTGCAAATGGTCACATTGCCTGCAAAATAGGCTCTCATCAGGCCTGGTGCGCCGAGGACAGAATCGGGCCTGAAAACGAGCGGATCAAGGAAGCTGTCATCGACCCTGCGATAGATCACGTCGACGCGCTTTGCGCCTTCCGTGGTGCGCATATAAACGGTATCATCCTTGACGAGCAGATCGCTGCCTTCGACAAGCTCGACGCCAAGTTTATCCGCCAGAAAGGAATGCTCGTAATAAGCCGAGTTGTAACGCCCAGGGGTCAGCACAACAATTGTGGGCTCCCTTGCAGCAGCAGGCGGGGCAACCGAGCGCAACGCTGCCAGTAAAGCGTCAGGATAATTCTCGACAGGCGCCACACGATGCTCGGCAAAGAGGTCAGGCGTCAGGCGCATCATCACCTCGCGGTTCTCCAGCATATAGGACACGCCGGATGGTATGCGCACATTATCCTCGAGCACGTAGAAGTCATTTTCGCCGGTGCGTACAAGGTCGATGCCGGCGATATGAACATAGATTCCGTGGGGCACCTGGAAACGGGCCATCACTTCGCGGTACTCGGCATTCCGGGCAATTAGATCAGACGGGATCCGCCCTGCCTTGATGATCTCCTGCGGGCCATAAATGTCAGCGAGGAAACAATTCAGGGCTTTCACGCGCTGGACGAGCCCGGATTCGAGCCTCGCCCATTCCGAGCGCAACAACACCCGCGGAATAATATCGAAGGGGATGAGTCTTTCGGTCCCATCCTTCTGATCTTCCCCGTAAACCGCGAATGTGATGCCGATACGCCGGAAGAGGAGCTCGGCTTGCGTGCGGCGTGAAGCGAGAACAGCGGCTGGCGTGGCGGCAAGCCAGCGTGCGATCTTGGCATAGGCCAGCCGGATAGCGCCATCGGCGAGGGTCATTTCGTCAAAGCACCGTCCCGCCGCCCAGGGGCCAAGCTCCTTGCTGCCGCCCGTGCCTATCTCGATATTCCCGTAGAATTGCTGCTGCATCGCGCGATTTCACAAACCGGGAATTCAACCGGTCAAAAAGGGGCACTCTTCAAGGAAAGGCGAACCGCAAGGTCTTGGCCAAACCCGAAGATTCAAAAGCACACACTATGCCAGGAGGGGCGAGAACGCACGTCAAAATAAGTTCGGGGTTGAGGGAATCAATATACGACAACTATGATGAAAATCCGGCGTGGACCGCTGAGACAAGTACAAATTGCGAGTTCTTATCCCAATTGAAAAAAGTATCTCACACTATATCTTTTTGCAGGATTCAGGCCGTTGTCAGATTTATCCTTAAACATTGGCAGTATATACGTATATCATATAATTATATATATTTTTAAGTGCACGCACCAAACTAGCCCCTATGATGATGCGTTCAAGGGGTAAGGCGTCAGAGCCTGATTTAAAAGGCAACTATTGCGCGAGCCGCCTGATCGCGATTTGGATGCAGGTGAGCGTGACGAAGGCAGCGAGGGTTTCGGTGAGGTTCTCGTGACCCTTGGCGATGCGGCGGTTGCGGCCGAACCAGGAGAAGGTTCGCTCGACGGCCCAACGGCGCGGCAAGACGGCGAAGCCCTTCAGGCCGCTGCTACGCTTGACGGTCTCGAGGCGCAACACGGGGGCCTTTGCGACGGCAGCCTCGACTTGCCGGGCATTGCAGCCATTGTCCGCCCAGACCAGGCCGAGCCAGGGGAAGCGATGGCGGATTTTGTCGAGGACGAAGGCGCCGCCGCCGCGGTCCTGGAGGCCGGCGGAGTGAACGGCGGCCCGGACCGGCAGCCCTTCGGTATCGGCAAGGGCGTGAATCTTACGCCCCTTGACCTTCTTTCCGGCGTCATAGCCTGCCTCGCCGTCGAAGCCGCCCCCTTATCCGCCGGCTTCAAGGAAGCGCCCCTCGTCACGCCGGTAGATCACCCGCTGCTCTGCCGTCCACATCGCGAATCACCGTTCCAGCCCCACTGCAACCGTGAATCATGCAACCAGCACGCGTGCAATGCGCTTTTGAGACAGGCTCTCAGTCATATTAATACCCTCTGGCAACACGAAATTCAGAATTGACCATACCGTCCTCTCCAGGAAAAACCGCCTAAAGCCATTCCGGGCTGCAGAACGAAGCCCCTGCGGACCGCCACTCAAGGTTCTTTACGGCGCGCCCCTCTGGGGCAGTTGTGGTATGGCGGCGGATCTGTTTTGATGATCATATGCGCTTGACATCCATGGCGATTGGGGCAAAGCCCCGGCGCGATTCGCCGAAGTGAATAGCGCGGAAATGAAGGGAATGTGATGGCAGCTCTCCCGCCGGAGTATCTAGTCGAACGGCGCGGCTTGCGACGCCGGTTGTCCTATTGGCGCGCCGCGGCCTTCACGGCGTTCATTCTTGCTGTCGCCGCTGCAGGGCTTACCCGTCTCGGAGCAGGCTCACCCCTGAATCTGACCCCGCATATCGCGCGGCTTTCGATCGAGGGCGTGATCACGGGCGACCGCGAGACGCTGAAGCTCATTCAGAAAATCCAGGACGCGGCAAGCGTGAAGGCGGTCTTGATTGCAATCGACAGCCCTGGGGGGACAACGGCAGGCGCCGAGCGGCTCTACCAAGCGATACGCCGCCTCTCGGAGCGTAAGCCAACCGTGGCAGTTGTGGGAAATGTGGCGGCCTCGGGCGGCTATATTGCCGCGCTTGGGACGGACCGGATCGTCGCCCTCGGCAATGCTCTTGTAGGGTCAATCGGCGTTCTCGTTCAATTTCCAAATATCATGAAATTGCTCGACATGATCGGCGTGAAAGTCGAGGATGTGAAGTCTTCGCCGCTCAAAGGCGCGCCGAACCCCTTCGAGCCGGTGACGCCTGAGGCTCAGGCCGCCCTTGCCGGCCTCGTGGATGACAGCTTCGCCTGGTTCAAGTCGCTGGTGAAGGAGCGGCGCAACCTCTCTGCGGAGGAGCTCAGCGCTGTCGCGGATGGCCGCGTTTTCACGGCCCGCCAAGGGATTAATCTGCATCTCGTCGATCATCTTGGCGACGAACGCGACGCCCTTGCTTGGCTGGAGCAGGAGCGCAACATTGCCAAAGGTCTTCCCGTGCGCGATTGGAAACCGGACCGGACCCTTGAGCGCCTTGGCATATTGAGCTTTTTCGCGCAGGGCGCCGGGCTTCTTGGGTTTCAAGGAGCGGGCCTGGCGCTCGACAAGGCTGCCGAGGCTGCGCAAATCCGCGTGCTTGACGGGCTCGTGTCGATTTGGCAAGGGGGCGTTGCCGCGAACTAAAGCTTTTCAATTTTTGAATTCGCGCTGAGACAAGGATTTCTTAGACCCGGCACGGCCACAAAAAACGATTTGCGGGGGGCTGATGATCAAATCCGAGCTTGTACAACGGATTGCCAACCGCAACCCGCACCTTTATCTCCGTGACGTCGAGAAGATCGTCAATGCCATCTTCGATGAGATTACCGCGGCGCTGGCCCGCGGCGACCGCGTCGAGTTGCGCGGCTTTGGGGCGTTTTCTGTCAAACACAGGGAAGCAAGGGTCGGCAGGAACCCGCGCACTGGCGCACAGGTTCCGGTGGCCGGGAAGACCGTGCCATTCTTCAAGACTGGCAAGGAGATGCGCGAGCGCCTCAATCAGCCCCCCCCGCCCGGCCAGGGGTAAAGCAAGATCGTGGCTCCCCAGGGGGGAGGGCCGCTGCTTGCCGCACAGCGCTGCTTGGCATCCCGCCCTCCTCCCTCGAAATGCAAAGGGATCTTATCAATTCGCCGGAAATCCTCTAGAAGCACGCAACGCAGAAGCACGAATCGGCGGGCGGTTCCAAATGAAGCGACTGTTGAAGCTCCTCTTATTGATACCGCTTGCCGTTGTGGTGCTTGCCGTGGCAGAGGCCAACCGCCATCTGGTCCATATTTACCTTGACCCTTTTGCGGGGGCCGGTCCCGAAGGGACGGAGATTTCGGTTCCTCTTTACGCCGTCATCTTCGTCTCTGTCATGATCGGCGTTGTCTTTGGCAGCGTGGCCACCTATTTCGAGCAAGGAAAGCATCGCCGGGCCGCGCGCCTCGCTAGAGCCGAAATCGACTCCTTGCGTTCCGATCTTGCCCGGTTATCCGTGCCGAAGAGCGGAGAGAAACGCAAAGCGTCCTAGACCTGCGAGCGCGAAGAGTTTTTCCAGAATTCCTGGATTAGGCGGAGACGGCGGCTTGGCACGGGCCCCATCCAAAACTCTGTCCGGGCGGGAGCCGATGAGCTTTATTATAAAAATTTGCGGCCTGCGGACGGAGGAAGGTCTCGATGCGGCGCTCGCATGCGGGGCGGATATGGTGGGCTTTGTCTTTTTCGAAAAGAGCCCCCGGCATGTTTCTCTCGAAAGAGCCGCTGCGCTTGGCGAGCGTGCGGGGACGAAGGCTTGCAAAGTTCTTCTCACGGCTGACGCAACCGATGAGCAGCTTGCCGCAGCAATTGCCGCGCTGAAGCCTTCCCTTCTTCAGCTTCACGGCAGCGAAACGCCGGAACGGATTGCTGCTGTCCGGTATCGTTTCGGCCTTCCGGTCATGAAGGCGATTGGGCTTGAGACGGCGGCCGACCTCGGCATGATCCCTCCCGCCGAAGGCGCGGCTGATCTCCTTCTGTTTGATGCCAAGCCGTCCTCCGAGTCCGGACGGCCAGGAGGAAATGGGCAATGCTTCGATTGGAGCCTGCTCGCAGAGGCTCCGCTCAAGAAGCCTTGGCTGCTGGCGGGCGGCCTGAATTCCGCCAATGTCGCCGAGGCGGTCACTAAGGCCCGGGCGAATGGCGTTGACGTCTCGTCGGGGGTGGAAAGCGCGCCAGGAGTCAAGGACGGAAACATGATCGCGGCTTTCATAGCCGAAGCCCGGGCCGCCGCTGCAAGGCTTGGAGCAGCGCCCCCAAACGGCTAAAAGCGGCATAGAGGCAGCGGCACGTGAATGCGCAGCCTCGTTTCTAAAGACAGCGCCAAACCTTGGGCGGAGAGCCATCAAACGTGACCTTGGCCTTGAATTCTTACCGCACCGGCCCGGATGAACACGGCCATTTCGGCATCTTTGGCGGCCGGTTCGTAGCCGAAACCTTGATGCCGCTCATTCTTGACCTTGAGAAACATTACAATGCCGCCAAGACCGACCCGGCATTCCGGCAAGAGCTCAATCACCTCCTTGCGCATTATGCCGGGCGCCCCAGCCCGCTTTATTACGCCGCGCGCATGACCGCTTATGTGCGCGAGCGCGCTGCGGCAGCGGGCCGGCACGGGGGAGCAAAAATCTACTTCAAGCGCGAGGAGCTGAATCATACCGGCGCGCATAAGATCAACAATGTTTTGGGCCAGATTCTTCTCGCCCGGCGGATGGGCAAGACGCGAATCATTGCCGAAACTGGCGCGGGCCAGCATGGCGTGGCGACGGCGACTGCCTGCGCGCGCTTTGGCCTTGAATGCGTGATTTATATGGGCTCGGTCGATGTCGAGCGGCAAAAGCCCAATGTCTTCCGCATGAACTTGCTTGGGGCAAAAGTGGTGCCGGTCGAGTCGGGAGCCAAGACGCTCAAGGATGCCATGAACGAGGCCTTGCGCGACTGGGTAACCAATGTCGAGAACACCTTCTACTGTATCGGCACGGCGGCAGGGCCGCACCCCTATCCGGCAATGGTGCGCGATTTCCAATGCGTGATCGGAGAGGAGACCAAAGCCCAGATGCAGGCTGCCGAAGGCAGGCTCCCGGATTCGCTTTTTGCCTGCATTGGCGGCGGGTCCAATGCGATTGGGCTTTTTCACCCTTTTCTCGATGATTCTTCCGTAGAAATCTATGGCGTCGAAGCGGCCGGCTACGGCCTCGACAAGCAGCACGCTGCTTCGCTGGCTGGCGGCCGGCCGGGGGTGCTGCATGGCAACCGGACCTATTTATTGATGAATGCCGATGGGCAAATCGAAGAGGGCCATTCGATTTCGGCGGGGCTTGACTATCCGGGCATTGGACCGGAGCACGCGTGGCTGAAAGAATCCGGGCGGGTCATTTATCTCTCGGCAACCGACGCCGAGGCGCTGGCGGCGTTTCAGCTTTGCGCCAGGCTCGAAGGCATCATCCCCGCGCTCGAACCCGCTCATGCGCTTGCCAAAGCCGTTGAGGCTGCCGAACGCAAGACTGCGGATCACCTGATGGTGGTGAACATCTCCGGCCGCGGCGACAAGGATATTTTCACAGTGGCCGATCATTTGGGCGGCATGGGACCGCCTCGCCAGCCATAGGACTTCCCAGGATATTTTTGCGCGCCCAGTTGATTGCTGCAAGAAAGTGAGTAAGCAGTATGGGCGTCAGCGGAGCAGGACGGCCTGGATCGAGGCGCATCGTGCCTCAATCGTCCGCCATCATCAAGCGAGCCTCCGGGATTGAAGGGCGCAGCGTCAGTGATTTCGCCTTTGCTGCTGCGCAAGATGCAGCCGCACGGGCGATCGAAGAAGCACAAATCATCCGCCACTCGGCCGAGGATCAGCGCGCCCTCGCCAAAGCAATTCCTCATACCCCTGAACCGGTTTGAGCGCTTCGCCGGGCCTTTCGCCGATACCAGCAACGGATCACAAAGCCACGGTGAAAGGCGAATTCGTCATTGAGCCGCTTGGTGATCATGACCGCCCGGCCTTTTCTTGCGGAATGGCAGCGCTTGACCGGTTTTTCCGGGAAAAAGCCACTCAGAATGTCAAGCGGCTGCTGGAAAGCTGCTTTGTCGCTGTGGAGTTGAGGGCAAGGAAGATTGCTGGTTATGATTTCTTTTCGGAGGCCAGCATTCTGGCCAAAAATTTGCT
Organism: Methylocella sp.; assembly: GCA_035687205.1. GTDB lineage: Bacteria > Pseudomonadota > Alphaproteobacteria > Rhizobiales > Beijerinckiaceae > Methylocapsa. The sequence continues at coordinate 36,259 of DASRYK010000074.1, read as the reverse complement.
GCCGGACGTTCTCAATTCTCTCGCGTGTTATCCGGTTTTGCCAGCGGCGAGCCTCAGAAAGCTTGCAGCCGACCTGGGCTATTCTCGCAAGGGGGTGGGAAGTTCGTTGATTGCCAATACGGCTTTGCGGGTTATCAACAGCGATGCAAAGGCCTTAGCGCTTATTTCTCAGCCAAAAGACAAAAACGCCGCTGCATTTTGCAAGCATCATGGATTTATCCGTTCAGAAACCATCCTTTATCGTTTTTCTGCCGCTTTAAGCGGCCAGGAAAGCAGCCGGGAAATATAGGCAGGATTTTCCCGAACCTCCATCAGAGTGGCAGCAGCAAGCGGCAGAAGGGCAGGTGATTTCACTCACCGGGGGCCTCTGGCATCATCCGGCCGGCGCGGCGGGCAGAGGCGGCTTTCGATCGACGGCCTTTAGGGCATCGAGGCAGGCAAAGAGCGCCTGTTTGCCCTCCTCGATTGCTTCATCCGGCGTATCGCCAACACCGAGGCAGCCTGGGATGTCCGGGAATAGCACGACATAGCGTGACGAGCTCTAAAGCACAGCCTGGGTCTCGGGCCGGATGTGAAAGAGCTTGGCAAGCAGCTATTCTTGTTCGAGGAATTTAGGGCGCGCAAGCATCCCAGCAAGGCTTTGCGCTTGAATCTGAAGCCGCTCAATCTGCCAAGGGGGCTTCCGCACGGGCAGTGCCATCAAAGAGCGTTTGGCGTGATGAAGGCGACGCGCAAAGCGCTGAAATGAATTCCCGGTTTCACCTACGGCATCATCGCGTCGAGCTGCTGCGGCATGGCGGGCAGCTTCGGGCTCGAATCCGAGCATTACGATGCCTCGCTGCAGATGGCGGAACTTTCGCTGCTGCCTGCGGTGCGCGCCGCGAGCCCCGGCACGCCGGTCATTGCCAATGGCTTTTAGCGCCGCCATCTGATCGTGCATGGCTGCGGGCGCAGGGCGGGCACACGACAGTCCTTCTGCGCGACGCTCTGAGCGCAAATTGACAGCTCGGCTTCGTTGGTCAAGCTGGCAGGAAGCTGCTGCCAGACGACATTCCCCCGCCGCCGCTGCGCGCAAGGGAAAATTGGAATACGGCCCTGCGCTTTTTCGAGAAGGCGCGGCAATCCAATTTCATCCATGAAATTATGTATCCGTTGGCGAAGTGGACACGCGAGCGCCGGACAGAAACCCTTGAGAAAGGGGTAGCATTTTTCAATCACATCGAAGACAATTTGCCCGTTTTGCGCGAGGCGCTCGAAGACACAAAGAACGATCAGCCCTTCATCGCAAATTTGCTCCTGAAGGCGGCTCCCGCCGTGGATATGGAGCTAAACGACGAATATCAGGGATTGTTGGGTTCTTTGGCGCGCCGGGTTTAAGGCTGCTGGGCTATAAGCCCGAATTAATTACTGGATGGTGCTGGCGCGGAATGTCTCCCCTGCTCGCTTGGAAGCAATCGCAAGATTAGCGTGAGACGAAAGCCGTTTCACAAGAGTTTGATTTGAGAGAAACAGTTGGCCGGGCGGCCGTGGGCGTGTTCAGATACCGGGCGCTTGGCCAGCACTGCTGGGAGATGCCGCAAAGGGTGATTGCTGGGTTCCTAGCGTTAGAAATGGAAAGCGGCGATGATTAGTGCATGGGCTGCCAAAGGGCCGGGCCAACCGCTTGAGCCTTTCGGCTACAACGCTGGGGCGCTAGGCCCGGAGGAAGTCGAGATCGCCGTCGAGCATTGCGGCATTTGTCACTCGGATATCTCGGTGATCAACGACGACTGGGGAATGTCCACATATCCCGTAGTTCCGGGCCATGAAGTCATTGGGCGCGTCGCGGCGCTTGGATCAATGGCAAAGAACCTTGAGCCCGGGCAGCGGGTGGGCCTTGGCTGGAGTGCTGAGAGCTGCATGCATTGCCGCAGCTGCCTCAGCGGCTGGCAGAATCTCTGCGAAAGCGTTGTTCCCACGATTATCGGCCATTATGGAGGATTCGCCAGCCGGGTCCGTGCCAAATGGCCCTGGGTTATCCCTCTACCTCAAGGGCTTGACGGAAAGGAGGCGGGGCCGCTCCTTTGCGGCGGCATCACGGTCTTCGCGCCGCTCAAGATTTACGGCGTAAAACCCCTGGACCGGGTCGGTGTCGCCGGGATCGGCGGCCTCGGCCATTTGGCGCTGAAATTCGCCAAGGCTTGGGGTTGCGAGGTCACCGCTTTCACTTCAACGGATGCCAAGGCAGATGAAGCCCGCGCTTTTGGCGCGCATCACGTCGTCAACTCGCGTGACGACGCGGCATTGCGCAAGATCGCAAAGTCGCTCGATCTGCTGCTCGTGACGGTCAATGTCCCCTTGAATTGGGCGGCCATGCTCGCGGCATTGCGGCCGAAAGGGCGGCTGCATTTTCTTGGCGCGGTTTTGGAGCCGGTGCCGGTCAACGTCTTCGACCTCATCATGGCTGGGCGCAGCATATCCGGATCGCCAACCGGGTCGCCCGTCGATATCGCCGACATGCTCGAATTTGCGGCCCGCCACAAAATCCTCCCGCAAACCGAGCATTTCCCCCTTGATCGCGTCAACGAAGCGATTGCACATTTGAAGGCCGGAAAAGCACGGTACCGGATCGTCCTCGATATGTAAGAAGCCCGGCTGACGAGCTTTTTCAGGGAAAGAAAAAGCCGATTAGCCTGACAAAGACAGGTTTGGGCGCCCGCCACTCTTGGCGGAAAGGAACGTTCTGGCAAGCCACCATGCAGTCATCCGGTCGTGCCAGGGGATGCGGCTGCCTTGGCCATGGAAGCCGAGATGCCCGCCGCGAGGCGTGAGCACTGCCTCGATCATGGGCATCCGGGGCCAATCGATCGCGGTGTAACAGGTGCCAGGGATCCAGGGATCGTCAAGCGCATGAAGAATGAGCGTTGGCCGGTCGATGCCGGCGAGAAAATGTTTGGCAGCATTGCTATCGTAATAGTCCAGGGCGCCATTGTAGCCAAAGCGCGGCGCGATAAAGAGGTCATCGAATTCAAAGACATTCCGCGCGGCAGCGATGGCCGCCCGCTCGGCGCTGCTCACGCTGGCGCCTTCTGCCAGCGCCTCGCGCTTCATCGCCTGAAGCATATAGCGGTGATAGAGAAAATTGCGCGGGGTCATCATGCAGGCGCAGGTTGCGGCAAGGTCGATCGGGGCCGAGACTGCAACAACAGCCAGAATGGGCAGGCCGTGCCCGCCTTCGCCTATAAATTTCAGAACGAGATTGCCGCCGAGTGAATAACCGATGAGAACGATCTCATGCCGCGTCAGAGCATCCGGCAGCCCGCGCAGAGCGTCCGCGAGGTCCTCTGTCTTACCGGCGTGGTAATGCCCAGGAGCCGAAGGAAGCGAGGGAAGCGACCCCCGCAGGTTGAGGCGCAGGACGGCCCAGCCTTGACGCAAGAAATACCGGGTGCTCGCCACGACATTGGCGCTTGCCTCCGAGCCAGCAAGGCCATGCACCAGCACAAGGAGCGGTCCTGCCTTGCGCTCTGCCGGAATGTCGAGCCGCGCGGCAAGCTTCTCGCCATCGGCAAGCGGCAGCAGCAGGCGCTCGCCGCCGGGCAGCTCCTGGGGAGCCGGAAGCAGGGCATTGCGCAGGGTTTGGAGATCGCCGCCAAGCCAAGGCGGCCTTTGCCGGAACCGCGGAGGCTCCTCGGCCGGGGTCCCATCCTGATGAGACGGCGTCACCGCATCTCGCTCGGTGCTGAGCTGCGCTTCCTGGCGAGGGGATCTCAATGGGTGTAATCGCAATCCCGGAAGTTCAGGAGAGAGCTTCCACGGCATCGGCTGCCTCCCAGGGCAAGTTCCGGTCGGTGCGCCCGAAATGGCCAAACACGGCGAGCGGCTGATAAAAGCCTTCAGCGCCCAAGCGCCCGGGCGCCGTGCGCAGCCCGAAGCGGTGCGAGATGGCGGCAGGGCGGAAATCGAGGCTCCGCCCGAGGCGCTCTGCAATTTCGCGATCCGGCACTTTGCCGCTGCCGAATGTTTCGACTGCGAGACTCAAGGGGCGTGCGCGCCCGATCGCATAGGAGAGGTGCACCTCGCAGCGCTCAGCAAGCCCTGCGGCAACGACATTCTTTGCGGCATGGCGGGCAGCATAGGCGCCAATCCGGTCGATCCGCGAGGGATCCTTTCCTGAGAGAGCCGCGCCGCTCTGCCGGGCGAACTCGCCATAGGTGTCGATTCCATTCTTCCGGCCGGTCAGTCCTGCATGCCGCGTGGGGCCGCCAACCTCGCTTTCGTAGACACCCGCCGCATTGATGTGGATTTCTGTCTTCGAGTCAGGCTTCAAATCCCCGCCTGCAAAACAATCCAGTGCGAGAGCGCGCAGGCATTCGTCTGCCTTTCCCGGCGGCGTGCCCGCGTTGAAAGCTGCCGTCACGGAGATTGCGCTGATGCGCTGCGGGCGCCAGTTCCGGTATTCGACAGAGACCTGAGTCTTGCCGTCCGGCGAGAGCCAGGGGGCGTAAGACTGCCGGGCACGGTCGATGGCGCGTGCCAGGCGGTGAGCGAGGCTGATCGGCAGCGGCATAAGCTCCGGCGTTTCCCGGCAGGCAAAGCCGAACACATTGGCCTGGTCATGCGCGACGCAGCGTTCGGCCGCCTCCTCATCGAGGGAGACAAGCGGCGGCTCACGCATGTTCATCGGAAGCTCGGAAAAGCTCGTCAGAATGGCACAGCTGCGCGCGTCGAAATGGCCGTTGAGATAGCCGGCATCCGCGATCACCTTGCGCGCCAGCGAAGGCAGATCCACAGCCGCCTCAGCGGCAAAACGGGCAGCGAGGAAGACGACGCCCGTCGCAACCGCGCATTCAACTACAGCGCGGGCCGCGGGATCCTGGCGCAGAAAAGCATCAATGGCAGCATCGCTGATCTGGTCGCAGAGCTTGTCCGGATGACCGGGTGTGGCCGACTCGGAGGTGAAGACCATATCCGGTGTCATGGGTTTCCTGCAAGGCCTTGGCTTCGCAATGTTTTGGAATCGCGAAAGATAGCGCTCAAAATATCATTGACGGCCGCGCCGCCAAGAGCGCTGCCAGCGATGGCAGCAAGCTCCTTGGAAGCGAGAGGAGCAAGATTTAGGACCCGGCGAAGGGGCGGCACAAACTGCGCCATGGCTTGGAGGAGAGCCGAAACTGCAAGCCCGCCATAAAGCTTTGTGCTCGAGGGCCGGCAGAACTCAGCCGTAAAGCCGCGGGTCTCCGACCGGCAGCTGATGGCTTGAAGAAAATGTGAAAGGGCAAGGCTGTGAAAGGCAACGCTCTTTGCCCCTCTTTCCCCTGCGCCCAGCGAAAGAAAATATCCGCCAAGAGCCATTGTTCCGATGACAACGCCTTCACGGACGATTTTGTGGAAATCGGCGCTTGTCAGAATAGGCGCGCGGGGGTCGTGCGGCGGCTGGTCGAGAACGCGCGGCTCTGGCGGCTCAAGAGCGAGCGCCAGCGCAGGGGCAACCTCGCCAACGATGTTCGCCCACAAAAGCTGCATCGGCGTGAGAGGCTCGCCGCGGTTAACAACAGCGGCCGCGAGCATAATCAATGTCTCGGCCGTATTCGTTGATGTAAGGTAGCGCAGGACCTTGCGCATATTGGCATAGGTCGAGCGGCCGAGACGGATGGCTTCAATAATGCCCTCGAGATCATCGCGGGCAAGCACGATGTCGGCCGCCTCCCGCGCAACATCTGTGCCCTCGCCGCCCATCGCAATGCCGACATTGGCCGCCCTTAGGGCCGGGCCATCATTGATCCCGTCCCCCGTCATGGCGACAATCAGGCCTTGCGCCTGAAGCGCTTTCACGATGTTGAGCTTTTCGACAGGGCTCACCCGGGCGAAAACATGCGGCCGGGCGACGAGAGCGGCCAGGACCTCGGGCTTGAGACCCGCAATGCGGCCCGCTTCAAGGACGACGAGCTCGCCATCTGCGTTGAGGCGCAGATCCTTTGCAATCGCAAAGGCTGTCGCGCTCTGATCGCCAGTGATCATCACGGTGCGGATGCCAGCGCGCTGGAGCCTTGCTAGCGCAGGGACGACGCTTGGCCGGATTGGGTTAGCAAGGCCCACAAGACCAAGCCAAACTAATCCGCTCTCGTTTGCAGGATCCCTCTCTCCCTCAGCCGCAGCCACGCCGAGCACGCGCAAGGCTTGGCCAGCCATCCGATCATTGGCCTTGAGGATTGCCGCGCGGCTTGCCTCGTCGAGCGCGGCAAGACCGTCTGGCATGAGCAGATGCGTGCAGAGCGACAGCACCTCCACGGGATCGCCCTTGACACAGAGCTTGCGCCCGCCGCCAGCGGTCTCATGGAGCGTGCTCATCCGTTTACGCCCTTCCGCGCGCACCGCCATTTTGACGATAGGAGCAGAGGCGCGGAGGGCAGCAACGTCGATGCCAAGCGCCAGAGCCGCCGAGACCAGCGCGCTTTCTGTGGGGGTGCCCTCGATCTCAGGGCCTTCGGGCAGCAGGCGGATGGCAGCTTCACTGCAAAGAGCGGTCACCTCGAATAAGCGCCGCACGATGCCAGCGATCATTTCGCCGGGATCATTGCCCTCGCAAACGAAGCGGTTTTCGCGAAGGACGAGATAACGGCTTCCGGCATGGACCGCCACGGCTGCCATTTGGTTCTCGGTGAGCGTGCCGGTCTTGTCGAGGCCAATCACCTGAATGGAGCCAAGCGTTTCGAGAGCGCCGATCTTGCGCACGAGCACATGGCGTCTGCGCATCTGCTGGACACCGATTGCAAGGGCCGTTGTCGCCACCGCGGGCAACCCCTCCGGAAGGGCAGCGACTGCAAGAGCGATCGCGCTGCGGATGGTCGCGATTAGACCGTTGCCGTGCAAGAGTCCAATGCCAAAAACACAGGCGCAAATGACGCTGTTGACAGCGACAAGCTCGCGCTCGACCTCATCGAGCTGGCGTTGCATAGGCGTCTCGGGCGGGCGCACCATGCCTAAGAGCTGCTGAAGCTTTCCGATCTCAGTCGCTCTGCCGGTGGCAAAGACAAGTGCCGCAGCGGACCCTCCGGTCACGGCAGTTCCGCGGAAAACTATATTCTTGCGGTCAGGCAGAGGCGTATCGGCTGGAAGAACAAGTCCAGCATCCTTCTGGACAGGAAGCGCTTCACCGGTCAAAGCGGATTCGTTCACGGTGAGGTCGGCAGCTTTAACAAGCCTCGCATCTGCGGGGACAAGCGCTCCGCGCTCAAGCAGCACGAGATCTCCGGGCGAGAGATCGGCCGGATCGATAAGACGGCGGCGGCCGCCCCGCAAAACGGGCACCGGTTGCAACGCCGTGTTCGAGAGGCCTACGATGGTGCGCTCAGCCTGGCGCTCCGTCGCTGTGGCAATCATCGAATTAAGCAGCATGGCGGCAACGATGACAACAGCGTCGCCGAAAGCGCCTGTGGCAATCGAGAGCCCCGCAGAAACAGCAAGCAAGATCATCGGCAGGCTTGTCGTTTGCTCGGTAAAGATCGCAAGCAGCGGGCGTGCCTCGAGTCTCTGCATCTCGTTGCGGCCATAAAGCGCGATCCGGCGCTGCGCTTCTTCAGGCGCTAAGCCGCTTTCGAGGCATGCGCCGAGCTGTTTGGATGCCTCCGCGGCTGATAAAGCATGCCATGCCTGACCGGCGGCCTGGCTCCCGGAAGCTCCAGCAGCGGACAAGGAGCGCTCGAGAGAAAGCTGCAACGCAAGCGAAGCGCTGTGGCCGTTCACGATTGCGTCGATGGCTTGCGCGAGCTGCGAAGCCGTCACGGCAGATCCGAATTCGACAAGCACGGAGCCTGTGAGCGCGCTGGCCCGCACGCTTTTAACGTCATGGCAGCGGCGAAGCGACTCCATGACAGCCAATGCGAGACCGGGCCGCCCGGTAAGCTCCCTATGCCGGAAGCGGATGCGGCCCTTTACTGCGTCATGGACGATTTTGGCGCCTCGGCCTGGTCTTAGCCTGCCATTGGGCTGCTGCGGAGCTTTGTTTGGCACTGCGCCAGGATTTTCCGGATCAATCATTATGGCCGCTTTGACGTTTCTTTCTGGCTGTGCCCATGTCACGGCATAGCACAAGACTTTTACGGTGCCGGCCAGGCCTTGCGAACCGGCGAAACAAACCCAGCCGGGGCCGTATCATTAGGCGTGAACGAATCTTCTCGAAAACGGATGACAATGGCTTGAACGTGGCTTTCTTGCTTGAGAGAAGCTTTTCTCACCTGACAAGGAGTCCGGGGCTTTCGGCGCAAAGGCGCTTCTCCACCGCAGGGGAAGCGGCACGCAGCAAAGCTTTTTGACATTCCCAGGCGCGGGCGGGATCAAGCGTCTTAAGAAACTTGATTTCGCCGCCCGCAAGGAAGGCCAGGGGAACGCCGTCCTCATAAAGAAGCCGGTTGGCGGCAAGAGCGGGGAGCCGGGGGCCGGGGGTCAAAATGCCGGTCAGATTTAGAGGATCTGCGGCCGATAGCGAAACAATCATCCTCTTTTCCGGCTCGCGCCGGGTCTCGCGCAGCTTGCCCACCGCCTCGGGCAGCGCGAATTGCTCGCCTGTAAATCCGGCAATGAAGCGGCCGCCGCGAATTTCGCCGCGCGCTTCAAGCATGCGGTAGATGCGCAGCAGCTCCCCCCAAGGCGGTAGCCAGGCCGCCTCGCGGTCGAGAAGGCGCCGGAATACGACGCCGTAGCGGAGAAGCAGTGTGCGGGCTGCATGCTCGGCAGCCTCAGCTTTTTTCTCTCGTGCGGAGTGCCCGGCATTCCTTTTCCGCACGAGCGCCCAGCGGCCAGAATGCTCAATGCTCATCACCATGCGCCTCCTCTGCCTGGCGCGCGCCGCGGTCCGACGCTGGCTCAAGGGCACAAGCAAGGCCCGCAAACCAGCAAAGCTGTCGGATGTAACCTGGCCAGCGGCGGCAAGCTCGGAGAGAGCTTCTTCGGCCTGTGAGCGCAACTGCCCCGCGCCTTCGGCGATTTCCTCAAAGAAGGATGCGCCATTCTCGCGCAGGAACGCGGCAATGGCCTCGGCGCGAGCGCTTGGCGCAGGCCCCTCGGCTGGCGGCGCAAGTGACGCCCATAGAGCAGCATGACGGCGTGAGAGAAAAGTAATGGGCGTTGTGCGCAAGGAGGGGGGAGCCGCGCTGCCCGGCCGTTCCATGCACGGCCTGAGCCTCGCCCAGGCGATCCGTCCGGCAAAGCACAGATCGTCGAGCCAGGATGAATCGTAGTTTTCGAGGCGGGCAGGCAGAATTTCACTCTCCCAGGCGCAAGCAGGCGCTTCGAATCCTTCAAGCTGTGCGATGATTGCGGCAAGGGCCTCCGGACCGGCCATCCGCGCCTCAGGCAAGACCTTCTGCCAGGTGAGAAGGAAACGCAGAAAATCCCGCGCCGGCACGGGCTCGATCTCAGCCCGCAGGCGCTTCACAGTATACCGGTGGATCCGCGCAAGGAGACGGCGCTCGCACCATTCCTCCGCGCGGGCATCTGGCGTAAAGCGGCCGCGCATAGCAAAGCCTTCCATCTCCAGAGCTGCGAGCGCTGCCCGGACCGCGCTGACTTCAATCCCGAGAGGCGCCGCAAGAGACGCTGCTGTTACCGGCCCTAGGGCCTCAAGGCGGCCGCGGACGATCTCGATCAAAGCAGCTTCGGGCGCCAACAGCTCCGGCCGGCAGTTTGCGGGCCGTTCAAGCGGCGGCTCGACCCTTGCCGCAGGCATCAGAGCCTTGAAGTGATGCAGCCGCTCGGCCGCAACCCATAACCCGGTATTCGCCAAGGAAAGGAGCGCTGCGCGGCGTTCATTTGCGAGGCATTTGAGAAAGCTGAGCCAGCCCGGCTGCGCCTCCGCTTCATCAGCGCTCAGAAATCCCGCCCAAAGAAGCGCGTCGTGCAATTCGTCCGGATTGGCCGCATCAGGCCAGGCCTCGTCCCGCACGCGGGCGATTGCTTCGGGATCGAGCTGGCCGAGGCTTGCTGCAGACTCTGGCGAAAGCCATCGCCGCGCCATGACGGCCTGCGCCCGGCGCTCTTCGAGCGGGGCGTCATCCAGATAGGCATAAGGCCGCGCTAAAAGCACTTCCTGTGCAAGGGGCGATGGCGCCGTAAGATCGCGGCATACGACTGCAACCGCGCCGGACTCGATTCTTCCCAGGAGTCTTTCGAGACCCTCAATGTCCATGGCCTCATGAAGGCAATCGGCAATGGTCTGGCGGACCAGCGGATGATCTGGAATCTCCCGGTCGCCAACGATGTTCTCGGCACAGGCGATCTGGTCGGGAAAGACCGCGCCCATCAGGTCCTCCGCATCCATCCGGGCAAGATAGGCAGGAACCTTCCTGCCGCTGCGGAACCGCGGAAGCGCAAGCGCAATCCCTGCAACCCAGCGCCAGCGGGTCACAAACATCGGCGCATTGATCAGCGCCTGGATCAAAAGGCTCCGTACCGTTGCCGGGGTGAGATAGCGCTTGACCTCGGCTAGCTCGAAACTATGCGCGCCGGTAAGCGAAAGCAGGATGTTATCGTCGGTTGCTGCCGCTTGGAGCTCAAAATTGAATTTCCGGCAGAAACGCTTTCGCAGCGCGAGGCCCCAGGCGCGGTTGATCCGGCTGCCGTAAGGTGAATGGATGACGAGCTGCATGCCGCCCGATTCATCGAAGAAACGCTCGAAGACGATCGTATCTTGTGATGGTAAGCAGCCAAGCGCTGCCTTTCCCGCCGCGAGATAAGCGGCCAGCTCCCGCGCGACAGGCTCCGCTAGACCTGCGTCCCTGCAGAGCCAATGCACAGCAGCCTCAATATCTTGCCCTGGCGGCAGGCGCGCTTCAGCTTCTTTCCTGAGGCGCGAGACCGAGCAGGACAGCTCGTTGCTGCGCCCTGGCGCTTCACCCAGCCAGAACGGGATCGTTGGGGGCATGCCCTGGGCATCCGCAACCCGCATAGAGCCGCGTTCGACGCGCAGAACCCTGTAGGACTGATTGCCGAGCTGGAAAATATCCCCGGCCATGCTTTCGACGGCAAAGTCCTCATGCACCGTGCCAATGAATTGATTTTCGGGTTCAAGGAGCACGCGGTAGTCGGCGTTTTCCGGAATTGCCCCGCCCGACGTCAAAGCGGTAAGGCGCGCGCCGCGCCGGCCGCGCAGTTTACGGTTCACAGCGTCGTAATGAAGGAGGGCACCGCGCCGGCCCCGCCGGGTGCTGAAGCCTTCGGCCAGCATTGCCACAGCCTCGCCGAAGTCTTTCCGCGCAAGATTGCGGTAAGGCCAAGCGCGGCAATAGAGGCGGTAAAGAGCATCCTCGTCCCACTCGCGGGCAGAAACCTCGGCGGCAATCTGCTGCGCAAGGACATCGAGGGGGTTCTCGGGGATCGCAAGCCGATCGAGCTCGCCCCGGCGCACCGCGTCAAGCAGCGCCGCGCATTCGGCAAGGTCGTCGCGGGAAAGCGGGAAGAGCCGCCCCTTCGGCGTCCCGCCGACGGCGTGGCCGGAGCGCCCCACCCGCTGGAGAAAAGCCGCGATGGCACGCGGCGAGCCAAGCTGGCAGACGAGATCGGCATGGCCGATGTCGATTCCGAGCTCAAGCGAGGCGGTTGCAACGAGCGCTTTGAGCTTTCCATTCTTTAGCCGCTGCTCGGCATCAAGCCGCTGCTCCTTTGCAAGGCTTCCATGGTGTGCGGCAATCAGATCAGGGTCTAAGCGGCCGGAGAGGGCGCGCGCAACCCGCTCGGCCATGCGGCGGGTGTTGACGAAAACAAGCGTGCTGCGATGGGTTTCGATCAACCCGGCAAGACGGCCGTAAACCTGTTCCCAGACCTCGCCTGCCATTACGGATTCGAGCGGAGAAGGAGGAAGCTCGATGGCAAGATCACGCTTCCGGCAATGACCCGTGTCGATGATCCTGCATGGCGCCTCTCCAGAGCTTGAGGGGCGGGCGCCGGTGAGAAAATGCGCAATGTCTTCGAGCGGCTTTGCTGTCGCCGAGAGGCCCACGCGCAGCAAGGGATGCGCGCAAAGCGCAGAAAGCCGCTCTAGCGAGAGCGAAAGGTGCGCTCCGCGCTTGTTCGGCGCGAGCGCATGAATCTCATCGACGATCACGGTCCGCGCGGCCGTAAGCATCCCCCGGCCGGACTCGGATGTGAGCAAAATGAACAGCGACTCCGGCGTCGTGACGAGGATATGCGGCGGGCGGCGGCGCATATGGCTGCGCCCGCCTTGGGGCGTGTCTCCCGTGCGAACAAGAGCGCGGATTCCGGGATCAGGAAGCCCCTGAGCGCGCAGCATTTCGCGGATTCCGGCCAAGGGAGCTTGCAGGTTTTTCTCTATGTCGTTGGACAGGGCTTTGAGCGGTGAGACATAGATGATTTGCGTTTCGTCCTTGAGCCTTCCCTCGAGCGCTTGCCGGACGAGTGAATCGATCGCGGCGAGAAACGCAGCGAGCGTCTTGCCCGAACCTGTGGGGGCGGCGATTAATACATGCTCGGAGGCCTGAATAGCGGGCCACGCTTCGGCCTGCGCAGCGGTGGGCGCCCCGAAGGCGCGTGCAAACCATGCGGCAACTGCTGGATGAAAAAGCGCTGCCCAGCCGGGCCTCGGGGAATTGCTCTTCAACATCAGCGCGATCATAGCGCAACGGCGGAAAGAGCCAACGGGCCCTTTCCGCTTGCTGAAGCCTTTCTCTCCTCAAGGACAGAAAGGCAGGCGCAGCAGATTATTTCAAATAAAACAAGGGGCCCTTCAGATCCGGAAACGAGCCGGTGTTAAGGACCTGTATGCCCGCATTGTGCTCGCCATTGAATGGCGTCACCGTGCTCGCGCATCCGGCCTTTGCGGCGTCAGCGGGCGAATTGAACCAAAGCCCAAGGTGATAGAGTTGCACGGGAGCGACCGTGACGCCCGTCGCGGCATTCGGAAAGGGAGGCTTCGTAAAGACTTGCGGCGACGGCGCTGCCCCAGGGGAGACAACAAAAGTTTCGATGTTGAAGCGGCCGGTGAAATTGCCGACGCCCACGCCCCTCTCGTCCGTCACGATGTCGCCAATGTACCAGGCAAGCCCAAAGGGCGGATTGGGCACCTGGATCGAGAAGAGGTCGAAAGCGGTGTTCGGCGGCAAGCCTTTCACGACAACTTCAAGATTTTCGAACTCCCCAAAGGAGTGGTCGATGACATTCCCGGTCGCGGAGGGCAGGCAGCTGGCTGCGCCGCCCGCCACTTTGAGGGGAAACTGAATGGTCTTGGGCGCCGCCTGGGCATGGATTGACGCCACGGTTATAAGCGCGCAAGCGGCGCTTGCGAGGAAAGCGGATCTCATAATAACAACTCCGGTATCGCAATAGATTTTTTTAAAAGGCTCCAGTCCTGGAGCCCCTCCACGATGGCAAAGCAGTTGCAGCTGCTCTGTGCCTTCAAGCACACAAGATAGCGGCTGCGGCGCGCACGGCATAAGGTCAAAGAGCCTTCGCTGTAGGAAACGGTGTGATCTTGAGGGATCACCCGGGCGCTATCGATGGCTTTTGTAGCGCCAGCGGTAATACAGATACGGCACGGCGCCAAACAGGATGCTTCCAGTGCTGATGAGCGAAACTTGCCAGCCGAGATGCGGAAGCTGCGAAAGGCCGACGCTTGCGACAATGATTGCCGACACCAAAGGCACGATCACGGCGAAAACAAGCGTCTTTGCATCGGCCCGCATCGTCTTTCTGTAATGCCAGGCGCAGGCGATCCCCGCCAAAGAATAATAGCAAGAAACCTGCACGCCGATTGCACTGATGAGCCCATTCATCAATGTGTTGATCGAAGGCACAGCCGTCGACCCAGCAAATAGCAGAAGGGAAACGCCGCCAACGGCGAAACCTGCGATCCAGGGAGTCTGAAAGCGTGGATGGAGCTCGCCCGCGCACTCGCTGATGACGCGGTCGCGGGCCATTGAAAACAAGAGTCTCGTGCATTGAATGAGCTGGGTCTCGATGGTTGCAACCGTGCTCATCAGCACAGCAAGCACGGCGATCTTGCTCCAGGGCCAGGGAAGCGCCGCAGCTCCAAGCGCGGGCAGAAGATTGCTTCCATTCGCTTCGATCTCCTCACGCGTGAGAGCCATCTGAGCGGCGACCTGGGCGAGAAGGATCAGTGCGACAATCAGCACAACGCCGACAACGCAGGCAATTCCTGCAACCCGGTCGGCTCCCGCAGTCTCTTCAGCGAGATTGGCCGAGACGTCCCACCCGAAATAGTAAAAGAGAGCAACCAGCATTCCCGCCGAAAGAGTCTCAAAGGATCCGAAGGCTGAAGGGGAAAACCAGCTCCACGAAAATTCAGCGGCGGGCTGCGCGCGCGCGTTCCAGATCGCAAGCAGGATGATAAGGATGAGCGCCGCAACCTCGGTCAAAGCGAAGATCATCTGCGCACGGGCGCTCACCGTCACGCCGAGCGTAACGATAAGGAGGACGCCGAGAAACCAGGCTGTGCCGGTAACGGTTGCCCAGAGCACGTCCTGGCTGTGTTCCGGCACCAGAAGATCGAGGGTTGCCTGCCCCGCTGGCAGCGAGGCGGCAACCATGAAGATTGTCGAAAGGCTGAGGAGGGACCACCCTGCGAGAAAGCCCAGGGCAGGATGAATCGCGCGGCCAACCCAGACATAGGCGGCTCCCGCATCCGGCCGCCAGCGGTTGAGCTGAGCGAAGGCGATGGTAATACCCATCATCGGCAGGGCCGCAATCCAAAGCGCAGCAGGCCCGGCCATTCCGGCAGCGGCCACAAGGGCAGCGGTGCTCACAGTGATCGAATAAGCAGGCGCGGAGCCCGCGACGGCCATGGTCAGCGCGTCGAGAAACCCAAGCGCCCCTTTTCTCAACGAGCCGCTCAATGCGTTCCTCGATTATTTATGGATTTGAAGGGTTATGGATTTGAAGGGCGGTTCGATTGCCGGGAAATTTCTTTTCTATCCCCTCCCGGGCGCGTGCAACCAGAATTCCTGCTGCCGGTTTAAAAAATTTGCGGCTGGCGGCCCGGCGCAAGAGTCAGAGCATTCCCTTTCAAATGAAAAATTAGTTTTATGCGGCGCGCCAGCACTCTCGACGCATGGCTCGCGGCGGACAGATTTGTAAAAGCTGACGCTTTAGGGTATTTGTTATATGCATGTCATGCGCAGATAGCAATGATTCCGGGGAGGATCCGCTTGGCGGAAGATTTCTCACGGAATAAGCCAGTCTCCGGCCCCGCAAACCTCAGGAGGATAGAAATGGTGTTTCATTGCGCGAGGACCTTTGCCTTGGCAGGCTGTGTGAGCCTGAGTGCAATATCTTTGGCGGCGGCGGCGGGGCTGCCGCCGCCTTATAAGAATTACGCCGCAAAATTCACCTGCGGGACGCTCAAGCAAGATGCCGACGACGTCATCGGAGTCTATGCGACGTCGATTAACATTCATAATCCTATGGCTAAGCTCCAGGTTTCCTTCCTGAAGAAATTCGTGGTGGCAAATCAGGAAGGCCAGGGCTTTAAAGAGCCTGTTCTTAAGAGAGACGCTCTTCCCCCCGACGCTGCCGACTATGTCGATTGCCCGCTGATTTATAAGGTCACGGGAATTGCTGCTGGAACGCACATAGACGGTTTCATTGTGCTGCAGGTCCCGCCGGTCTCATTGCCGTCCGGAGCAAAGTTCCAGCCGGACCTCGATGTCGTCGGCAAATACACATCGCGGGACGGGAGCATCGGCTTGGAGATTGTGCCTTATAGCGGAACGCTCATTAAACAATAAGCCTCAAACAAAATGACTTGGTCATCACAGGTGTTTTTACACCCGTGAGCAAATTGCACCGCGATGCCTTGGCGGCGGGCTGGGATGTGAAGCCCGCTCGCCAAGCGCTATGGCTGCGAGGATGGCATAAGCTCCCTCAGCGAGGCAAGAATTCGAGGGCCTTCCATATGCCAAATCCGAAGATCGTGAGCAGTGAGAGGAGAACCAGGAACGCAAAAATGCGCGTCCGCATCTTGAAGTGCATGGTTTTCCTAAGCACCTGTCCTGCGGCCGCACGGGCATGGGGCCATTCGATGCCCTCGAGCCACAAGCACACGGCTACGCAGGTTGTGCCCGTGCTGCTCACAGACAAGAGGCATCCTTGGTAAGCTGGCCTGCCTTCGCCGTCGAATCCGATCTCGATCCCCTTAAATCCTATTGCGGGCGCGTTTGCCGCGCCCGACTTCACGATGGCGCGCTTTAGGGTTAGAAGATTTTGGAAGGCGGGTTTTGGCGCGGGCTGCGCGGTGCAGCGGGCGATTTCCGCTGCGGTGAAATTGGCGGCATAGAATTCATGGGCCGCATAGCCGTCCGCGTCGGGCAGCGCCGCGACGTTACTGGTCTCCAAGCCAAGCCCTAGCGAGCTTTTCATGCCCGCGGTTAGCTGTGCTGCTGGTTCTCCGGCGGCTCCTGCGCCCCCGGCCTCACCGCCAGGCGGCTCTTCGCCTTTTTTTCCCGGAAGATCCGGGGCCGTTGTGTCCGCCTGACCGCTCATAAGTCCCCTGCCTTGCGCTGCGCGAAAGCCTAGCCAGCTTTACTTCATGATGAAGGGGAAAGAAAGGCCAGGCCCGGTCGCAGCTAAAATGTGACTTTCACCCCGCCGTACAAAGAGACAGGCTGCAGCGGCGTGACCGTTCGCGGATCGAAAGAAAAGGGGGTTGCGGTGGCGAGCTGGGCATTTGTGTCCGTCTCGAAAAAGGTGCCGTAGGTCGCGTTTCTGTTGTTGAAGATATTGTTGACGCGTCCGAAAAACTGGATGTTCTCATCCATCTGGTAGAAAGCAAAAATATTAGCGATCCAGTAAAGTGGCAGCTTTGGGTTTTGATTGGAATCGTCACCAACGAAATATTGCGCGCCGGCGAGCAGCACATCCGTCCCGATCTTGAACTCGGGGGTTAGCGCAATGTCGCAGCCGGCCTTGAACAAATTCCGCGGAATTCCCGGAATATGGTCTCCTGGCGTGACAAGGATGTTTCCTTGCTCGTTGGCAAAGGGATTATTCGGAGACGCCAGAGTTCCCGTGAACTGGTAGGTTGCATCGACGAAAGCATAATTCAGATAGGCTGAGAGATTCCCATATTGGACCCTTGCTTCGGCTTCGACCCCCTGGCGCAGAGTTGATGGGACATTTGCGAAATAGCCGCGCCCAGGGATTGTGCTTGCGAGGGCAACAATATCGTTCGTGCTCTCGGTGCGGAAAAAACCTGCCTTCCATTCGATGCTGCCGCTCTCGAAGACCGGCTGCCCTCCGCGCAGGCCGGCTTCGAAAGTATGTGCGACGACTTGCTGAAGCGGAGGATCAGACACAAGGGAGTTCTCAAGAAGACAGGGGCGGTTGGGGTTCGCGCAATCGAGCTCCAGCGGCGTTGGCGCGCGGTTGGCCTCCGAATAGCCTCCATAGGCCGTCACGGTGGGAAGCAGTTTGTAAGTCAGGCCCGCGACGGGATTGATGCGCGAGAATGTGTCGCTGATGTTGAGCTCAGGGCCATGGCCGGTGATATCCTGCGTCAAGATTTGGGCGATGTTGAGCCGCGCTCCCGCGGTCAATGCAAGCTCCGGCGTAATGTTGAAGGTATCGAGCGTGTAGACGCCGTAATACGTTGTGTTGCCGGTAAGATAGGTGGGCACATAGCCGATCTCGCCTGCGGTCGCGATGAAGGAGCCCAAGCCTGGGAAAGGCGCCGTGCCGACAACGAGATTGGGAAAGATGTCGCCAATCTGGCTGTTCGCTCCGAAACTGAATAGGCTGCGGTCCACGCTTGCGCCAAATGTCAGATAGTTTTGATGCTCAAAGAATATATCGTTGTTTGTTGCTTGCAGAGCAGTTCCAAAGGTTGTCGCATGCACGAAAGTGCGGTCGATGGTCCCGTAAACGGCGCCTTCTGCAAAAGGAATGGGTTTACCGTTGCCGCCTAGGATGACGAAGGCATTGCCATTTCCAAGGCCGGAGAAGTTTTCGTCCGCCAGGCAGAGGAATCCGCCGAAATTGTTTGGCTGATCGTTTTCTGCGCAGTTCTGGATGTCGGAATCGTTTCCATCCGTATGGTGCTGCATGAAGCTGCGCATATAGAAATTGCTCACGACCGACCATTTGGGATCAATCTCGAACCTGCCGTTTAAGGCGAGAGTGCCAACGCTGTTGATGGTCTTCTGCGGCGATGTGAACACCGCGCTGTCGTTGACGAGAAGCAAGCCCACGGGCGTCGGGCCGACGACGCCGAGCATATTTCTTGCTCCTGAGGCGGTGAAATGAAGCTCATTGCCCGGCGCGCGGTAACCTGCATCACCGTAAACCCTGAAAAGGGTTGAAGGCGAGAAGTACCGCCAGCCTCCGTCGCGCGTCGCATCGCCTGTGACGTAAACGCTGTAGTCGCCTGATTGTTTACCATATTCGAAGTATCCGCTGACGCGCCCGAAAGAGCCGCCCAATCCTTGCGTCTCAAGCCCTTGCCAGAGAAAGCCGTTCTTCATTTGCAGGCTAATTGCGCCGCCGAGCGCGTTCAGCCCAAAAACGGGATTATTGGTGAAAATGTCGGCGCGGTAGATAGCTTGTGGCGGGATGAGATCCCAGTTCACCGTGTCCCCGAAGGCCTCATTGACGCGGATTCCGTTCTGATAGACAGCAAGACCCTGCGGCTGGCCCTGCAGCGGCGAAGCGACAAAGCCGCGGTAGCGCAGATCCTGCGAGAAAGGGTTTCCATTGACGTCAATCGAGACTGCCGCTGGAATCTGCTGCTGCAGCGTGTCGGTGATATTTTGCGAATTTATGCGCGAGAATTCAGCAGCGGGGACGGTTTGCACCATCGCCGGGATCTTGTCGCGGTTTTCGCCTTCTCCCGGCAAAGGCGAGGTCGAGACCACCTCGACTTCGGGAAGCTTGATCGCCAATTGTGGCGATGCGGTTTCTGCAATAGCGGGGGCTCCTGATGTGACCGCTGCGCCGAGGCTGGCTGCCCAGAATCCAATAGATTTGTATACGCCCGCACTGCACCGCATGTCGTTTCGCCCCATATCCGGCAAGATCTTCATTGCCGTCAATTAAAAGCCCTGGGCTTAACGTGACAAGACGAGCTTTGTAAGTCTATGTGAAATATTTGGGGACTGTTGCAACAATGCATCCTGCCCATGAAGCATCGTTTGGAAATAATTCATTTTTAACAGAGGAAGTTTTCCTAAATGGCGATAGCGATTGTCCAGCTTGTAGGATACTATTACATGAAATCCTAAGAACACCGGGAAAAAATCCCGCCTTATTTAGGAAATATTCCTGATTTCCGGTCTTCTTCTTGAGCGGCGCTGTTTATCGGCGCGCCTGGCCCCGGCCGGCAGGAGTCATCCTGCTGTGTCTGCCAGCCTGCCCGAAGGGCGGGAGACAAGGCTTGCCTGCGTGCAAAGCGCTTTCATGGCCAGGGAAGACATGCGCATGCGAGGGAAGTCATTGCGCCCCGCGCCGTGGCATGCTCCCTTGGCTCTTTCTCTCCGGCGAAGCTGCCGGCTCAGTTAACGGGTCTCATGTCTCTCCGGCTGCGTCTGATTTGCCTCATTGCGCTTGTCCTCGCTCTCAGCCTCGCTGTAGAGGGAGCGGCCGTGGTTCTTCATGCCGCGCGCTCGGTCCAAACCGAAATGAAGTCGGCTCTGCAAGTCGGAAGGCAAGTTGCCGAAAGCGCGTTAAAGCGCATTCCCGAATCTCCTGAAGGGCGGCGTCGCCTCCAAGAGCTTGTGGCTTCCTTTGAGGGCAGCAGGCATCTTCGCGTTTCGCTAACCGGGAATGCGGCCTCCGCTGTCAAGCCGCCTTCCGAATCGCCCTATTTCGGAAAAGTCCCGCAATGGTTCGTAAGACTCCTCGGCATCGCACCCCTTTCCGAACGGGTTCCAGTTACCATCGCTGGACAGGACTATGGAAGCATCCTCATAGAAACCGACCCCGGCAATGAGATTGTCGAAGTCTGGAATGCGCTCGGTGACAGTCTTGCAGTTCTCGGCTTATTCTTTGGAGCGAGCATTTTTCTGATCTATTACTTCATTGGGCGGGCCTTGCAGCCCTTGGAGCGTCTCTCGGGCGCGCTTGTGCAGGTGAGCCACGGGGACTACGCAATGATTACAGGAAAGAATCCTGTCCCAGAGCTGCTGCGGCTTCAGCAAAGCTTTAATCGCATGGCTTGCAAACTCGCCGATCTGGACCGTGAGCAGCGCTGCCTTACAGAAAGGCTTCTTACTTTACAGGAAGAGGAGCGCAAGGAGATCGCGCGCGATCTTCACGACGAGATCAGCCCTTTTCTCTTCTCCGTTAATGCTGATCTTGCCGCGATCGCTCAGCTCTCCAGCCAGGGCCGCGGCGGAGAGATCGCGGGGCAAATCCAGTCCACGCTTGACGCCGTAAGCCATATGCAGCGCCAAATCCGCGTGATGCTCAACAGGCTGCGCCCGGCTGTCCTCGATGATT
This sequence comes from Methylocella sp., assembly GCA_035687205.1. GTDB lineage: Bacteria > Pseudomonadota > Alphaproteobacteria > Rhizobiales > Beijerinckiaceae > Methylocapsa. The sequence goes on along the minus strand of DASRYK010000074.1, from coordinate 15,823 downwards.
TCGGCTTGGCTGCGGGCATCATGAGCCTTGTCGAGTTCTGGCGCAGACGCCGGCCCGGCATACGGATTCTCGTCCATCTGCCGCCGGACGAGGCGAGTTTCGGGCCGTTGATTGATGTCGCGATCTACCGGATAGTGCAGGAATCCTTGAGCAATGCCATCAGGCATGGCGATCCGGCAGAGATTTCCGTGTCCGTGACACGCTCTGTGCCGGACGGCCCGGAGTCCGGCTCTGTCACTGTGGAGGTCGCTAACGATGGGCATCGCATGGCCGATGAGCCCGGCCACGGCTTGGGCCTGAAGGGGATGCGGGAGCGTGTTCATGCGCTTGGCGGGCAGCTTGTCCTCGCGCGGGGGGAAGGGCTTGGCGTTGCGGTCATGGCGACCTTTCCCTGCCCGGCCAAAGGCAAGCCGGTCCGCGGCGCTTCAAATGGCGGCAGCGCATGAAGGTATTGATCGTTGACGATCATCCAATCGTCCGCGCGGGGCTCAGGCGCCTGATCCACAAGGATCACGACAGCAATATCCGCGAGGCGGCCACAGCAAAGGAGGCCCTGGCAAGCTTCGAGGAAGACCGCCCCGGTCTCGTCATCATGGATCTCAATCTGCCGGGGATAGGCGGCTTGGAGACGATCCGCCAGCTCTTGCGCATCGACGCTTCCGCCCGCATTCTTGTTTTCAGCGTGCACGGCGACCCCGTACACGCCGCGCGGGCGCTCGAGGCCGGGGCGCTCGGCTATGTGACGAAGAACGCGCCGCCTCAGGAAATCATCGAGGCGATTGAGCGCGTCGGCGGCGGGCAGGCCTATATCGAGCAGGAGATTGCGCAGGAGCTTGCCTTGCTCGCTGTCCGCTCGCCAGGGAGAGCATCCCCCGCGCATCCCTTTAAGGATCTTGGCCCCCGTGATCTCGAAATTCTGCGCCTCCTTGGCGAAGGCTACAGCTTGCACGAGATCGCTGCGGCGGCTGGGCTCAGCTACAAGACAGTAGCGAACAATTGCAGCCGCATCAAAAGCAAGCTCGGTCTTGCCAGGACTGCCGATCTCATCCGGCTCGCGGTCGAGCAGCAGATGGCCGGCCTGCGCCGCGCGGATTGACACGCCTGCGGTTCCGGCTACTCTTGAAACTGCAACGGTCCCCTCCGGGGGGTAAAAGGGAATGTGGTCCGGGGCTTGCCTCGCAAGGCAAGCCGCTCAAGCCACGGCTGCCCCCGCAACTGTCGGCGGATCGCCGCGCGCCAACGGTGCCACTGGAGGATGATCAGCCATCCTCTGGGAAGGCGGCGCAAGGCCATGATCCGCGAGCCAGGAAACCTGCCGTTCGACCGGGAAATTCCGGCGGGGTGCTCCGGAATTTCGCCGGGGCCGGGCTGGTCTGCGCCCGGCGCGGAAGACTGGTTCTTTCCGCTTCCACAGCTCCGCGGCACCCGCATGCGCCAAAGAACCGGGTAACCGCCCATGATGCCCCTTTCCAAAATCCCCGTCACAATCATCACCGGATTTCTCGGCGCGGGTAAAACAACGCTCATCCGGCATCTTCTGGAAAGCAGCCAGGGCCGCCGCCTTGCGCTTCTCATCAACGAGTTCGGCGATATCGGAGTCGATGCTCAGATCGTGAACGGCTGCGGCGATCCCGCCTGCCCGGCGGACAGGATCATCGAGCTTGCCAATGGCTGCCTCTGCTGCACGGTTGCCGATGATTTTCTTCCTGCGATTGAGCAGCTTCTCTCACTTCAGCCGCTCCCCAGTCATATCGTCATCGAAACTTCAGGCCTTGCTTTGCCGAAGCCCTTGGTCAAGGCATTTGACTGGCCCCTCATCCGTGCCCGGCTCACCGTTGATGGCGTGATCGCGGTTGTTGATGGCGAGGCGGTGGCAGATGGCCGCTTTGCGGCCGATCCGGCAAAGCTTGCCCAGCAGCGGGAGGCAGACCCCTCCATCGCGCATGACAATCCTCTCGAGGAAGTCTTTGAAGATCAGCTTCTTTGCGCCGATCTCATCGTCCTCAACAAGGCCGACCTCATCAGTCAGGAAACGCTGCAGAGCATCGCTGCGGATCTTGCGGAGCGCGTTCCCCGCGCGGTCAAGATCGTCCCAGCGCGCGAGGGCAGGCTCAATCCGGCGGTGCTGCTCGGACTCGGCGCGGCGGCTGAGGACGATCTCGCCGCAAGGCCATCGCATCACGATGCAGCGGGGGAGCATGATCACGATGATTTCGAAAGCGCCGTCGTTGAGACTGGCGCCGTCGGCGATGGCGATGCCTTGTTGTGCAAGCTGGCAGGGATTGCGGAGCGCTTTGGCGTTCTCAGGATCAAGGGATTTGTCGAGGTGCAAGGAAAGCCTGCGCGTCTTCTCGTCCAGGGCGTCGGAAAGCGTTTTCAGAAGTCGTTCGGCCGCCCCTGGGAGGAAGGCGAGCCGCGGCAGGGGCAGCTCGTGATCATCGGGCAGAAGGGATTTGACAAAGTGTCGGTTGCGAATGAGCTAGCGAGCGGGCAGCTTTAGGCCATGCATCTCTTGCGGATCGATTCGCGATCTCTGGACGAGGCCGAAGCGGCCGCCGACCTTGGCCAGACTCCCGCTGGCATTTTGTTTCTTTCCTATTCGGACAGCGATCTGAGCCTTGTGGCGGAAACCGCGCGGCAGCGCCCCCCCGGCGCCATGAGCCTCAGGCTAGCCAATCTTGCCTGGCTCAAGCACCCTTATTCGGTTGATCTTTATCTTGAGAAAACCGTGGGCCATGCGCGCTTCGTTCTGGTCCGCCTCTTGGGCGGGCTCGATTATTGGCGCTATGGTATCGAGGAGCTCGCGCGCGCGGCGCGCAGCAAAGGGTTTGCCTTTGCCGCCGTGCCGGGCGACTCGACGGAAGACGAGAGGCTCGATGCGGCTTCGACGGTGCCCATTGCTGATCTCCGGCGCATTCACGCTGCTTTCCAGATGGGCGGGGTCGAACATGTGGGTGCGGTGCTGGCTTTTGCCGAAAGCTTTGAGCGCGAAGCTCCGGTTTGGCGGGCGCTGCCGCCTGCCTCAGCGGCTCCCTCCGCTGGGCGCTACGAGGGCGGCTGCCGCAGGGCAGAGCCCTGCTTGGGCAAAGCTCTCATTGTATTCTACCGCTCCTACTTATTAGCGGGCGACACGGCGGCGATTGAGGCTCTGGCGGATGTGCTTGCCGCGCGCGGTCTTTCCGTGACGGCGGTCTTTGTGGCCAGTCTCAAGGAGACGGAGGCCATTGCTTGGCTTCGCGAGGAGCTTTCCCGCTGCAGGCCTGACATCATCGTCAACACAACAGGCTTTTCAGCGCGCCTCGAAGATGAATCTAGCGTTCTCGATGAGGCCCGCGTGCCGGTGCTGCAGGCAATCCTCTCAAGCGCTGAAGAGGCGCAGTGGCGGAATAATCCCCGCGGCCTGGGCGCTGCGGATCTTGCAATGAATGCCGTCCTCCCGGAGCTCGACGGGCGGCTGATAACCCGCGCCTTTGCTTTCAAAGAGGAAGCAAGCCGCCGTGCCGATCTCGAATTCGCCCCGCGGGTTCATGCTCCGCTGCCGTCACGCACGGAATTTGTGGCGAGCCTGGCCGCTTCATGGGTGATCCTGCGCAGGACCCCGCGCGCCCGGCGCAAGATCGCCTGTATCCTGCCAGACTATCCGGGAAGGCAAGGCCGCGGCGGCTATGCCGTTGGCCTCGACACCGCAGGCAGCGCGGCGGAGATCGCCAGGATCCTTCAAGAAGCCGGCTACAGCGTTACGCCGCTGCCGCGCGCGGAAAGTATGATGCGCCGCCTCGAAGAGGGCGCCGGAGCAGCGCTCTTTCCTCTTTCGAGTTATCTCCGCGCATTCGATGACATGCCCGCAGCATTTGCCGGGCAAGTGCGCGCGCAGTGGGGTGATCCCCGGGATGCCGCGGAGGGCGGCGCATTTGTTTTTCCAGTGATCCGCGCCGGAAATTTGCTCATTGCGCTCCAGCCCGATCGCGGCAATCGCGAAACCCGCAAGGCGGATTATCACGATGCCGCGCTTGCGCCCTGCCATGCTTATATCGCTTTCTACGCTTGGCTGCGCGAATGCGAAAAGGTCCATGCCATCATCCATTGCGGCACCCATGGCACGCTCGAATGGCTGCCCGGCAAGGCGGTGGCGCTGGACAGAAGCTGCGCTCCAGAGGCGGTTCTCGGCCCGCTGCCCGTCATCTATCCCTTCATCGTCAATAACCCGGGCGAGGCGGCGCAGGCAAAACGGCGCATCTGCGCCCTAACCATCAGCCATCTGACTCCGCCCCTCATCCATGCCGGCCATCATGGCGCAGCGCTCGAGCTTGAAACCCTGTTTGATGAATATGCCGCGGCCGAGGCGCTCGATCCCAAGCGCGCCAAGCGTCTGGCAAAGGCCATCCTTACGCGCGCCCGCGAGACGGGGCTCTTTCACGAATGCGGCCTCAATGAGGATGCGGCTCCTGCCGACGCGCTGCGCCAACTCGACGGCTGGCTCTGCGATGTGAAGGAAATGCGGATCGCCGACGGTTTGCATATTTTCGGGCGGCCGCCGGAAGGCGGTCTCGCGGCTGCGGCCGCTGCCATTCTGGGCGCAGCCGGGGCGGCGGATGGCGGCGAGGAAGCGGTTCAGAGAATCGGCCGCCTCATGGGGTCGTGCGGGCCTGCCGAGCGCGCCGCGCTTCTCGAGGCGCTTGATGGCGGCTTTGTCCCGCCGGGGCCTGGCGGAGCGCCGTCCCGCGGCAGGATCGATGTGCTGCCGACAGGGCGCAATCTCTATGGAACCGATCCGCGCGCCGTGCCTTCTCGAACCGCCTGGGAGACGGGGCGCGCTGCTGCGCAAGAAGTCCTGACCCGCTATCTTCAAGATCATGGCGAGTGGCCAAAGCGGATTGTCATGGATCTTTGGGCAAGCGCCGCCATGCGCACAGGGGGCGAAGACCTTGCCCAAGCGCTTGCCCTTCTTGGCGTCAGGCCGCTTTGGGATAATGCCTCCGCCCGCGTGACGGGCTTCGAGATCATCCCCTGCGCGAGCCTCGGGCGCCCGAGGGTCGATGTGACTTTGCGGATCTCCGGCCTTTTCCGCGATGTCTTTCCGGCGCAGGTCACGCTTTTCGGCCAAGCCGTGCGAGCCGTTGGCGCATTGGACGAAGACGATGAGCACAACCCGCTTGCCGCGGCGCAGCGGTGCTCCGGGGAAGCGCCCTTGCGGATTTTCGGCACAGCGCCCGGTGTCTACGGCATCGGTCTGGCAGAGGCAATCGATGCGAACCCGATGCTGCCTGCTGAGGCGTTGGCAGCGCGTTACCTTGCTTCCGCGTCCCATGCCTATTGCGGCGCTTTGGCCGAAGGCATTCCGTCAAGAAATTTTGCTGGGCGGGTTGCCACTGCCGATGCCTTTGTGCACAGCCAGGACCAGGACGAAGGAGATGTGCTCGATTCGAGCGAAACCGCCGATCATGAGGGCGGTTTTGCGGCGGCCGCGCGTCTGCTCGGAAACGAAGTGACGCTTTATCATGCCAATACCGCGAGGCCGGCTTCGGTCAAGGTGCGCACTTTGAAGGAGGAAATCGCAAGAGTGGTGCGCGGCCGGGCCGCCAATCCGCGCTGGATCGCAGGCCAGATGCGGCACGGCCATCGCGGCGCGGCGGAAATTGCGGCAGCGGCCGACAATCTTTATGCTTTCGCGGTGCTGAGCGAAGCGGTGGGGAGCCAGCATTTCGATCTTTTGTTCGGGGCGACGCTTGGGAAACCTGAAGTGAGGGAATTTCTTATGAGCGCCAATCCGAGGGCTGCCCGCGCTCTTGCGAAATGCTTTGAGAACGCCCGTGCCCGCGGCTTTTGGCAAACCCGGAGCAACTCGGCGCTTGCCGTTCTTGCCGCCTTCACCCAGGGGGAGCAGGCATGACCGGAAAAGCCTATGCCCTTAAAGGCTGGTGCCCTGGTGTTCTCCGGCCCATGCCCGCGAAAGACGGGCTGCTTGTTCGGCTGAAGATCAGCGGAAGCAGCATTTCCTCCTCCGCTCTGCGCGAGATCGCCACGGCCGGGCGCACCTTCGGCAACGGGCTCTTCGACCTCACAAGCCGCGCCAATCTGCAAATCCGCGGCCTTCACAGAGACGCTCTTCCCCGCCTTACGGAAGTGATCGCCCGCCTTGGGATGATGGATCCCTCCGCCGCAGCAGAGTCCGTCCGCAACGTCCTTGTTGACCCGTTAGCCGGTCTCGACGGACGGGAAGATGCGCTAGCTGCGGCCAAGGATCTCGAGGCCCTGCTCTCAGGCTCAAGCGGCCTTCACGCCTTGCCAGCGAAGTTCTGCTTTCTTATTGACGGCGGAAGCGCGCTTTCGCTTGCGCGCATCAGCGCCGATGTGCGTTTCGACTGGGATGAGGAGAGCCAGTCGTTCGCCATAGGCATTGGCGGCTGCGCGGATGATGCCAGTTTCCTGGGACATTGCCCGCCGCGCCAGATCCCGTTTGTGGCGCGGCGGCTTGCTTGGGCATTTCTGAGCCTTGCATCGCAACTGAAAGACCCGCCGCGAAGAATGCGCAGCCTTGTCGAGCGGCTCGGGGCGGGGGCCGTTGCGGCGCGGGCGAGGCTTCACCTTCATAAGCCGCGCGCAGCAGGTCTCGCCAAAGAGCCCTGTCCCATTGGGCTTTTCCGTGTCAATGGCACCGCCTGCTTTGGGGCCGGAGCCACGCTCGGGCGTCTCGATACCCGCATGCTTGAGGCTGCCGCCTGCGCTGCCGCGAAGTTCGCTTCCGGCGAGATTAGGCTCACGCCCTGGCGCGCGCTGCTCTTTCCTCATGTGCAGGAAGGCCATGCCAAATCCCTTGAGGAAGAGCTTTGCGCCCAGGGCTTCATCACCGATTGCAGCGACGCGCGAGCCGCGATCTCGGCCTGCGGCGGCTCAGGCGCTTGCGAATCAGGCACGACCAACACCCATGCCGATGCGTTGGCTTTGCAGCCAGCCGTGGAGCAGCTCTGGAGCATCGGGATCCCGCTCCATGTGTCGGGCTGCGAAAAGTCCTGCGGCCGGAAGCCGGATGCTCCTTTGATGCTCGTCGCGCGGGCGGGGCTTTACGATCTGGCAGCAAATCCAAAGAGGCTCGGTCAAGATATTGGCAATGCTGCCGGGCTCACTCTGGCGGCAGTGCGGGAGAAACTCGAAGAAATCGCGCGCCGCGCTGGACGGCGGGGCAAGCCGGCTCCGTCATGATCCAAAGCCCGGCTTTGCGCCGCTACAATTACCTGCGCGCCGGCGCGGAAATCTACCGCCGCTCCTTTGCAACGATCCGCAGCGAAGCCGAGCTTTCGCGTTTTGCGCCGGACGAAGAGCATGTCGCCGTGCGCATGATCCATGCCTGCGGGATGGTGGATATTGCGCCCGACATCGTTTTTTCAAAAGGGGCCGTCGAGCGGGCGCGCCAAGCTCTCCGGCAAGGGGCGCCGGTTCTCTGTGATTCGAGAATGCTGGCAAGCGGCATAATCGCCGCGCGGCTGCCGCGCGGAAACGAAGTCCTTTGCACTCTCGGCGATCCGGCAGCCGCAACGCTTGCGCAAGATCTTGGCACGACCCGCAGCGCAGCCGCCGTTGAGCTCTGGCGCGGCAAGCTTGACGGCGCCATTGCCGTGATCGGCAATGCGCCAACCGCATTGTTCCATTTGCTGGAGATGCTGCCCGGCACGGAGGAAAGGCCCGCCTGCATCGTGGGAATGCCCGTCGGCTTTGTTGGCGCCGCCGAATCGAAAGACGCTTTGATTGCTGGCTCCCCTGTGCCTTTCATAACACTCCGCGGGCGCAGGGGCGGAAGCGCAGTCGCCGCAGCGGCCTTAAATGCAATCGCCAGCGAGGCCCTATGAGCAGCCAACCGCCATCAAAGGGCCGTCTCTTCGGCGTTGGCCTCGGCCCAGGCGATCCCGGCCTCGTGACGGTGAAGGCCGCGAAGCTTCTCGCCGCAGTCCCCGTTGCTGCTTATTTCGCGAAGAAAGGCGCTTGCGGCCGGGCTCATCCGATCCTCGAGCGCTGGGCGGGGGCTGCGTGCTGCCTCCTGCCCTTGCATTTTCCTTTGACCACGGAGGAGCCTTTCAGCGGCCCCGCCTATGCAGAGGCTCTCGACCGCTTTTATGCTCAGTCTGAAAATGCGCTCACTGCGCATCTTTCGGAAGGCAGGGACGTCGCTCTTGTCTGCGAAGGCGATCCCCTGTTCTACGGCTCCTTCATCCATATTTTCCTGCGGGTTAAAGGCCGTTTCGATGTGGAGATTATCCCAGGGGTTACGGGGATGTCTGGCTGCTGGAGCGCCGCCCAAGCGCCCATCGCCTGGGGCGATGATGTCTTGAGCGTCCTGCCTGGCACGCTTGAACGGGCAGCGCTCCTCAGCCATCTCGCACGCAGCGACGCCTTGGTGATCATCAAGATAGGCAGCAATCTTGCTAAGATTCGCGATGCGATCGCCGAATCAGGCCGCCTCGCCCAGGCGGTCTATGTCGAGCATGGCACGGCAGAAGCAGAGGCGGTTATTCCTCTTGCCGCCAAGACCGATGGCCATGCCCCTTATTTTTCGTCGATCCTCATCCCCGGCCGGGGAAGGCGCCCTTGAGCACGCGCGGATCCCTGCGGATCGTTGGTCTTGGCCCTGGGGGGGCCCAATGGATGACGCCCGAGGCCGCCGAGCTCATTGCTGGAGCAACGGACCTGGTCGGCTACTCCTCCTATCTTGAAAGAATTCCTCCCGCAGAAGGCCAAGCGCGCCACGCGACCGGCAATGGGCAAGAGCTCGCCCGTGCGCGGCACGCGTTGCATCTTGCGGAGAGCGGCCGCCGCGCTGTCCTCGTCTCGGGCGGCGACCCTGGCGTCTTTGCCATGGCCGCGGCAGTTTTCGAAGCCATCGCTGGCGAGCCGCGCTGGCGCAGTATTGACGTTGCGGTGAGCCCCGGGATTACGGCAATGCAGGCGGCAGCGGCGAGAGCGGGCGCGCCTTTGGGGCATGATTTCTGCGCAATTTCCTTGTCGGATAATCTCAAGCCATGGGGAGTCATCGAAAGGAGGCTTGCGGCTGCATCCGCCGCCGATTTCGTGATCGCGCTCTACAATCCTGCTTCCGAGGCGCGGCCGGGCCGGATCTGCGACGCCTTCGCATTGCTGCGCAGCATGAAAGACGCTGCGACCCCGGTGGTTTTTGCCCGCGCGCTCGGCCGAGCGGACGAAGACGTGTCTGTGACGGTTTTGGGGGCCGCCGATCCCTCCCGGGCCGATATGAGCACGCTGATCATCATCGGCTCGAGCGAGACACGGATCATTCCCCGCGAAAACGGCCCGCCTTTTGTTTATACGCCGCGCGGCGCCAAGGCCGTTTTATGACGGCAGAGGAAATCCAAGACATCCGCGGGATCATGGAAGGCGGCAGCCGCAGCCTCTTGCGGCCTTGCGACCATGATGACCGGCAAGCCGAGCTGCCGGGCGGCGAGAATCTTGGCATAAGCCGCCTCTCCTCCGCTGTTCTTGGTCACAATCACATCAATCGATTCAGCGCGCAGGATCTCCGCTTCCGCAGAGGCCTCGAAGGGGCCCCGGCCCTGGATGACCTTGGCGCGCGGCAGGTCCTGCAACGGCCCTGGCGGCTCAATGGTCCGGATCAGATAATAATGCTGCGGCGCCGCGGCAAAAGCAGAAATCTGCAGCCGCCCGATCGTCAAAAAAACCCGCTTCGGCGCCTCGCCGAGCGCGCGCGCTGCTTCCGCCATGGTGGAAGCTTCGATCCAGCGGTCCCCTGCCTCTGGCACCCAGGGCGGGCGCGACAGGACAACAAGGGGGATGCCCGCCCTCGCTGCAGCGGCTTGCGCATGGCGCGAAATTTGTTCTGCAAAAGGATGCGTGGCATCGACAAGCACATCGATTCTTCCGGAGCGCAGATAATGCTCAAGCCCCTCGATGCCGCCAAAGCCTCCGGTGCGATAGGGGATGGGCGGCGCACGCAAGGCGGTGGTGCGGCCAGCATAAGACAAAACGGCCATGATGCCGGTCTCTGCGGCAAGGAGTTCCGCAAGCTTGCTGGCTTCCGACGTCCCGCCAAGAATCAGAACCCGCATGGCTTCCGCCCGAAAAACATGCATCTGCCGCGATGACAAGGGAAACACCGGGGAAATGGCTGACGCTCATCGGTATTGGCGAGGAGGGCGCCGCCGCGCTTTCTCCTGCCGCGCGGGCGAGGCTGATGCAAGCCTGGCTTGTTGTTGGCGGCAAGCGCCACCTTAAGCTTGCAGGCCCGCTTGCCGCCAAGATGCTGAGCTGGCCTTCGCCTTTGACCGATGCCATCCCCGCCATTCTTGCCTACCGCGGATTTCCGGTTTGCATCCTCGCGTCGGGCGATCCCTTTTTCTATGGCGTGGGAAGCCTGCTCAGCGCTCATGTCGCGCCGGAGGAAATGGAGTGCTTCCCGGCCCCTTCCGCTTTCAGCCTCGCGGCGGCCAGGCTCAAGTGGAGCCTTCAGGATTGCTGCCTCGTCTCGGTCCACGGCCGCGATCTCGCGCAGATCATTCCCTTTCTCCAGCCTGCGGCAAGAATTCTGTGCCTTTCCTGCGATGGGGCGACGCCTGCGCGCCTTGCAAGGCTCCTTTGCGAGATGAAGCTTGAGGATTCCCGGATCGTGGTGCTCGAAGCCATGGGCGGGCCGCGGGAGCGCGTGCGAGAGGCGCGGGCTTCCTCTTTTGCGCTTGCGGGTATCGATCCTCTCAATCTCGTTGCGCTCGAAATTGCCGCAGGGGCGCAATCACGCACGCTGCCTTGGGCGAGCGGGCTTCCGGATTTTTGGTTCGAGACGGATGGGCAGCTCACCAAGCGGGAGGTGCGGGCGATCACCATTTCGTCGCTCGCCCCGCGGCGCGGCGAGCTCTTATGGGATATTGGCGCGGGTTCTGGGTCGATCTCGATTGAGTGGCTGCTGAGAAGCCCCGCCAACCGCGCCATAGCGATCGAGATGCGGCAAGACAGGGCGCGTCTCATTGCCCGCAATGCAGACCGGCTCGGCGTCCCGCAGATCGAAGTTGTCACCGGCCGGGCGCCAGAGGCGCTCTCGGGCCTGCCTCAGCCTCAAGCCGTCTTCATTGGCGGCGGCGCAAGCGATGCGGGTCTCATCGACGCGGCCCTTGCCGCGCTTGCGCCCGGCGGTAGGCTCGTCGTCAATGCGGTGACGCTTGAAACCGAGGCTGAACTCATGCGCCGGTTTAACGCGCAGGGCGGCGAGCTGACACGGATCGCAATTTCGCGGGCCGATGCCCTTGGCACATTTCAAGCCTGGTCGCCCGCCCGGCCGATCGTGCAATGGACCTTAACGAAAGGCTGACCTCTGGAACGGCTTTTCCGGAATCCCTGCGGTTGCAAAATGCTCCCGCCCGGTCCATGAATCGCTCCCCGATTTGCGCCGAAAGGGCTCCGCATGAAACAGCCAAAAGCGCGCCCGCTCATCCGGCACGACTGGAGCACAGACGAAATCGCCGCTCTCTTCTGGCTGCCTTTGCTCGATCTCATCGCCGAGGCGAACCGCATTCACCAGCAGTTCCATGAAGTGAGCGATGTGCAAAAAGCGTCTCTTCTCAGCATCAAGACAGGCGGCTGCCCGGAAGACTGCGCCTACTGCCCCCAGTCGGCGCATCACCGCGAGGTGCATCTCGGCAAGATCGAGATGATGGAGACAGAGGCCGTTCTGGCTGCAGCCTGCCGCGCCAAGGCGGCAGGCGCCGACCGTTTCTGCATGGGCGCGGCTTGGCGGAGCGTGCGGGACGGCGAAGCTTTCGACCGCGTCCTCGACATGATCCGTGGCGTGCGCGAGACGGGCTTGGAAGCCTGCGCGACCCTGGGCATGCTGAACGCGGCCCAAGCGAAGCGGCTGAAGGAAGCGGGGCTCACCGCCTACAACCACAATATCGACACGAGCCCCGAATTCTACGCAAAAATAATCACGACGCGAAGCTACGATGACCGGCTCGCGACTCTTCGCGCCGTCCGCGAGGCCGGGCTGCAAATGTGCTGCGGCGGAATCATCGGCATGGGAGAGAGCGTGAGAGACCGCGCCTCGATGCTTCAAGTGCTTGCTTCCTTCGATCCCCATCCAGAAAGCGTGCCCATCAATGCGCTCGTCCCCGTCGAGGGAACGCCGCTCGGGGAGCAAGAGCCCATTGATCCTCTCGACTTCGTGCGGATGATCGCGGCGGCGCGAATCGTGCTTCCTGCCGCACGGGTGCGTCTCTCGGCGGGCCGGTCTCATCTCAGCCGTGAGGCGCAAATTCTCTGCTTGGTCGCAGGCGCGAACTCGATCTTTTACGGGGAGGCATTGCTGACCACGCCCAATGTGGCCGTGGACAAGGACGATGCGCTTTTTGCGGCGCTTGAGCGCCGACATTCATGAGCCGGCGCTCTTTTACCTTGGGATTCCCGCGATCAGGGCCCCCGAGCCGGGGCAGAGCGGCACTTTCGCTCCAACGGGAATTTGGGTGGCGTCCCCTTTCTAACGCAGACGGATGAGCGCAATGGTGCCCGCCGCCATCAGGATTGCCGCAGCGGCAAAGCTGAATGCTGGTGACATTGCGGACCAGAGGAGGCCGACGGCCGTGCTCGAAACAAATTTTGTTGCGCCATTCACGGTGCCAAGCGCTCCATAGCTCATCGCAAGCATGCTGGGGCTGACCATCTCGGCAGTCACGGTTGACTCAAGAGCCTCTTGAACCGCAGCGCAGAGGCCTGCAACGAAGAAGACGGGTGCCAGCAGAGCAAGGCTGCCAGCGCCAGATGCGAAAGCGAGGGCGGTCAGTGTTGCAGCGAGCACGCCCAGCGCATAACCAGCGGCAAGGATGTTTCTCTGGCCGTAGCGGTCCGCCACAGCACCGGCTGGATAGGGCGCGGCGGCCTGGACGATATTGCGGAAGACATAGAGAAGGCCGCGGCTTGGGACGCCTCGACGAGGCCCAAGGATGGCGTCAGCAGCTGGGTGGCTGTGAGAATGAGGAGGCTGTGCGAGAAGTCACCGGTTCCAAAGATGCCGGCGGCTGCAAGGTAACGCTTAAAGCAGGCGGGCAGATCGCGCAGCGCTGAAAGGAAGTTCATCGCCGGATTCGGCGACTGCTCCGGGTCGCGGACGAGCACCAAAAACGCAAGAACCGCAAGCACGCCCGGAATGAGAGTGAGCCAAGAATACCAAACGGAAAGCGCTGGCAGCGGTCTTGGTGTCTGAGGTCATGGCTCCAGCTCAAAAACCGCAGGGGAAGGATCAGAATCTGAGCCCATCCCGCATTGCCCGGAGATCAGCGCTCCGCGCGGACGCATGACCGCTTGCGGAGGCGCGGCCGGAAGGATTTTGCCCCCCAGGCGCCAATCTTACCAAAATGTTTCACGTGAAACATTTTGGTAAGATTAAACAGCGGCGTCTGCGCCGCGCTGCTCCCTTCTCCGGGAGACTCAATCGCTGCCGTTCCCTGCATCCCCTTCATCCGTCTCTGCCGGCAAAGGGGCAAGCCGTGCGGCATACCACGCGAGGGTCAAAGCGGGCGGCAGAACGCGGCCCTCAATGAACTGCCAAAAAGCCAAAAGGCCCAAGGCAATTCGGGCCGCGCTGCGCAAGTCAAGCGGAAGCTCAGGCCATTCGGGTGCCGGGGCAGGGTTTTTTTCCGCAACAGCGAAAAGCCGCTTTTCAAGCGCGGCCGCGACTATGAGGGAGAGGGGAGCATCGTGGTGAATCACGAGGCTGCCGGTCAAAGGCCGGCCTTCGGCTTTGGACACGCCCGGGATGGCTCTTAGAATGGCTGCGGCCGACTCGAAAAATGCTGCATTGCCGCGCTGCGCGGCTATGCGCAAGCGCGTCCGGCCGGGAATCACATGGGCGGTCTCGGCCATGGGCAGCGCATTATTCATGGGCGCATCCATCGGAAACCTGCTTTAGAAAAGGGAAGGTCAGGGCGCGGCTGGGGAGGTTTCTCCGCTCTCTGCGGCCTGAGCCGCCGTTTCCGCCGCAACCTCGGCTTTTGCCTCGGCATAGAGATCCTCGGCCGCTTCGACAAATTCAGCTCCGCGAACCCTTGCTTCGTGGGCGGCAATGAGCGCGGCCTTCAGGGCCGCCTTGGCGGCGGGGCGCGCATGGCGCATGATCTGCGGGCCGAAAAGCGCGGCGCCCGCTGCCCCCGCCACAGCGCCAGCGAGAGCGCCAAGCAGGGCGCCCGGCCATGGTGACGACATGATCCCGGCCTCCTTTTGGCTTAAGGTAGTTCTCTCTTTTGCACATAGGATTGTGGCAATTGAGCGCGCTGCACCGCCGAAATCGTTGATTGCCAGACGGCTTCGCTGGCGGTCACAAAAATAATGCGCGGCAACGGGGAGCAGCTGCGAACGTTCAAGGGCTTCTGCGGCTTTTCCTGCGCTGACCAGCCGCTTTGAAGTGACGCCGCCTTGCGATCATCAGAAAAAGGAGGAGATGGCGCCGCGCTTCGCGGCCAAGTTTCGCCGCGCTTGCAGCTCCGGATGCGAGCCAGCGCCGGAATTCCGGTTTCTCCGGGTGGCCGCCCGCCAAATCCTCACGGGCCAAGGCCGCGCGGGCCTCTTGCCGCGATGTCCGTGCAAGCCCATGCTCGGTCTTATGCCAATGGAATGGCCGCACATTGAGATCGTAAAGCGCAAGCCATGAGGCGGCGGATGTCAGAAGATAATAAACGGGTAGAAGAGGCAGCCAGGGCCAGAGAGAAGTTAATTTTCGCCGCTGCATGCCAAGCAATGCGAGCCAGGCGATCGAAGCCGCGCCGAACAGCAGCGTCGACAGCCAAAGCACAGCGATCGTGAGCGCAAGCCAGCCGCCAGGCGCGGGCAGGCCTGAGCGAAGATCGTAGAGAAGGAGCGCGGTGAAGAAAGGCCAGAGCAGAGGAGCAGCCACGAGGCTCGTCAGCATCAGGCCGGTAGCCACGGTGCTGGCGGAGCCGAGCTCCCCCGCAAGGCGCCGGGGAGTGCGGGTCAAGGTGAGCAGAGTTTGCATCCATCCCTTCGACCAGCGCCGCCGCTGCCTCAGCCAGGCGCCGAGCCGGGCTGGCGCCTCCTCCTGTGTAGAGGACGAAAGCACGCCGATGGCATAGCCTGCCCGGGCAATACGGAAGCCGAGATCGGCGTCCTCGGTGACATTCCAGGCATCCCATCCGCAGAGCTTGCGAAGCGCATGGGTGCGGAAGTGGTTGGATGTGCCGCCAAGGGGCACGGGCAGGCCGAGCGCCGCATAGCCTGGGTTCAGGACATCGAACAGGACGGCGTATTCGATGGCAAAGAGGCGGGTCAGCCAGGAATCCTCGACATTGTCGATGGCGAGCCTTGCTTGAAGGCATGCGAGCTTCGGCGGGGAGCGCAGGAAGCATTCCGCCGCCTCGCGCAGCTGGCTTGGCGCCGGACGGTCCTCAGCATCGAAGACGGCGAGAAATTCGCCGCGTGCGAGAGGCAAAGCGACATTGAGCGCCCGCGGCTTGGTCCGCGGATGGCCGGGAGGTGCGACAATAAGATCGTAATTTGCGGGCAGATGGCTGGCTTCAATCGCCTGCCTCGTTGCAAGATCGTCGTGCTCGATCACGAATTTGATGTCGAGCTTTCCCTTGGGATAGTCGAGCGCGCCAAGCGCTGAGACGAGCTGCGGGACGACCCGGGCTTCGCGGTAAAGCGCTATGACCACCGAATAGACGGGAAGCCAGCGGTCTTCGAGCCGGGCTCGGAAAAGAGGCTGGCGGCAGCCGGCGCTGGCGGCCCCGGCAAAGAGACGCAGCCAAATCGAGGCAAGGAACAGGCAGGTCATCGCTAGGGATACAAAGAGAAGCATGGCTTT
>DASRYK010000073.1:0-7935 GCA_035687205.1 Methylocella sp. | reverse complement strand
CACAGGACTGTCGCTACCGCGGCCGCAGCCGGACAAGGTTGCTGCCGCAATGACGGCAGACAGAGCCAGAAAGCACGCTCTTGACGTTTCCATAACACTCTTTCTCTTCGTCGTTTGGTTGTGTGAGCTGGAAGAGTGCCGCATCCCTCTTCCTGCGCCAGTTGACGCCCGCAGGCCGCGCTTGCCCCCGGCGGACCGCAGCGGTCAAGCCTGTCTCCAGCCGCAAGGCGCTCGCACAGCTTTCCGCGCGCAGCCCGGTGTCCCAGGCGAAACCAGAAACACCCTTCGGAAACACGAACCCCGTCCGGGCGGTCCGGCAGCATAGCCCGCTGCGCGGCCTCAGCCCACGGACAAGCTCCGCGCCGGGCTCCGACGCGTAACCGATGTGTCATACAAAGTCCAACGCTTAATGCGCCCGCGTCATCCGGCCGCCACCGGCTTGCGCCTTGAATGAGCGTCCTCTCCCCCAGGCTCAGGAAAGCCCCTGCGGCGGGGCGGCAATTTGCCGCTCATCCAGCCAGAGGGCCTCGATAAGCACGAAGGCCTGCGACCGGCAACTATGAGGGCGGCTTATGCGGCCAGTCCCGAAGCGCATTTTCAGCTCAGCCACGGAAGAAAGCCTTTCACGCTTGCTTTCATGGAAGATAGAGATAGCTAAAGCTTAACTACTAGGAGATTCTCAGCGCTAACAGTAACGCTCAAGATTTATCCGTTGACTGCAAGTGCGCATCCTTTCAAAACCGGGATCTTCATCCGAGGATGGCCACCGCTTTGACTTGCGCCCAGACAGCGAGCCCGCGCTTGAGCCCGAGAAGCCTGCATGACCGGCTGGTGATGCGAGCCAGTAATTTCGCGCCTGCGGGAAGAATGAGCAAGACAAGGACATGCCCCGGCGTTCCCGCTTCGCCGATATCCGCCACCGTGGCAGGCAGGATGTTGAGAATACTTGTGTCATCATGCCTGGCCAGCGCGATGCTGACATCGCGCGCATGGACCCGGCAGCGCATAGTTTGGCCGACCGCCTCCTTGCGCCGCGCGACATGAATCGCTCCCCCCTCAAAATCGAGACGGGTCAGCCCATCGCCCTCATGCGCGCCGACCTTCACATCGAGCACGGTGCCTGCTTCATCGAGGAATGCAGAAGGCAGATCCACCCGCGTCAAGACCTCGGCAAGCGCGCCGCTCGCAAGAGGGCTTCCGCCCTCCATAATCACAAGATGATCGCCAAGCCTCGCCACTTCGTCCGGCGAGTGTGTGACATAGACGATTGGAATGTCGAGCTCGCTGCGCAGGCGCTCGAGATAGGGGAGGATTTCGAGCTTGCGCTTAAAATCAAGGGAGGCGAGGGGCTCATCAAGGAGGAGGAGGCGGGGACGCGTGAGGAGCGCGCGGGCGATCGCCACGCGCTGGCGCTCGCCGCCCGACAGCGTTTCTGGCATTCTGCCCAGCAACGGCTCAAGGCTTAGCAACGAAACGATTGAGCCAAGGGCGTCTCGCGCATCCCCGGCGCCCGCCCGCCTCATCCCATATCGCAAATTTTTCAAGACAGACAGGTGAGGGAAAAGGTTCGCATCCTGGAAAACCAAGCCAATTGGGCGCCGGTGAACAGGCAGAAAAATGCCCTGCGCTTCGTCCTGCCAGAGATCTGGCCCAACGGCCATAAATCCGTTCGGGGCGCGGATAAGCCCGGCCATGCAGCGCAAGAGCGTGGTTTTACCTGAGCCGGAGTGCCCGAAGAGGATAGTTATCTTCTTGCCCGGAAGATCGAGACGTGCGTCAAGCTCAAAGCCGCTGTAGCTAAGCTTAAACCGGGCAACGATCCGGGCGCCGCCGGAAGCGTTATTCATCCGCCTTTGCTTTTTTGGTTGCTGTCAGGCCCAGCAGGACAACAAAACTGAAGACAACCATGGCCGCCGCAAGCCTGTGAGCCTCGGCATATTCAAAGGCTTCCACATGGTCATAGATTTGCACCGATACGACGCGGGTCTTATCGGGAATGTTGCCGCCGATCATGAGGACGACGCCAAATTCCCCAACCGTATGGGCAAATCCGAGGATAGCGCCGGTTACGAAACCAGGTTTCGCGAGAGGCACGGCGACTGTGAAGAACGCATCCCATGGCCCCGCCCTTAAGCTCGCGGCGGCCTCCAGCGGCCGGTCCCCCATGGCTTCGAAAGCATTCTGGATCGGCTGAACGACGAAAGGCAGTGAATAAAACAAAGACGCCACGACAAGTCCTTGAAAGGTGAATGGCAAGGTGCCAAGCCCCAGGGACGAGGTCAGCTTTCCGATAGGCCCATGGGGGCCCATGGCAAGAAGCATGTAAAAACCGAGCACGGTCGGCGGCAGAACCAAGGGCAGCGAAACACAGGCGCTCACCGGGCCCTTCCAGAACGATTTCGTGCGCGCAAGCCACCATGCGATCGGCGTTCCGGTCACAATCAGAAGCACCGTCACGGTCGCCGCAAGCTTGAGAGTGAGCTGAAGTGCGGAGATGTCCTGCGCCGTAAACATAAAGGCATTACTTCGATGCAGTTTCGCCGGGGAGAACGAATCCGTATCGGACCATAATGCGCCGCGCCTTTGGGGTTTTCATGAATTGGACAAAGCGTTTTGCGAGCGCGCTCGCGGCGCCATGTTTCGTGATCACATAGGCCTGTTCCAAAGGCTCATGCAGTTTTTCGGGGATCAGCGCATAACCGCCTTTTGCGGAAAGCTCCGGGCTTAGAGCAAGCGACAAAGCGATGATCCCGATCTGGGCGTTGCCTGACTCAACGAATTGGGCTGTTTGGGCGACGTTATCGCCGAACACAAGCTTGTCCTCTACCTTCTCCCAAACGCCCGCCGCCCTCAGCGCTTCTTCCGCCCGCTTGCCATAGGGAGCGTGCTTGGGATTGGCAATTGCGATTTTTTGAAACTGGCTGCCCGCCAAATCATCAAGACTGACTTTCGCGGCATCAAGAGCGGGGCTCCAAAGGACAATGCGGCCAAGCGCATAAAGTGCCGGCCTTGTTACTGCCAAACCTTCAGAATAGAGACTCCTGGCATAGCCGACATCAGCCGAAAAGAAGATGTCATAAGGCGCGCTTTCCTTGATCTGTGTGTAGAATTTTCCAGAAGAGCCATAGACGACATTTATCCTTTCTTTCTTGTGTTCCTGCTGAAAGGCTGACGAAATCTCGTCCATAGCGAACTTGAGATCCGCTGCTGCAGCGACCGTGATCTCTTCGGCCCGGCCCGCCGTTGTAAGGAAGAGGCTGGAAAGCGCGAGCACCGCCAGTTTGATGCGGAGTTTCATGAGGAGATCCTCTTAAAAGTCATATCCATAGGCTCGAATGATCGAGCGGGCTTTCTCCGTCCGGAAGTAATTCACAAGAGCGAGCGCCGGCGCCTTGTCTTTTCCCGCGGCAAGCAAGATGACGTCCTGCCTGATCGGCTGATAGTGATCTTGAGGGACGATCCATGCTGACCCTGCCGCAATCTTTCCGTCTTTGCCAATCACCTGAGATAAAGCAACAAACCCGAGATCCGCATTGCCCGTTGCAACGAATTGATAGGCTTGCGTAATGTTTTCGGCGGTCACAATCCTGGTTTTGACAGCATCTAAAAGTCCCAATTTTCTCAATACCGTTTCCCCGGCAGCGCCATAAACGGCAAACTTCGGGTTTGCGAGCGCAAGATATTGAAATTCACCGCTCTTGAGCACTTCTCCCCTGCTGTCCACTTTGTCTTTGTCTGCGCTCCAAAGCACAAGCTTCCCGATGGCGTAAGTGAACCGCGTGCTCTCAACAGCCAAGCCATCATGGACGAGCTTATCAGGTGTTTCCCTGTCCGACGACACAAGGACCTCAAACCCAGCGCCGTTCTTGATCTGCGAATAGAATTTTCCAACGGTGCCATTGGAGATCAGCACCTTGTGGCCGGTTTCTTTCTCGAATTCGCTCGCGATCCTCTTCATGGGAGCGGAGAAGTTCGCTGCGACAGCTGCCAGGATTTCACCGGCGCTCAAAGGCCCGCATGGAAGCAGCGCGGCAACAAAAGCTGCGCCACGGAGAAGGAATCTGAAAAGACGCCGCAGAGCTCCATGGGCGAGCCCCATGTTCCCGGCCGAGACCGCTGAATTCATCATCTCTTCGTCCATTCAAGAACGATGCCAGCGCCAGCAGGCTCCCAGCCGATGCTCATGCCCCTCAAGGGTCAGCTTCCTGGCCCTCCCCGCCTGAATGCAGCGCTTTGAGGCAAAAATGCTCTGCTGACAATCGGAAGCGCAGCACTATCGATATATCGCTATATAAGAATTGTAAATAACCATGAGAGCCGGAAAGCGTCCCGTCTTATGCGCATGTTTCAAAGCAAAGAATTATCCGCAGGGCGCTGCCGCGCGGCGCAAACGGTCGTTGATCGCTTCGCCCAATCCCTCCTGCGGGATGGGCGCAACCGCTATGCAAGCCGGTTTCCGCGCGTCGAGTTCGCGGAGATAGGCGTAGAAATTCGCCGCAGCCTCGGCAAGGTCCCGGCCGGGCGAGAGGTCAAGCACATTTTCGCTTTTGCCAAGAACCCCGCCAAAATCGAGACCCGCCTCGCCTTCCTTAAGGGCATTTGCGCCGAGCCTTAACCTTGCCTCAGGCGCATAGTGTGAGCCCAGCATGCCGGGGGCGAGCATGGATAACGGCCCGGCGGGCACCGCTAGCGGCCGGCCGAGCAGCTCTTCGATAGCGCTCTTCGGAATGCCCCCAGGGCGCAGCAGCCTGGGGCCATCGAGACAGGAAATAATCGTGGACTCCACGCCCACGGGGCAGCGGCCGCCGTCGAGAATGAGCTCGATCCGTCCGCCAAGGTCCCGAGCCACGTGAGCCGCTGTGACCGGGCTCGTCCGGCCGGAACGGTTGGCGGAAGGCGCCGCCAAAGGCAGGCCTGCGGAAGCAATGACCGCATGCGCCACGGGATGGGCTGGAACCCGCAGCGCAATCCCCGGCTGCCCTGCGCGGGCCGTGGCGCAAACCGCAGCCGTCGAAGCCGGAGGGAGGACCAGCGTCAGCGGCCCTGGCCAATAGCGCTCCGCAAGGCGCAGCGCCTCGGAGGAGAAAATGCCTTGCGCGAGCGCTCCCTCTATATCGGCCACATGGGCGATAAGAGGATTGACCGCTGGTCTTGCCTTCGCTGCATAAATCCTGGCAACCGCATCGTCCGATGTAGCATCGGCGGCAAGGCCATAGACTGTCTCGGTGGGAATTGCGGCGAGACCGCCCTGCCGCAGGATTTCGGCAGCCCGCGCGATTCCTGACGAATCAGCGGCAACGCATTCGGTGGCAATGGGTCCGGCGGGCTCCCTGCTCATGCGGCTTTTTTGTTTCCGGCGACACGAAAGGCGCAACGGCTTATAGTGCACTCCGCTTGAAGAGAGGCAAGCGGGGCGTTCATGCCTGCGCGGGTGATAAGCTCAAGGCGCTGCGCCTGCAAATGAGGGCGCAGCGCGCCTTCTGCAAAGAGCCGATCTCCTCGTGCAAGAGACGGCAGCGGGCTTTTCCCGCCAAGCCCCGCCTATTGAGAGGCATCCATGACCTATCGCGCGCCAGTCGCCGATCTTCTTTTTTCCATGCAGCATGAGGCGGGGATCGATCCTGACGCAAGCGGCAGCCTTTATTCCGAGCTTGGCGAGGGCTTTGCCAAGGCAACTTTGTCGGAAGCCGGAAAGTTTGCGGAAAATGTCCTCGCGCCGCTAAACCGCATTGGCGATCAGGAGGGCGCGAGGCTTATAGGCGAAAAGGTCGAAACTGCGCCTGGCTTTGCCGGGGCCTACAGGCAATGGGCCGCAGCCGGATGGAATGCAATCACTGGGCCCTCGGAATATGGCGGCATGGAATTACCGGCCGTGCTCAATACCGCCTGCATTGAAATTTGGAGCGCGGCAAACATGGCTTTCAGCCTTTGCCCCCTCCTTACGCTGGGCGCGGTCGAAGCGATGCAGGCGCATGCGCCGCCCTTGTTGAAAGCTCTTTACCTCCCCAAGCTCGTCCCGGGTGAATGGACTGGCACGATGAATTTGACCGAGCCGCAAGCAGGCTCGGATCTTGGCGCCCTCAAGATGCGTGCCGAGCGCCAGGCGGACGGGACCTACAGGCTCTTTGGATCGAAAATTTTCATCACCTTTGGCGAGCACGATATGGCCGGAAACATCATTCATTTCGTGCTTGCGCGCCTGCCCGATGCCCCAAAGGGCACGCGCGGCATTTCGCTGTTTCTCGTGCCGAAATTTCTCGTCAACCCGGATGGGAGCCTTGGCGCACGCAATGATATCCGCTGCGTCTCGCTAGAGCACAAGCTTGGCATTCATGCCTCGCCCACCTGCACGATGGCCTATGGCGATCATGGCGGCGCAGTGGGCTATCTCATGGGCGAGGAGAACAAAGGTCTTGCCTGCATGTTCACCATGATGAACAGCGCAAGGCTCAATGTCGGTGTCCAGGGCGTTGGAATCGCAGAACGCGCCTTTCAGCAGGCGCTCGCCTATGCAAAGGAGCGCCGCCAGGGACATGCGCCGGGCAATTCGCGTGAAGGGATGAGCCCCATCGTGCGTCATCCCGACGTCATGCGGATGCTCATGACTATGAAGGCTCTTACCGCAGCGGCGCGGGCAATCTGCTTTCTCACGGCGCGCTCCATCGACGACTCTCGCCGGGTGAAGTGCGAGACTGGACGGGAGCGCGCCGCCCAGCGAGCGTCTCTTCTTACGCCCATTGCGAAAGCTTTCTCGACCGACATAGGCACCGAGGTTGCCTCGCTTGGCATCCAGGTCCATGGGGGCATGGGATATATTGAGGAGACGGGCGCTGCGCAGCATCTGCGCGACGCCAGGATCGCCGGGATCTATGAGGGGACGAATGGCATACAGGCGATTGATCTCGTCCAGCGCAAGCTAGCGCTCTCCAATGGTGAGGCCGTAAGGCGCGAGATCGAAGACATGCAGGCCGCAGTTTCCGCATTGCGCGAAGCTGCTAGCGGATCTTTTGGCCGGATGGGATCTTGCCTCGCGGAGGCTGTAGGCGCGGCAGAGCGGGCGACGGAATTTATGATCGATGCCGCGGTTAAGCGGTCATGCGATGCGCTTGCGGGCGCCACGCCCTATCTGCGCCTTTTTGCCATCGCCCGCGGCGGCACACTGCTTGCGCGCGGCGCGCTCGCAGCCCGTCATCTCTTGCTTATGGGCTGCAGCGATCCATCGCTAACGGGGCGCATCGAAACGGCCCGTTTCTTCGCCGAGAATATCGCCGTGCATGCAGGCGGTCTTGAGCGCGAGGTTACTGAGGGCGCGGGCGCGGTCCTTGGCGGCGCAGAAAAACTGGGCTGGCTGCAATAAGGGACGAAGGCTCTTGTCATCCGCAATGCAAGCCGCAACGCCACACATCATAATCGAGCGCCAGGGCGCAGTCCTTCGCATCACCTTCAACCGGCCCGAGAAGAAGAATGCGCTGAACCGCGCCATGTATCTCGCCGCGGCTTCTGCCTTGCGAGAAGCCAGCAGCGATCCATCAGCGGGTGCAATTGTTCTTGCCGGCTCGGGCGGCGTCTTCACGTCCGGCAACGATATTGCGGATTTTCTCGATCCTGGCGCAGATGCCGGGGAGTTTCCAGCCTTCACTTTCATCAAAGCGCTCGCTGCCTGCGAGACGCCGCTCGTCGCCGCCATCGAAGGCCTCGCAATCGGCATCGGCGCGACCATGATGCTGCATTGCGACCTCGTCTATGTGGCGCCGGACACAATCTTCCGCCTTCCTTTCGCCGGTCTCGGGCTTGTCCCGGAAGCCGCCTCCTCCCTTCTTTTGCCCCAGCGCATCGGCATGGCTAAAGCAGCCGAGTTTCTGCTGCTTGGAGAGTCTTTCGGCGCGGAAGAGGCGGTCCGGCTTGGGCTCGCCAATGCCATCGTTCCAGTACCAG